>JAYPDO010000144.1:0-11187 GCA_038125285.1 Opitutia bacterium
CTCGCTCCGCTTTATGTCCGGGCAACGCCCCCAGCCGCGCTTCGCCCAAGCTTGTCGCCGTCCGCCGCTTCGCGCCAGACAACAACAAGCTTGGGCCGACTCCTCATTTGACTCTCCGCAAACCAATGGTTTGCTACATGTCAAACGCTACGCGGCCCAGCTGGGGGCGTTATATTTCATGCGGGTCACTTGGGGACAGTCCAGGGGTCGCTTCGCGACTTAGGGGCAGTCCAATTTATCATGTTTTTGGCCTAGGGAGAGTTGCGGATAAGGTTTATTGTGATGATGTGAATTGATTTTCACCCTTTGGCCAAGGCTCCATTCCTTCGTTCCTTCAGGACATTTTCGGCAATTCCTGGTCATAGTTCTCTGGCCGGGTACTATGAGCCTTCCGTTGAAACGATCCCTTCCATCTGCCCTGCTTTTTCTGAGTTGCTTGGTGTACCTATCCGCGACGGCTCCTGACGAGGCGGCCTACAAGGAATTTGCCGAGCCGTTCTTGCGGCAAAATTGCTTCCAATGCCACAGCGGGAAGACGACCAAGGGCGACCTTGACTTTGAAAAGCTATCGCCCGATATGTCCACCCCGGAGGCGGGGGATCTTTGGGACGAAGTCTTTGCCCAGGTGCAATTCGGGGAGATGCCGCCGGAGAAAAAGTCTAAGCGCCAACCTTCGGCCGGGGAGAAGCAAGTCTTCCTCAATTGGCTGGACGGGCAATTGCTTCGTTATGGCCGGGGTTTTGGCTTGGATGAAAAGTTGCTCCTGCCGCAGTACGGCAACTATATCGACCACAAGACCCTTTTCGACGGGAGTATCCAGGATGCGCCCTACACTCCGGCCCGGCTCTGGCGGCAACGTCCGGCCATTTACGACCGGGTTTGGAGCGACCACTATGGCCGGTCGCCCTGGTTGAGTGTGAAGATTGGTAGCGCGTCCCGGGTCAACCCCCGCAATGTCGTGAAGTACGGGCCGCACAAGGGGAAGGTCATCACGACCCGGTATTTCAACGATTCCCGGTATGCCAATCCCTTCTATGAATTTGTCCACCATGCCTCCGGCTTTACGGACTACGCCACCATCCGCGCCGACCAAGCCTCCTTGGAGGCGCTCCTGACCAATTCCGAAAAGATGGCCGAGATCCTGACGGAGGGTCTGAAGGTCAAGGTGGTCACTGAGGTGAAAAACAAGGATAGCCGGCATGGGAACAACCACGGCGGGTTTGTTGGCGGGGTCGAGACCAGCAGCATCGAAAGGCGGGGCCGGATCCCGGTGGTTTTTAAGAAGATCGTTGATGCCGAAGGGGAGGTCACTTTGGACGGTTTCGCACCTGCGCTCGACTTGGCCTTCCAACTTTTCTTCCGCCGACTCCCGGAAAAATCCGAACGCCAGCACTACTGGGAAAATGTCTTCCTGCGGAATGCCCCGCTCGGCAACAAGATGGCTCTCCAGTCCGTCCTGATCTATATCACCCTCTCACCGGAGTTCGTTTACCGGATGGAACTGGGGATGGGGGAGCCTGACGGACATGGCCGCCGGATGTTGTCCCCTCAGGAGCTGGTCTACGCCCTCCACTACGCCTTTATGGATACCCCGGCCTTCGGGGTGGATACCGAGTTCGAAACCACCGAAGCGTACACCAAGGACAGCGAGGAGGTCATCAAGGACGCGCTCACCAAGGGCAACCCGGCGCACCGACCCAGCAGTTGGCTCGAGGAAATGATGCGGGAGGGGAAGTTGGCGACCCGCGAGGATGTCGAGGCCGCCGTCCGCCAGATCCTTGCCCCAAAGGGCGGAACCCAATTTCCCAACCACAATTCCCCCGCCAACACCGTAGCCAATCCCCGGATCCTCCAGTTTTTCCGGGAATTTTTTGGCTACCATAAGGCCCACACGGTCTTCAAGGACGTCGAGAAATTCCAAACCGAGGAAGGCTTCAAGCAGTACCACAGCCATACCCCGTTCCGCCTGATGTACGACACGGACGCCCTTATCCTTGATATCCTACGGGAAGACAAGGACGTCCTTCGGCAACTCCTCACGACCCAAAAGGTCTATGTTTCCTACTGGAACGGCACTAATCCCCCAGACCAAATCAAACGCAAGGGGAACCGCCAAAATTACGCAGGGACCCACGATATCCAGAGCTACAACCTCGACCCCTTTGAGGCGGCCTACGATTCCAGGACAAAAATTCCCCAAGTCGCGCCGGAAGGGCAGCGTTGCGGTATACTGACCCAGCCTTCCTGGCTCGTCGCCCATAGCGGCAATTTTGACAACGACCCTGTCCGCCGTGGCAAATGGATCCGTGAAAAACTCCTTGCCGGGACGATCATGGACGTGCCCATCAATGTCGACGCCAAGATCCCTGACGATCCGCACAAAACCCTCCGCGAACGCTTTTCCGTTGTCCGGGAGGAAGCCTGTTGGCGTTGCCACATAAAGATGAACCCGCTCGGTATGCCCTTCGAAGCCTTCAACCACGTAGGCCGTTTTCGGGAATTGGAGCTGGGGAAGCCCGTGGACACCACCGGGGAGATTAGCCATACCTTCGTACCCGGCCTCGACGGCGAAGTGGCCGGATTCCAGGACATGATGGAACGCATCGCCAGCAGCGATCTCGCCCGCCAAAGTTTCCTCCGCCACGTCTTCCGCTACTGGATGGGCCGTAACGAAATGCCTTCCGATTCCCAGACCCTCATCCGTTTGGACAAGACCTACATCCAGAGCGGCGGCAGTTTCAAAGAAACCCTCGTCTCCCTACTCACCTCCGATTCCTTTTTGTACCGGAAATAAAGCCATGTTCGCCACCACCCATCCCTTTTCCCGCCGCAACCTCCTCAAGGGGGCCGGTGCCACCTTGCTCACCCCTTTCCTTGCCCACCTTGATGCCGCCGCCAAAGGCCAGCTTCCGAAGCGGTTTGTCTTCGTCGTCAAAAGTAGCGGGCTCCAGGCGGAGTTCCTCAACCCGGAAGGGCTTGCCCATGGCGGAGACAAACTCGTCGATGCCCCCCTTGCGGACAAAACCCTTCCGGACAGCCTCCAATCCCTCGAACCTTTCAAAGGCCGCCTCAACATCATCCAAGGCCTCAGCGGCAAGATGTGCAATAGCGGCCATAGTTCGCATTACGGGGCGCTTGGAGCCTACAAAGCCACCGAAACTTCGCAACCCCTCGCCGCGACCCTGGACGGTTTTCTTTCCGAAAAGTTCCCTTCCGTCTTCAACCACATCGGCCTCAAGATGGGCGACGGCAGCCAAGGCACAGCCTATCCGTCCATCTCCGCATCGGACCGCAACAAGCAACTCCCATTCCAGTGCGACCCCGAACTTGCCTACCAAAACCTCTACGGCAGCATTGCCGAAGGCGGGAATATCAAGGCCAAGTACACCCGTACCGGCAATGTTCTGGACGCCATGGGCGAGGACATCAAAAGGCTCCAAAAGGAACTCCCCGGGCCGGAACGCGAAAAGCTCGGCACCTACCTTTCCGGTTTTGAAGCGCTCCGGCACCGCCGTACCCAACTCGTCTCCATGCAAGGCCTGCTCAAAGAACACGCCCCCAAGCCGACCGACAAATATACCTCCAAGTTCACTACGGACCATCTCGACGCCCATTTCGACATGGCCACCGCCGCCCTCATCACCGGGATCAGCAACGTCGTCACCATTCATTGCGACGACTTGAACTCCTCCTACCAAGGCCTCGGCATCACCCCCAAGGTCCACTCCATCGGGCATGGTTCCAGTAGCGGCGACCTCTCCTCCCAGGACTGCCGCAACATGATCCGCAAGTTCCACATCGACCTCATCGCCCGCATGGCCCAGAGCCTCGGACAAGCCCCCGAAGGCGACGGCACCATGCTTGATAACACCCTCATAGTCTACCTCAGCGACAATTCCGACAAACACCACTCCAGCGCCACTGAATGGCCGATGTTCACCCTTGGCAACCTCGGCGGGGCAATCAAGGCGAACGGTCGCTACCTCGCTTATCCTCACTACGGCTCGGCGAACCACCGTCACACCCTTGGCAATTTCCTTACCACTGTGTGTCACGCCGCCGGACTTGAAACCGACCACTTCGGCCAACCCGATTTTGCCCTCGGCAAACTCGACATGCAGAAAGGCCCGCTGGGGGAGTTGGTCGGGTGAAATCGATGCTTCCCGAGGTAAACATACAATGCAGCAGGGCTGCCGCTTTACTTTCCGCAGCCTGCTGTGGAGTTCTCTTCCTTAGCTCCTCTCTTCCTGCCAAGTCCTACACCTACGACCCCGCCGAACGCTTCAATCCCAAGGCGTTCGAGGAACTCTGCCGGGACACTTCCATTACCAAGATGGACCTTCGCCGTGCCGGTCTCGTGGACAAGGACATGCCGCATTTGGCCAGCCTGCAAGACCTGGAGGAACTCCGCCTCGATTCCCATCGACTCACAGAATCCGGTTACGCCGTCCTTGCCAAGCTCCCCAAAGTCCGCCGCCTGGGTGTCCAGATGACATCGGGCAAGGAACTCGAAGCCGTATTTAGCTACATCCAGGATCATCGCCTGGAGGAACTCGACCTCACCGATTGCCGCGACTTCACCGGCAAAGGCCTCGAAACGCTCACCCACAAGGCCACCCTCCGCCGCCTCAACTTGACTTGTTTCCGCGGCACCCTAACCGACAAAGGCCTCGAATCCCTCAGGGGCTTTACCGGTCTTCGGCACCTGGACCTTAGCCAGCATGACCAGATCAAAAAAGCGGTTCGCTACCTGGAGGACATGCCGGAACTGGAAATCCTAAACCTCTATGGCTGCGTCGGGATCGATGACCGCGCCGCCACCCAAGCCTTTGCTAAGCTCCCGAAGCTCCAGTCCCTCAACATGGGGTTCTGTTGGGCACACAAGGGTGGGGGACTCGTCTTCCCCAATAACCTTAAAAGCCTCAACCTCATCGAATCAAAAAGCCTCACCGACGCAGCATTCCAAGACTTCCCCTGCCGCGACACTCTGGTCGAGGCCAACCTCTACCAATGCCTTCCCCTCACGGACAAAGGGATCGCGGCCTTCCAGAACCTTCCCAACCTTCAAAAGCTCAACATCGGCTGCATCCGCGCCCTCACTGACCAAAGCCTCCGCTACGTCGGCACCAACCTCCAACTCACCCACCTCAATGCCAGCGACAACGACCATTTCACCGACGATGGACTGGCCAACCTGGCCATGCTCCAAAATTTACAATCCCTGAATCTCTGGCACACGAAAGGCCTCACGGGATCCGGCCTAAAACACATTTCCAAACTCCCCAAGCTCGCCGAACTCAACCTTGCCGATTGCTACAACCTCCAAGGCCAGCATTTCCAGCACCTCACCAAGATTCAAACCCTCCGCATCCTCTATTTTGACAACTGCCTCCAACTCCAGGACGGTGACTTTGCCTACCTCCAAAAACTGCCCCTCACCGAACTCACCTTGCCTGGTTGTGAAAACCTCACGGATGCCACCCTTTCCCATCTCGCCAAAATCCAAACCCTCCAGTACCTCGACATCAGCAACATCCCTGGCCTTTCCGACGAAGGCCGACGGATGATCCGCAAGGCGCTGCCGGGTTGTGAGATCGTGATGTGAGAAGATTTGCTTAGAGTGCTGTGGGATGACACAGCACTCCAAAGAGTTCAAACTGTGCCCTTATTTCGGGAAATCGTTGAGCACCTCGTCGTTGAGCCAATCGAGCAGGCGGTCGGTCCAATGTTGGATGCTAGTACGTTTCGATCGTTGGCCCATGCCGAAACCGTGGCCGCCTTTGGCGTAGAGGTGGGCTTCGTAACCGATGCCGGATTCGCGGAAACGTTGGGCCAAGTTGAGGAGGACGCTGGCGTGGCCATCATCCGCTGCGATGAGCATGAAGGCCTTTGGTGCGTCGGTCGGCAAACGGGAGGGGATACCCATCGGACCTGGGTAGATGAGGATTTGGAAGTTGGGCCTGGCCTCAAGGCGGTCGACGGGATCGGCGGCGTTGGGGTCGCCTTTGCCGGAGCGGTAGCTGGTGATCGAGACGACTTCGCCCCCTGCGGAGAAGCCCATCATGCCGACCTTGTTGGGGTCGAAACCGTATTCCTCCGCAAGGGAGCGTGCCAAGCGCATGCCCCGTTGGCCGTCCTCTAATACCTCGCGTTCAAACTTGTAGGGGACGCCGGCTTCGCGGGAGAGGCGATATTTCAGAACGAAGGCGGTGTAGCCGTTGGAGGCGAGGATATTTGCCATCGCATAGCCTTCACCGCGCATGCCGAGTTGGCGCAAACCGCCTCCTGGGGCAATGACGATCGCGACACCATTGCCTTTGCCCTTTTCCGGACGGAATGCGGTGAGGGTAGGATAATGGACATTGGTGACGGTTCCGTTCTTTTCGTTTTCGGGCTCGTCCTTCTTGTGCTCATATCCGGGGGCACCATCTTTCCAGAGTGGGATGACTTTGCCCTCCTGGGCGATCGCGGCAGGAATGTTCGGGATTATGGAAATGGCCAGGAGGAAGGCTTGGGAATGTAGTTTCATGGGGAAGAGGCTATGGGCTTACAATTGGATTTGTGTTGATGGGGAAAGATTGATGCTGCTTTGGGAGTTGTTGGGGGAAGTCAGACAAAGTAAACATCCGAGTCGTCGATATCCGGGATGCCGATGACCAGGATGCGCATCTTCCCCGCCGCTTCATGCACGACACCTGGGGGGATATGGACCATCGTCCCTTTGCGGACGTCCTGCACGTCCCCGTCCAGGATCACCTGGCCTTCGCCTTCCAGGACGTAGTATAACTCCGTCGCAATTTTGTGGTAATGCGGTCTTGCGCCGTCGATATCGACCGCATGGGCCCAGGCTGCGAGATCTTTGTCCCCTTGGCTGAGCAACCTGCAACGATGCCCGCATGCGCTCTTTTCCCTAGGTACGTCCGATTCATGCCGAAGGACGGGTATGGGTTTCGTCTTGTCCATTGTGGGCACCGACTACATAGGAGCAGGTCGAAACATACAATTCGAATCCATCCTCCCCTCCTTGTTTGGCATCTTTCGTGATCCGGCCTTACTTCGACCTCTTTCACCAGGAAAAACGTATCCTCTCCTTCGGGATGCTGATGACTTTTTTCTCCAGTTTCGGGCAAACGTTCTTCATTTCCTTGTTTGCCGGTTCATGGAAGGAAGAATTCGGAATGGGAAGCGGTCTGTATGGGACGATCTACTCGGCCGCCACCTTGTGTAGCGCGGCGGTGCTGCCGTTTGCCGGAAGGTGGATCGATTCGGCGGACTTGCGTAGATTTTCGGTAGGGGTCTTGCTCGTGATGGCTTTAGGTTGCCTCGGATTGGGGTTTGCCAGCCAGCCATGGCATTTGTTGCCTTTGTTCTTCATGCTCCGTCTGTCCGGGCAGGGGCTTTGCGGCCATGTCGCCAATACGACAATGGCCCGGAAGTTCGAAGGCAGGCGGGGGAAGGCGCTGGGGATTTCCGCACTGGGGTTTCCCCTCGGGGAAGGCTTGTTCCCTTTTGCCATGGTCTCGTTGGTCGCCCTCATGGGCTGGCGGTGGACTTGTTGGCTCAATGCCGGGATCGTGGTTTTGGTCACAATCCCTTTGGCCGCATGGTTGTTGGCACCACCGGAACTCAGGGAACCGCCTTCCCTGCAACCGGGACAGGGCGGGTTAGCCCCCGGTGAGAAGGAATGGACCCGTGGGCATGTACTGAAAGATTTGCGGTTTTACATCCTTTTGCCGAACTATCTCCTGATCCCTTTTGCCGTTACCGGCTTGATCTTTCACCAAGGCATTCTGGTCGAATGCGAAGGCTGGACAATGGAAGTGCTGGCGAAGGCCTTTGTCGGTTTTGCAGCCACGAGGATCCTGTTTTCCCTTTTTGTCGGGTCATTGGTGGACAAATTTGGTGCTCGGAAGCTTTTCCCGTTTGTCAGTGTGTCTATCTGCCTGGGGATCGTGTTGGTCCTTTGGGGTGGAATACCGTATCTTCCCTGGGTCTACATGTCCTTGATGGGAGGGAGCATGGGCTTCGCCAGTTCCGTCGGGGGGGCAATGTGGGCGGAAATTTACGGGACACGGCATTTGGGGGCGATCAAGAGCCTGGCGGCGAGCATGGGGATCTTCGGGACGGCATTGAGTCCGGCATTGTTCGGGTGGGCATTGGAAGCCGGGATCCATTTCCATGGGATCATGGTTTCGACAGTTGTGGCCGCCATCCTGGCTGCCGTCTTGTGTCTGCCAGCTTCTTATGGTTCGGCTGGGCGTTAGTCCTGCTTGCGTGTTCATTTTTTCCGCCCGCAGTTACATGGGATGATCCAGTGACAGTTTCCTCACTGGCGGCGGAATGGGCGGAATCCGCACAACCAAAGGGATGTCCTGATATATGGCCAAACTTTTTCCAAGTTGGCACGGGGTTGGCAAACCGGAGGGGTACCCAACTTAACTCTCTAATCATCATGACATCTACCACTGCTCTACGCCCTCCTTATTCCATCGCCGGCTTGAACCAAAAGCTGGGCTGGCCAGCAAGCCCTCTCCTTGGGACTGACCAACTTGAACAAATCTACGAAACGGCCATTGGGAAGGCTAGTGGCGACTTCTTCGGCAACGTGCTTTCTGCCATGGGTGTCGATTGGGAAGTCGCGGCCGGATCGTTAGGGAACATCCCCAAGGAAGGGCCGGTTGTGATTGTGGCCAACCATCCCTTCGGCGGTTTGGACGGGATCGTCATCGGGGCGGCATTGTCCAAGGTGCGCCCTGATTTCAAACTTTTGTTGAACTACCTGCTCGGGGTGTTCCCCGCCCTGGATGCACACTCGATCCCAGTCGATCCCTTTGGGGACGCACCGAAGGCGGCTAACTTCCACTCCATGAGACAAAGCCTGCATTACTTGAATCAGGGCGGTTGCCTTGTCGTGTTCCCTGCAGGGAAGGTTTCCCATTACCATCGGAAGGAAAACCGAGTTTCTGACGGCCTTTGGAACGACCATGCCGCCGCCCTTGCCCGGAAGACCAAGGCCAAGGTCGTGCCAGTTTACTTTGAAGGGAGGAACAGCATCCCATTCCAGGTTGCAGGCATGGTACATCCCCGTTTCCGTACGGCACTCCTGCCCCGTGAAATGTTGAAGATGGCCGGGGCTACGGTTCGTTTTTCCGTGGGGCGCCCGGTCGGTCCGGAAATGGCGCGCCGTTTTGAGTCCCCCATGGCTTTTACCCACTATCTGCGCCTCAGCACGTATGCCCTCAAAGGTGCTGGGGGCCGACAAGGGTTTGAGCGTGGGCCTTTCCGTGATCCTGAACCTATCGCCCCTGGCATGCCGACCCAGACCCTTTTGGATGCGGTCCAATCTTTGCCGCCCGAGGCAGGGCTTTTGCACAAAGGGGAATTTTCCGTGTATTGCCAAACAGGAAAGGACCTTCCTGAGTGCCTGCTAACAGAAATCGGCAGGCTCCGGGAGCTGACTTTCCGGGAGGTCGGGGAGGGAACTGGGCATACACTTGACCTCGATTCCCATGACCCCCATTACCACCAGCTATTCCTCTGGGACCACAAGACTTGCCAGGTAGTCGGCGCATACCGTCTTTGCAAAATGGACGAGGTTGTAGCGACCCAGGGTGTGGAAGGACTATACTCCGCAAAGTTGTTTGACCTCAACCCAGCCTTCCTTGCCAAGCTCGGCAAAACGATCGAGTTGGGGCGCTCCTTCATACGCCCGGAGTACCAGAGGAAGCACGCCAGTTTGTCCCTGGTCTGGCAAGGGATAGGGGAATTCGTCCGCCGGAACCCTGGCTATGGGAACTTATTTGGATGCGTTAGCCTGACTTCGGACTATGCGCCCGTTTCCCGGGACTTGATGGTCGGGTTTTTGAAATCGAGGCACCAGGACAGGGAGTTGTCGCCCCATGTCGAAGGTCTGAATCCTCCCCGGATTTGCCCCTTGGCTGAAAGTTTGATGCCCCATTTGGAAGGTTCCGGTTGTATGGCCGAGGCATTGTCCTTCGTTGTTTCGAGCGTGGAGCGGGACGGTAAAGGCATGCCCGTGTTGCTTCGTCACTACCTCAAATTAAACGGAACCTTGCTCAGCTTCCATCTGGACAAGGATTTTAACAACACGACCGTAGGTCTCATCCTCGTCAGGATAAAGGATATCGAGCCGGGGTTCCGGAAAAAGTTCCTTGGGGACTGATCGCGGTAGGGCGAATGGCTCCGGTTCTTAGCAATGTCAGGAACACATTGATTAGCAGCAAAATTCCACGGCATACCTCCGCCTATTCCATGAAAATAATCCAACGGTTTGGTAACATTAATCCAACGGTTAGGTTTTTCCCTGCCAAATTATAGGTTTGCTTCTATCGCGTGAATCCCCTTTTTGGGGTTGTTCTTCAGGGGATTCATGTCTTTCTCTTCAACGAAAACCAAGAATCCGGTGCCCCGGGTTCCCAGGAGGTTACTGCCAGTTGCATTGGCTTTAATCTCCCTGTTACTTTTCTTTTCGCCCCCCTTTGCCTCCACAAAAACGCATGCTCAGGATTCAGACAATAGTGACGTGAATTGGGTCGAGCGGCCAAAATTGCATGAAGTCCAATACCGGATCCATGCCTCCAAGCAAACGGCCTTGGACAAAAGTGAAGATGTAAGAGACGAAATCTTGTCCATCATGGGGGACGCTGAGTCGGCTCTGAATTCTGCCCGGAACTCGACCAGCAAACGCCACCAAGAGGAGGTGAGGCAACGGTTGAAGGAAATTGGGCCGGATGTCAAAGACGCCAAGCGGGAAGTGGAAGCCATCCGTAAATCTTCGCTCAATGACCTCTCTGGGATCGATGTTCGACCCAGTGAGGAGTTCAACTCCAGGTCCGGAAAATATTTCATGGGCAAAAATGCCCCGGTAAAGCGGCTTACCCCGATCGAAAAAACTTTTGATCCCAGGAAAGACCATTCCCGGGTTCCTCCGCAAAAGAGGCAACGTGGCAGTTTCAATCCTTTCCGTTGGGTGTTAGGGGGAAAAAAGGATAAGGGAGGCGCCCCTGCCAAAGTCCAGCAAGTGACCCAGCCCAAGGAAGATCCTAATCCGAAATTTAGCCCCAGGACAGGTGCCAAGCCAGTACCAGCCACCGCCCCGAATCGTCCCAAGCAGAGTGATTCCAGGTTGGGGCGCCCAGGTAGGATTGGGTTCGGTAAATCCAACGA
>JAYPDO010000145.1:0-10365 GCA_038125285.1 Opitutia bacterium
CTTGAACCGATTGCACTCCATTCAGACTTATTCTTTAGCTGTTGAAATCCACGATTACCAAATTAGCAGGATATTCTCGAAAGCCGTTTGACCCTGCGCCTAGCGGTACTATGGAAAAAAAGGAAAAAGTCCCTCCATGCCTAGTCCATGTCCGAGGATTCCCGGAGAGGAAATTGATGTCCATTTCCCTCAAGGGATTTATCGACAGTGATGCCTGCCATGAATTGATATCAAAAGTTCGTGACAACCTTGAGAAGATGTCACCTGGCTTTTCTCTGCTTACAGACCTGACCTTGGTGACCGGTATGCCCAGCGAAACCTACCAACTCCACATCGAGACCATGGAAACCGTTCGTGAACATGGTGTGGCAAAAGTGGCTCGGGTCTTTGGGGACGAAAGAAAGGACGTCGGCCTCAGGTTGGCATCGAATTTCCATTATGAAGGCATCCCGGTGAACCATTTTCCGACCGTTACCAAAGCGCTGGAGTGGCTCTTCGGATAAACCCTGCTCCAAGAATCTTTCCCCAAAGGATCCCGGCTGGGGATTTTCCAATTGCAGCGTTGTAGTGGCTTGGCTTAAGGTCATGGCATCCGATGCAAACAACTTGGCAGGCTCATTATCCAGGGTTCCTTGGTCCTAAGGCAAGGGTATGAAAATTGGGTTGCATTTGGGGACTCTCCGGGGACATGGATCCGGGGCGGTTGGCTTGGGGATTTTGGGTGAAATTACAAGGGCTGCCGGGCATCGTTTTTTTGCCTGGGTGCCCCGCGAATGGGAGTCGGCACATGGCATTGGCCCGGGTGCCCTTGGCGATCACGTCACCATTTACCAGACCGATCCCGGAACCAGGGAAAAATTCATCCTTGAAACATTCCGTATACCCCGGACCATCCAGAAAACTGGCATCGAAAAGTTGTTTTCCTTGGGCGATACGAGTACTCCACTTTGCCCGGTTCCCCACTTGCTCCTGATCCACCAACCGCACTTGGCCACGCCTTTCAAGGACTACGGCTTCCCTTTGCCTTGGAAAGATTTCCTTCGGTATGCGGCCATGAAATCCTACCTCCGCGTTGGCCTGCCAGGAATTAGCAAAATCACAGTCCAAAGCCAGGCGATGAAGGCCGGGTTGCAAAGGCAGTATGCCCTGGAGGATGAAAGAATTTCCGTTATTCCTAGTGCTGTGGAGGGGCTCCCTTCTCATAAAGACAGTCCCAGGCCAACCATGGGCGCCCCTGTCCTGAGCTATATCGCCAGTGTTTCCCCCCATAAGAACCATATTCTCCTTCCCGGCATCCTCCATCTGCTCAAAGCCAAATACCCTGGTGTACGATGTAACCTTACCATTGAGTCTTCGGCCATCCCCTCATTCACAGAGAAAGCTAGGAAGCTCGGGGTTTTGGATTGTTTCCGTTTCCATGGCCCGGTTGCCAAGGAACTCTCCATCCGCTTGGCCCAGGAGGCCGATGTCATCCTCAACCCCTCCAAGCTGGAGTCTTTCGGCCTAACCTATTACGAATCCATGGCATTGGGCAAACCTATGGTTGCCTCCAGGAAGGCCTTTGCCGAAGAAGCTTGCCATGATGCGGCTGTGTACGCCCACCCTGATGATCCCAAGGAGTGGGCTGACGCGGTCAGTTCCCTTTTAGATTCCAGGGAAGGAAGGGAACGGCTGTCAGCCAAAGCCCTTGCCCGGTACGAAAGTACCAAAGTCGGCTGGGATAGGGTCGCCCATTCCTATTTATGCTTGCTGGAGTCCATGTGATCCATCGTTTTCCTTGCTCGGCTTCTTGATGAAAAAGGCATTCGTCATTTTTGAATACCCACCGGAAGCCGACTACCAGCTCCAGTCGGCTTTGGCGAAATTCCGGGAAAAAGCCCCTGGCTTTGAGATACGGCCGGTCTGTGGGTTCTTGCGAAGGTATGTACCTGGGGGGCTGCATCCTGCCAGGATCCTGAACCTGGTTTGGATGTATATCCTTGTACCTTTTCACATTTTGTTATTCCGCCCTTCATGGATCCTTGTCCGTTCCGCCCCACCTGGCATCCAAGTTTGGGCAAGTTTGTGGGCAGTGCCGTTCCGGATTCCCACCTTGGCCTGGATCATGGACTACCACCCTGAAATCGAAGCCAGGACATTGGGCAAATATCCCTGGCTCCACCCTCTAGCCGGATTCCTTAGGATGGTTGATAGCCTTTCCTTAGAACAGCTAGCCGGCGTGGTCACTTTGGATGTGGCAATGAAGCAGGCCCTCGTTTCTAAAGTTCCTGGCCTTCCTGTCCTCGTCCATCCGACTTGGGATGAGTACAGTTTGGAACAGGAAGCTAACCCATCCTTGGCCTCCCTGCCGGATTCCCTTGCTCCCCATCCCCTCCGGCTTGCCTACGCTGGGAACCTTAGCATGAACCACCCCCTGGAACCCATAGGGCATGTCATTCGTCACTACCAAGGGCTGTATCCAGGTATTCCTATCCGCCTCCTTGTCGTCGGGACTTCATCGGCCGGTGAAGCCCGGTTCAGAAAGTTTGCAGTAGATCATGGGGTAGAGGTTGAAATCCTTCCCAGGCTGCCTTTCCCAGTTCTCCGCGAAACCCTCGCCAAGGAAGGGATCCATTATGGAATCCTCCTGATGGAAGACCGTGTTGCCGGGCTGTTTTCCCCTAGCAAGTTCGCAGGCTATCTGGCGGCCGGGATCCCTCTCTTGTACTTTGGGCCGCCCAATACCAATGCTGACATGATTTGTAAGGAGTTCGGGGCAGGGATTTCCATTCCTTCCAGTCCCCTTCCCGCCCAGATTGAGGATACGGGCCGGTCACTCGGGGATCCTGACCAGCTGGCAAGCCACAAGAAAGCTGTTCCCGATGCCAGCCGATACTTTGCCAACCATAACGCCGACACGTTTGTAGATGCGGCCCTTTCCCTGCTCCTGCCAATTGAAAAGCCCCCCTCAACCCCATGAAACGGCTTCTCGATATCACGGTCTCCAGCATCTTGCTGCTCCTCCTTTCCCCGGTGGTCCTGGCCGTTTCCCTCATCAGCCTACTGGTCCAGGGCTCCCCTGTCCTTTTCTCCCAGGAACGCCCTGGGAAGCATGGTGTGATCTTTACGATCCGGAAGTTCCGGACAATGGCATCCGGCAATGGGACCGATGCCCAGCGCCTGACCAAGTGGGGAAAGTTCCTCCGCAAAACCTCCCTCGACGAGCTACCCCAGCTTTGGAACATCTTAAAAGGGGAAATGAGCCTGGTTGGCCCCCGGCCATTGTTGGTCGAATACCTCCCTTTGTATTCAAAAGAGCAGGCCCGACGCCATGATGTCACGCCAGGGCTGACCGGTTGGGCCCAAGTCAAAGGGCGCAATGCCATCACCTGGGAGGAGAAGTTTGGGTACGATGTCTGGTATGTGGACAACCGGAGTTTCCTCCTAGACCTTAAAATCCTTGGCCTCACTGTGTTGAAAGTCCTCCGCCGTAGCGATATCAACCATGAAGATTCCGCGACCATGGAAAACTTCAAAGGGACGCCCCTCGAAGTGAATAACCCAGGAGGTGAAAAGCCATGAAAGCTCTCGTCCCCAAAGCCGGGGCCTGCCTTGTCCTGGCTTGCCTCCTCCTGCAATTCATACCCCGGCACAATAATGCCAAGCCCGGCAAGCCACCCCACCTGGAAGCCCTCCTTCCTGCTGCGTTCCCAGGATGGGAAGTGGAAACCCTCCAACTTGGGGAAACCGAGGCCGTCCAGTCCGCCACTGACAAAATCCTCCAGTTTGACGACCATGCCTACTTGGGTTACAAAGGAAACGGGATCGGTTTCGACGTGTACGCCGCATACTGGGGGCCTGGGAAAATGCCTGTCCAACTGGTCGGGATCCATTCACCCGACCGGTGTTGGGTCGAAAACGGATGGATCTGCACCCACTCCGAATTCGCCCAAACCTTCCATCGGCCTGGCCATGATTTGCTTCCTGCAGAAGTCCGTACATTCACGATCGACCGGCAGACCCGCTACGTGCTTTTCTGGCACTTGGTGGACGGGCAAGTGGCCAGCCAAAGGAAGACCGTGACGACGACTCCGGACATCCTGCAATGGCTTCGGGGGTTTTGGAAGCACCTGTGGGCCGAACAACCCGAACAATATTTTATCCGCGTCTCCTCCCAATATCCGCTTGAACGCCTTTGGCGGGAACCATTATTCCTAGAAGCCATGGATCGTCTCGGTACGGTCGGCCTGGCCATCCTCCATTCGCCCCCTACATGAATTGGCCCCATTTTTCAGAAGAAGAAATCCAAGCTGCCACGGAAGTCCTCCGCTCCGGGAAAATCAACTATTGGACCGGTGGCCAATGCAAGGCGTTCGAAGAAGAGTTCGCCGCCCATTGCCACACCCGATATGCCATTTCCTGCATGAATGGTACGGCCGCCCTGGAGATGGCGGTCAAGGCACTCGGGATTGGCCCTGGGGACGAAGTCATCGTTACCCCTCGCACCTTCATGGCCTCGGTTTCCTGTGTACCATGGGCCGGAGCCGTCCCGGTCTTTGCCGATGTTTGTCCCGAGAGCGGCAACCTCACTGCCCGCACTATCGAAGCCTGCATCACCTCAAAGACCAAAGCTGTCATCCTTGTCCACCTGGCCGGCTGGCCTTGCGAAATGGACGCCATCCTCGCCCTGGCCAAAAAGCGCGGCCTCTTTGTCATCGAAGACTGCGCCCAAGCCCATGGAGCGACTTACAAAGGCAAGCCCGTGGGCTCCATGGGGGACCTCGGGGCCTATTCCTTTTGCCAGGACAAAATCATGTCCACGGCAGGGGAAGGCGGGATGCTGGTGACCAATGACCACGGGCTATGGAAACGTGCCTGGGCTTTTAAGGATCATGGCAAGGACTTCGACATGGTTTTCAACACGCAACATCCTCCGGGCTTCCGCTGGCTCCACGAAAGTTTCGGAACCAACGCCCGGATGACGGAGTTCCAGGCTGCGATCGGCCGGATCCAGCTCCGCAACATTCACACCTTCCACACCAAACGGGTAAGGATCGCGGAACAGTGGCACGAAGCCACCCGGGAATCCCACATTGTCCGTTCCCCCTGGCCTCCCGGCCACTTGCAAGGGGCATTCTACCGTTATCCGATTTACGTGGTCCCAGGAAAGCTGGGGAAAGGATGGTCGCGGGATCGGATCCTTTCCGAAGCCCACAAAGCGGGCATCCACTGCATTCAAGGAAGTTGCAGCGAAGTTTACCTCGAAAAAGCCTTCGAAGGCACGGGCTGGCGCCCTGTAGCCCCACTCCCCAATGCCAGAGCCCTCGGGGAAAACTCCATCACTTTCCTGACCCACCATACCCAGGAAATCGAAGATGTGGTTGCCCAGGCAGGGGCTTTCCGGGCCATCCTCCATTACGCCCAATAAGGCGACTTCCTACCCTCACTTGCAATGAAAACCACTTTTGTACTTTCCGTGCTTTTATTGTCCCTTTCCGCCTGAGGGGAGGAGCCTAATGTCCTTATGGTCGCGGTGGACGACCTCCGGCCTGAGTTAGGCTGCTATGGTGTGCGGGCTCTGACGCCGAACATCGACAAGTTAGCAACTTCAGGGCTCCAATTTACACGGGCATACTGCAACCAGGCCATCTGTGGAGCGAGCCGGGTTTCCCTGATTACGGGGCTTTACCCTGAGTTTACCAAGGAGCTGACTTTCCATGTGACCGGTTGGCGAGACAAGTGATCCAAGGTCGTCACCCTGAACCAGCATTTTGGAGCCAATGGCTACACCATAGTTGGGCTGGGCAAGGTTTACCATGGTAGCTCCGGCCCGGGGGTAGACCCAGACCATTGGTCGGAATGGGCTGTGCCCGGAGGCCAGGAATACTCGAACCCTGAAAGTTTACTGGCGCAAGAGCTTGCCCAAAAGACCCGCCCATCCAGGAACCGAGGAAAGCATCGTGGCCCGTCCACGGAAACATCCGGCGCCGGGGACGATGCCCACTTTGACGGGCAACGGGCAAAGGTTGGGGCAGCCAAGCTCCTGGAACTGGCCAGCAGGAAAACCTTTCTTCCTGGCAGTCGGGTTTACCAAGCCCATTTGCCTTTCATCGCCCCAGAAAAATATTGTGACCTATACAAACGGGAGGATTTCAAGATGCCCGGAATGGGAGTCCCCCAGCCTTCTCCCGCACTTTGATTTTCGACAAATCCGCCGTGGCCAACTGGTCGAGGGTCGTATTCGTCAAGTAATCGCGGATTTCCTCCCGTAAGGGCTTGAACTTTTCATGGAGGGAGCAGGGCTTTTCGTCCGTACAACGATGCCAGCCGATGGCACAGGATTTCAGATCCGTGTGGATGTCGTCAAAGACTTGGACGACATGGATCAGGCTGATTTTCGAGGCTGGCCTTTTGAGGACGAAGCCGCCGCCGGGACCCATATTGGAGTCCAGGATTTTGGCACCGACCAGATCCTTGAGGATTTTAGAAAGGTAATGCCTGGGCATGCTTTCGGCTTCCGCGATGTCCCTAGCCAGGCAGGAACCGATGCCCTTGCGTTCAGCAATATAAATTAACGCCCGGATCGCATAGAGGCTTGGCTTTGTGTATAGGAGCATGGGTCGTATTTAGTTTCGGGTAAGTAGGTCGAGAAAAAGAGAAATTACTACATAATTTCAGAATTCTTTTTGCAAGCCTGGCTTCCCCCCTTCAATCCTGATATTTTTCCTTCGGAATCCTGGGAGGGTCTGACAGTTTCCTTTGTCGGGGCTTTATCCTTCTCCTGGTACGGCGGCGAGGAGCTCCTGGGTGTAGGCTTCCTTCGGGTTTTGGTAGATCTCTTCGGCACTGTTGAACTCGATGATCCTGCCGGCTTTCATGACGGCCACTTGGTCTGAAATGAATTTCACCACGCTGAGGTCATGGGAAATGAAGAGGTAGGTAAGGTTGCGCTTGTCTTGGAGTTCGCGAAGGAGGTTGAGTACTTGAGCCTGGATGGAGACGTCCATGGCGCTGACACATTCGTCGCAAACGATGAATTCCGGCTCGACGGCCAAGGCTCGGGCGACACAGATGCGTTGGCGTTGCCCCCCTGAAAACTCGTGTGGGTAGCGATCCAAGTGCTCCGGGTCGAGGCCGACTTCTTCGAGCAGGGAGACTGCCCTTGCCCGGGCTTCTTCCCCGTTGTTTGCGATCTGGTGGAAGAGGATGGGTTCCTCCAGGGCTTGGCCGATGGTCATCCTTGGGTTGAGGGAGGCGTATGGATCCTGGAAGATGATCTGGAGCTTTTTGCGGTATGGGAGCAGTTCCGCTCGGGTCAGGGAGGCAAGGTTCGTATCGTTGTAGAGGATGGAGCCGGAAGCGGGTTGGACAAGCTGGAGGATGGCGCGCCCGGTGGTCGTTTTCCCGCAGCCCGATTCCCCGACCAAGCCGAGGGTTTTGCCTGCGGGGATCTTTAGGCTGACCCCGTCCACGGCTCTTACTGTTTGTTGGCTCTTGGAGGTGAAATGGACTTTGAGGTCCCTGACTTCGAGGAGGGGTCGGTAGCCTTCGGTGGTGGCTATGCCAGCGAGCGGTTTTGTTTCTTCCGTGACAATCCTTCCTTCCATGAAGTCTTCCACGGTGGGCAGGATGCGGCTTGTGGTGGAAAAGGTAGGCCGGCAGGACAGGAGGCCTTTCACGTAGGGGTGCTTGGGGTTATCGAAAATCTCCTTTGCTATGCCTTGCTCCACGACTTTCCCCCGGTACATGACGACGATGCGATCCGCGACTTCTGCCACGACCCCGAGGTCATGGGTGATGAAGATGACGGATACGTCCAGTTCGTTGCGGAGTTCTTTGAGCAGTTTTAGGATCCTGGCCTGGACGGTGACATCGAGGGCAGTGGTCGGTTCGTCCGCCAGGAGGATATCGGGATTGGTGATTAGGGCCATTGCGATCATCACCCTTTGCCGCATGCCGCCGGAAAATTCGTGGGGATAAGAGTTTGCCCTTTCTTCCGCATCCCGGATACCGACTTTCTTGAGCATTTCGAGGGCTTGCTTTTCGGCTTCCTCCCCTGTGATTTCAGGGTTGTGCGCCAGGAGCGG
The DNA here is from genome assembly GCA_038125285.1 of Opitutia bacterium. GTDB lineage: Bacteria > Verrucomicrobiota > Verrucomicrobiia > Opitutales > JABJCN01 > JAYPDO01. The sequence goes on from JAYPDO010000145.1 coordinate 8,067, forward strand.
CTCGGCAACTTGGCCGAGGATCCGCAAGTAGGGGTTGAGGCAGCTCATGGGATCCTGGAAGATCATGGAGATGCGTTTGCCCCGGATTTCCCGGAGGAGCGCTTCCGGGAGTTGGAGGAGGTCCTTCCCGCCAAACTGGGCTTGGCCGCCTTCTACTTTTGCCGGTGGTGAGGGAAGCAGGCCAAGGAGGCTGTAGCAGGTCACGGATTTGCCCGACCCGGATTCCCCGACAATCCCCAGGATCTCCCCTTTTTCGAGGGAGAAGGAGACATCGTCCACTGCCTTCGTCGTCCCGGCCCTGGTGTGGAAGTAGGTCTTGAGGTTCTGGATTTCGAGCAGGGGCATGGAAGGGTCAGTCTTTGGAGGCTTTTACATCTAGGGCGTCCCGGAGGCCGTCGCCGATGAAGTTGAGGGCGAAGAGGGTGACGGAAAAGAAGATGCCGGGGAGTATTAGCAGCTCCGGGCGGGTTTCCATGAAGTTGGCCCCTTCCTTGATCAGGATGCCCCAGGAGCTATTCGGGGCTTCGACTCCTAGGCCGAGGTAGGACAATGTGGCCTCGTACATGATGAAGCTCGGCACAGTCAGGGTGGCGTATACGACAGTTGGCCCCAGGGTGTTGGGGATGATGTGCCGGAAGAGGATCCGGGATTCCGGGTAACCCAATGCCCTTGCGGCTTCAATGAATTCACGTTCTTTGATGCTCAGGACTTGGGAGCGCACAATCCGGGCAAGGGTGAGCCAACCGAAGATCCCGAGGGCAAAGAAGAGGGGGATGATATTGGTGACCCGGCCAGCAAGGGTTTTGTCCCATTTCCATGCTTCGACCAGCCAATGGGAAGTATTGGACGACCATTCAGCCAATGCGGCTTGTAGTACGATTACGAGTACCAGGAAGGGGATGGAAAGCATGATGTCCACCACCCGCATCATCGTAGCGTCAGTCCTTCCGCCCGCGAACCCGGATATGGAGCCGTAAGTGATCCCTATACAGACGGAGAACATGGTAGCCACCAGGCCGACGAGGATCGAGATCTGCCCACCATACAAGATCCTGGAGAAAAGGTCGCGACCTAAGGCATCCGTCCCCATCCAATGTTCGGCCGACACCTTGGCAAATTTATTGGTCAGGTTGATTTCGTTGGGATCTTTACAAAACCAAGCCAGCCCGAAACAAAGGACGATCATAATAGCGAAGCTCCAGAGGCTGGCCATTGCGAGTTTGTTTTTCCCCATCCGGATCCAGGCATCCCGGGAGAGGGAGGATCCGCCTTGCGTACTTTGTTTTTCCGCTTCCATGGCTCCTTATTTCCCCTCCTTTCCCATCCGTACACGGGGGTCGAGGATTCCCGTGAGGATGTCGGATGCCAAGTTCATGACAATGATCAGGAACCCGAAAAACAAGGAGACCCCGAGGAGCAGGAACTCGTCCCGGGCAATGGCGGCGTTGACGAAGTGTTGTCCCATCCCCGGGACCAAGAAGATCGATTCGACGATGAACGACCCGCTGATCAGGGCGGCAAATGCCGGGCCCAGGTAGGCAACGGAAGGCAACAAGCCCCCGCGCAGGGTATGTTTTAGGATCACGACAGTGGGGGAAAGCCCTTTGGCATGGGCGGTACGGACGAAGTCCTGGGATAGGATCTCCAGGATGCCCCCCCTGGTGAGGCGGGCGAGGTAGGCCGCCGATACCAGGCCCAGTGTGATAGCGGGAAGCCAGATGTCCTGCGGGTTGCCCCATCCCGCGACATTCATCCAAGGGATGTTGGCGGCGACCAGGATTTGTAGCATGGGACCGATGGTGAAGGAGGGGATACAGATCCCGAGCATGGCCAGCGACATCAAGCCCCAGTCCACCCAAGTGTTTTTCCTGACGGCGGCGAGGATCCCGATGGGGATGCCCAAGCCTATGGCGAAGCCCAGGGCGGTTAACCCCAGGGTGAGGGAAACGGGGAAGGACTGTGCGATAATGTCGCGCACCGGGCGCCCTTTGCTGGTCGAGACCCCGAAGTCCCATTTTGTCAGGATCCGGGTCGGATAGATAAAATACTGTTCGTGGAGCTTCTTATCGAGGCCGTAGAGGGCGCGGAGTTCCTGCTTGGTTGTTTCCGACACGTTTTTTTCAGAAGTGAAGGGTTCCCCCGGCATTGCCTTGGAGAGGAAGAATGTGATGGTGTAGAGGGCGAACAGGACGAGCAACCCTTGGAGGAATCGGTTCAGGATGAATCGTGCCATGGCTTTTGCAGGTCAGTTGCTTTGGAACCCCACGAATTTCCAAGGATGGTGGTTGAGGACCAGAGG
>JAYPDO010000145.1:10375-11174 GCA_038125285.1 Opitutia bacterium
CACGGCTTCGTGGATGAGGTAGTTGGTCGAGTAGTAGTAAACCGGGAGGATCGGCCTTTCGGAAAGGAAAAGTTTCTCCGCCTTGGAGAGCAGGGCATAGCGTTCTTCCGCATTGGTGGCCATGGAGGCTTCCTTGAGGATGGCTTCGAACTCGTCACTGTACCATCCTGTGCGATTGTTCCCCCCGCCTTTCATCCACATGTCCAGGAAGGTGAGCGGGTCGACATAGTCCCCTATCCAGCCCCCGGCGGCGAGGTCGTAGTTCAGGTCGAACATATTGGTCAGGTACGATGTCCATTCCATTTGCTTGATCTTGACCGACACTCCCAGGTGTTCCTTCCAAATTGCTTGCAGCGCCTCGCCCACAGCCTTGGAGACCTCCTTGTCCGTGGTCAGGAACTCGATGTCACGCAAACCCTTTCCACCGGGGTAGCCGGCTTCGGCTAGGAGTTGGCGGGCCTTTTCCGGGTCGAACTGTACTGTGCCTGCATCCGGGTAGCCTTCGAATGGCGGCACAAGGCCGGTCGCTTTTTTCTGCCCGCCCTGGAGGACATTGTCGATGATCGCGCCTTGGTCCAGGGACATGGAGAAGGCCAGTCGTACCCTTGGGTCGTCAAAAGGCTTCCGGGTGACATTGGAGCGGATGAAGTAGGTGCCGAGGTAAAACTCGCTCCGGAAGTTGTCCGGGTAGGATTCCCTTGCCAACGGGATCAATTCGGGGGCGACGGTGTAGGTCACATGGAGTTGCCCGTTGAAGAACATCCGGCTCTCCGTGTAGTAATTGGCGATGGGGAGGAAG
>JAYPDO010000146.1:0-10932 GCA_038125285.1 Opitutia bacterium
TAGCACAGGAATGCCATCATATTGAAACTGAACAAACAACGTTCGGTACAAAATACCGGGCGGAAGGAAGGGTTGGATGTCCATGGCACCACCCAGGTAAAGTTTTGACAGTTTGGATTGCAGAAGAAGAGCCACCTAGGCTAGTTACAGCCTATCCCCAGGAATGACCATGATTGCCGAACATTCACTCGTTGTATTGGACTGTGACCCTCCCCATGACAAGCTCAGCAAGGGGGATGTCGGGACGATAGTCCATATTTACAAGGAGGGTAAAGGGTATGAAGTGGAGTTTGTCGACGGAGCAGGAAAAACAGTGGCCTTAGTAACCGTGCACGCCGACCAACTCCGCCAAATAGAAGCAGGGGAAGTGCTTCATGCAAGGCGTACTGCATGAGTTTCACTAAAAAGGGCGTTCTTCCTTTTCACCAAGGGAAGAACCATAGCCGCGAATTGGGAACAAGTTTGACGGCTCGGTGTCGTCTTCCACTCATTCGTCCATACACTCCCACATCTCGTTTTGGTGCAACCAGACTGGATCCGCGTTTTGCCGGATGAACTCGTCAACATCCTTTCCTTCAACCGTCCGCCGCTTGACACGTTTTTGCTAACCGTTGATGAAAACGGTCTCGTATTCAGCCTTGCGCCGTTTCTTTTCCCGCTTTTCGGCGGCGGTCAGTTTTCGTTTTGGTCTGGCCATAGGGGTTCCAGCCCTTGTCAATTTTCTTTAGAAGTACCTTCCGGAGGAAACCCCGGGATCCTTCCTTCGTCGACTTCGATCATGTCGGCGAAGGAGAGGATGTCGTGGCGGTCTTCGAGCCCCATTTTTTTCTTGGTGGCGTTGAGGGCTTCGCGACCCATCTCGCTCATGCCCATCTGGCAGACTTTGCGGTTCCAGACATGGACTTTGAGGTCTTCGGGGAAAATTTCCTGGAGGCGGGCGTCGGTTTCCTCCCCGTCCTTGCTGGTACGGACGATTTCGATGACCTGGCCAGGTTCGATGCCTAGGTGGAGGCAGAGGAAGCCGTCGAAGCCCCTGGTGAAGTTGCGCTGGTAGCTTTTGGGGAGTTCCCCGGCCAAGTGTTTGCGGATTTTGGCTAGGAAGCGGGGTAAGTGGAGCAAGCCGCACTTGTGGGGGAGGTAAGGGGAGGGGAGGTCGCGGAGGATCGCTCCGGTGGGGCCGAGGTCGGTTTCCATGGTTGCCTTTGTGCCGTACCAACCATTGAACACAACACGATTTTGAGATGAAGACGATTTGGCGAGTTTCCGGTTACCTGTTCCAATACAAAAACCTGTTCATCCTGACCATCCTGATGGCGGTCTGCATGACGGCATTGTCCATCAGTGTGCCGAAAGTCATCGAGTATGTGATCGACCAAGTGATCCGGTTTGATGGCAAAGGTACAGGCCAACCCCACCTGCCCAGTTTGTCCTGGGGTTTGGGGGCGATCTCGGCAGCCTATGGCGTGCGGGAAATATTTAACTGCCTGCGGATCCGAATCAACAACACCCTGGAGCAAAAAGTGCTCCTGGACATCCGGCGAGATCTGCATGCCAAGTTGCTCGAACTGCCGGTCTCGTTTTATGACCGCCGCAAAAGCGGGGACATCGCATCCAGGGTCATCGAGGATGTGGCGAGCGTGGAGCGGGCGATCCTGGACGGGACGGAGCAGGGGACAGTCGCGCTGTTGACGATCGTGGGTATTTCCGTGGTGATGTTCCTCCAGGAACCTGTCCTGGCCCTGGCGGTATTCATCCCGCTTCCGCTCCTCATCTTCTCAGGGATGCGGTATTTCAAGGCCCGGCAAAAAAATTGGAAGGCGGTCAGGGAGGCCACCGGGGACCTGAACAGCCTCTTGGTCGAGGATATCCAGGGGAATCGCCTCATCCATGCCTTCGCACTCAAAGAACGGGAATCCCAACGCTTCATGGAAAAGAGCAGGGACCTTCGGGACAAGACGCTCAAGGCCATGTTCCAATGGTCCAGGCATGGCCCGACGACCAACTTCATCACCAACCTCGGGAACACCGGGGTAGTCGGCATCGGGGGCTATCTCTTGGCAACCGGCCATCCCGGCTTCACGCTCGGGGAGTTCTTCGCCTTCCTATTCTATGCCAATATGTTTTACGAACCGGTTAGGCAGCTCAACAACCTCAACAACATGCTCAGCGAGGGGAAGGCTTCCGGGGACAGGGTATTCGATATCCTGGACCATCCGGTCACGATCAAGGATGCGGAAGGGGCAAAAGGCTTCCCGGAAGGCGCGGTCTATGTGAAGATGGACAACATCAGCTTCCGCTACCCGGAACGCGCCCCGGTGGTGGAAAACTTGCAGCTTGACCTGAAACCCGGCACGGTCACTGCCTTGGTAGGCCACACAGGGGCAGGAAAGAGCACGATCGCCAACCTCCTGCTGAGGTTTTACGACGTAGGGGAAGGGAGCATCACGCTCAACGGCCAGGACGTCCGGGAGACCAGGGTCGGGGACTTGCGCTCCAACATCGGCAGCGTCCCGCAAGAGCCTTTCTTATTCGACGCGACTGTCGCCCAGAACCTCCGTTTCGGAAAGGCCGATGCAACGGACGCCGACCTAATCGAAGCCCTGAAATCCGCCATGGCCTGGGAGTTTGTTAACAGGCTCCCGGGAAAGATGGACACGCGGATCGGAGAGCGTGGAGTGCGGCTAAGCATGGGGGAAAAGCAAAGGCTGACCATCGCCAGGCTCTTCCTCCGCAACCCGCCGGTGCTGATACTGGACGAGGCGACCTCCAGTGTGGATTCCATAACCGAACGGCAAATCCAAGCCGCGCTGGAGGGTCTCTTTGTCAACCGCACCACCCTGGTCATCGCCCACCGGCTCTCCACAGTCAGGAGGGCGAACCACATCGTCGTCCTTGAACATGGCCGGATCCTGGAACAGGGGAGCCACGGCGAATTGGTCTCCAGGAAGGGTGCTTATGCAGAGCTTTGGAGCCACCAGCTCGACCAAATCCAGGATGACGGCCCTTCGGAAGCCCTTGAACCTGGGCTTGACGACTCTCCGATAAGCGCCACATAGTGTAAGCCTCCCCCAGCTTGCTGAACCCTGATGTCCGACCTTCCGAGCATGACCAAAACCCTTGTTGTGAAAAACGACATGGGCGTGCATGCCCGGCCGGCGGCGATGATCGTGCGGATCGCCAACCGTTATTCTTCCGATCTCTACGTGGAGAAAGACGATGAGGTAGTGGACGGCAAAAGCATCATGGGCCTGATGATGCTGGCGGCAGGGAATGGCTCCGTGATGAACTTTACCGCCGAGGGAGACGATTGCGAGCACTTGCTCCGCGAGATCGAGGAACTCTTCGAGAGCAAGTTCGACGAGAAGTAGGAGGGGTTATCTTCTCCACGGCTCAGATACCAAGTTTGAGGTAGAGGAGGGCGTTGAGGGTAAGGGTGTGCTGAATTTGCATTGTCGCGGCCATCCTGAAGACTTCGTCAAGGGGCATGGCCAGGACTTCGATTTCCTCATGCTCGTCCAGGTCAAGGGCTTCAGAGCAAATAACATCTTCGACCAGGGCGAAGTGGCATCGGTTCCTGAGGATGGCAGGGTGTGGGGAACAGTGGCCGATGATGCGGGCATTGTTCCCTGCATAGCCGGTTTCCTCCCGAAGTTCGCGGACACCGGCATCCAGTGGCGATTCCCCTGGGTCGATGATGCCTCCAGGGATTTCCAGTGACAACTCCCTTGTGGCAAACCGGTATTGTCGGACCATGACGAGTTCTTTCCTGGGGGTCAGGGCCAGGACGTTCACCCAATCCCGTGAACTGATGGTATAAAAATCCCCCTCCCGGCTATCGGCAGGATGGAGACAATGCTCCTGATGGACTTCGAAGACGCGGCAATCGGCAATCTGTTGCTCGGAAACCACCTCCCATGGGTGGGGGGAAACCGTATTGTCGGGGGAACCCTTCATGGGGATCACTCGGGGGCGGGGATCACGATTTTTTGGCCGATCTGCAACTTCCGGAAATCCAGCCCTTGGTTGGCCGATTCGATTTTGGAAAGAGGGACACCGTATTTTTTAGAAAGGGCACTCAAGGTTTCCCCGGATTCCAGGGTATGGACTTTGCCGCCCGGCGGGACGGTCAAGGTCGGCGCAGGAGGTCTGGTCGGCGCGGGCACTGGCGGCGGTGTGGTAGTAGGCGTGGCGGAAGCTGGCGATCCCGTAGTAGCGGCCGGACGGGAAGGACTTGTGGCCACCCCGATCCGGAGATTGTCTACCTTGGCCCGGATGGCTTCCAGCTCTGTACGCAAGGTGCCAACTTCATGCTCCAGCGCCGAACCCCCGCCAGTGGTACCATTGAACTCGGTAGGAAGGGAAGACAGCTGGGAAATTTTCTGCTCCACGGCGTCCACCCTTTCCAAGAGGTTGTCCAGGCCGACACCCCCGTCGACAGGCAATGCACCGATCCCGGCAGCGTCTGTCTGCACACCTTCCTGCTTGGTCTGCACAATGGCGACCAAGCTCAGGATCATGGACAACGAACCAAGTATGATGGCCACAAGCAGTAGCAGGGGCTTGGGCGGTTCATGATCCAGGTTGGCCAGGAGTTCCTCGTGGGCAGTCGGTGTGTCGAGAATGGGTTCCTCTTCCATATTGCTCATGGCGCAGTTTCTAAGGGGTTTGCAGTCCTTCCCGCAAGTCCTTAGTAACCTTTGACCTTGAAGAGGCTAGTAATGCTGGAGTGGTTGTGTATGCGGAGGATGGCTTCTCCAAGGAGGCCGGCAATGCTCAAGACCTGGATCGGGAGCCCTTCGGCATTGATCGGCACGGAGTTGGTCGTGATCAATTCATCCAGTACGCCTTCGTTCGAACGCAAACGGTCGAGGCCAACTTTATTAAGGACGCCGTGGCTAACCAATGCACGGACGGACTTAGCCCCTTTTTCCCTTACCAGCTTAGCGGCGGCAATCAAAGTACCGGCGGTCTCGGACATGTCATCGACCAGAAGGACATCCATCCCTTCTACTTCGCCCACAAGGTTGAATGCCTGGACAGTGGTGGCGCTGGTCCTGCGTTTGGCAACCAGGCCAAATGGGCAATCGAGCATGTCGGCATAGGCAGCCGCCATTTTCATCCCGCCGACATCCGGGGAGATGACGGTCGTGTTTTCAGTGCGGGTATCATCCAGGTATTTGGAGAAGACCGGGCTGGCATAGAGATGGTCGACCGGGATGTCGAAAAAACCTTGGATTTGTTGTGCGTGGAGATCGAGGGTAAGGATGCGGTTAGCCCCGGCGGTGACGAGGAGATTGGCGACCAGTTTGGATGTGATAGGGACCCGGGGTTGGTCCTTACGGTCCTGCCGGGCGTAGCCGAAGAAGGGGATGACGGCGGTGATCCGTTGGGCGGATGCCCGCTTGGCTGCGTCGATCATGATCAACATCTCCATGATGTTGTGGTTGGCGGGTGGGCAGGTGGACTGGATGATGAAGATGTCGGCACCCCTGATGTTCTCATTGATTTTGACAAAGGTCTCATTGTCGGGGAACTGGGTGACTGTAGCCGCCCCCAGCGGGACGTCGACATATTGGCAGATCTCCTCAGCTAGGTTCCGGTTCGACGTACCGGAAAAGATTTTCAGGGGATGTTGGCTCATGGTTCTTCTGGGGATGGGGGCGGAAGTTGTCGTTCTAGCTTTTTGAGGCGTTTGAAGGCTTCTGGCAAGCGCCGGGAAAGGGCGGATATCCTTTGGAATTCGTTGTAGGGGAGGGCAGGGGTTCCCCGGACTTTGGTACCGGGGTCGAGGTTATGGAGCACGCCTGCTTGAGCCGCAATTTGGACACCATCCCCAATCTTCAAGTGCCCGGCCACGCCGGCTTGTCCGGCAAGGACGACACCATCCCCCAGTTTTGTGCTCCCCCCAATCCCGACAAGTGCAACGATCAAAGCATTTTTGCCAATGGTTACATTATGGCCGATTTGTACCAAATTGTCGATTTTCGTCCCCTTGCCAATCCGGGTTTCATGGAAACGGGCACGGTCAATAGTCGTGTTTGCACCGACTTCAACCCCATCTTCCAATACCACGTTCCCGATTTGAGGGATCTTGGAGTGGAGCCCGGCTTCGGTAATAAAGCCAAAACCGTCCGAACCGATGACGGAACCGGACTGCAAGACCACTTGGCAACCCATCACACAATGATCCTGCAATACAGCATTGGCAAACAGGCGGCTGCCATTGCCCACAACCGCATGTCGGCCGACATATACATTGGCCTGCATGTAGACGCTATCCCCTATCCTCGCTTTTTCCCCCACGATACAACCTGGCCCAATGTAGCTTCCTTCCCCTATCGATGCCGTTGGGTCGATAATTGCGCTGGAGTGGCACCCTGGTTCCGGTTCCGGGGAATAATCTTTTTCCAACAGGTTCGCAAATAAAGCCAGGATCTTGGACGGATCCGCTGTCCTTAAATAAACTTGGCCAGGTTCCGGGGAACCTTCAAAATCCATTGGGAGGAGAATGTAGGTTCCCCGGCAGCTAGAAACCTGTGACCTGTACTTTGGGTTCCCAAGGAAGCAAAGATCACCTTCCCTGCCGTCCTCCAAGGATGAGATACCCTTGATGGGGAGTTGGGACGCGCCTTCTGCAACAATATCGTCGGAAAGGCTCAGGATATGCTCCAGCGTGTAGGAAAAGTCCACTGGGCAGCCCTCCCCTATAATCCCACGGAATTTTCCGGGATCCTCGTCATTTGTTGCTGACGGAATTCAACCGCCCTAGGACTGCGCCGGTGATGTCGAAATAGTCTGCGGAATAAAGCACGAAGTCCTTGAGGGATTTGTTAAGGGCAAGGTCGGCTCCCTTTTCCTTGGCAATGACGGCGACCATGTCCCGGATTTCGCCCATGTGGAGTTCGAGCATGCTTTTAAAGCGTTGCTTGAGGGTAGCGTCCGTCCTCTTCACGTATTCGAGAAGTTCGTTCTCCTTTGATTTGATTTCGACGGTGAGGGCTTGGAGTTCTTCCTTGGCCTGGGTTACCGCAGTAGGGCTAAGGGCCGGGTTTTTGGTGCGGGCTTCCAGCTCACGGGCTTTCTCTACCATCTTCCGTCCTTCTTCCTTTAGGATTTCAATCTCTTGCTCGGCATTTTTCTTGGAGGCCTCAAGTTTGGTCTGTGCCGCTTGGAGCTTGGTGTAATTCTTGAGGATCTCTTCGATGTCTACGGAGACCACCTTGGGAGTGGTGGCGACTTGGGCATTGGCAAGCACGGCGCTGAACAGAAGGGCGAGGAGGGTGATCGTGGGTTTCATTGGTAAAATCGTAAGTAGTCTATGGGTTTAATAGCGTTCGGGCGGAAGCTTAGAAGCGTGTCCCGAAGGAGAAGTTGAATTCGTGACTTTGGTCATTGTATTGGTCCGTGGCCATCGGGAAGCCCAAATCGAGCCGAAGCGGGGCTCCCATGACCATGATGCGAAGGCCAAGCCCCCAGTTGGAGTTGTAGTCGCTGGGGTCAAAGTCCCATTCGCCCGCCTGCACGAAACCAGCGTCATAGAACAGGGCAAAACGCAAGGGATCGGCCAACTTGAAGGTATATTCCGCGCTAAACATCCCGTAGGTATTGCCCCCCACAGGTTCCCCGCCTTCCTTCGGGCCGACTTCGCGGTAGGCAAAACCCCGCAATGTGTATGGACCACCGAGGAAGAAACGGTCGAAGAATGGGATGGTGGAATCGTCGATCGAGGAGATGAAACCGGCACGGCCCATGAGGGAGAGGTTTTGTTCCATGGATTCGAAGGTGGGTATGAACTTGACCGTGCGCAGTTCTGTTTTCCAGTAATCGGCATCCCCCCCAAAGACGGTTCCGGCAAGTTCGTTGCGAAGTTCCACACGGCTACCGGAGCTGGGGAAGAGGATATTGCCCTTCCGGTTGTCGCGAAGCAGGGTTCCCGTGACCTTGGATACCATCAACGGCATGTCGCTACTGGCTACGAAGTTGCGGATGCTGGCCGGGGCGTTGGGATCGACGTCGTAGATATCAACTTGATCCAAATTGTAGCTGAAGCGGCCTTCCACCATTTCGAAAAGAACCTTTCGGAGGAAGACTTCAAACCCGGCACGGCGTTCGGAAAAGGGCCCGTAGAACTCGGACTGGCGGCGGTAAAGCTCGAAGCCTCCGGCGAGGCGTTGCTCGAAAAGCCAGGGCTCCTCTACGTAGAGTACAAACTCGTTGCTACGGGAACCGAGCTGGGCACGGAGGCGGAATTTCTGGCCGTCCCCCTGGAAGAAGGTGCGCCAGTTGAAGAGGTCAAAGTTTCCCTGGGTGACTTCGGCGAAGAGGATGGCTTTCTCCAGGGAGCTGAAACCGGCACCAAAGGTGAGGTTCCCGGTGCGGGCTTCCTTCACAGTGATGCGCATGTTCCGTCTGCCGGGCACTTCCGTCTCTTCGTCGTCGATACTGACATCCTCGAAGAAACGCGTGTTCATGAGCCGCAAGCGGCTGCTCTCCATCCGGGTGAGGTCGAAAATATCACCGGGGGCGAGGGCAAGCTCGCGGAGGATGACGTTGGCCTTGGTCTTTGTGTTGCCTTCGACTTTGATGGAATCAAGGAGGATTTTGTCGCCCTCGCGGATTTCGTAGACAAGGTCGATGGCACGGGTGTCGAGGTTAGGGCGGCGGTTGGCGCGGACAACGGCATCCAGGTATCCCCGGCTGCCGTAGAACTTGCGGATATTCTCTTGGTCGGAATCCACTTTTGCGGGTGCGAAAACGTCACCTTTGTCCAGCTTGAGGGCGGTAAGGATTTCCTCAGTGGTAAAGATGGAGTTACCCTTGATTTCGGTGACACCGACGGAATATTGGTTCCCTTCCTTAACCTTGAAAGTGACAAGGAGCTTTCCCGGGGAGGGGTATTCCATTTGGATGTCGTCATGGGAAACTTGGACGTCCAAGTATCCTTTCTCTTTGTAGTAGTCGCGGATTTTGTCGATGTCCTCGGTAAGGGTTTCCTCGCGGAATTTTCCAGAATCCTTGAACCAGGACAGGGGGGTCCAACGCTTTGTTCCGACGACTTTACGCAACCTGCCTTGGCCAACTTCGCTGTTCCCAAGGAAATCGACCCGCTTAATTTTGATTTTGGAACCTTCATCGATATTGAAGACGACAGTGGCACGGTCGGCATCCTTGATCACCTCATAATCGATTCCCACATTGGCGTAGCCTTTCTTGCGGTACATTTCGAGCAAGAGGTCCTGATCCTTTTTCAGGGTCAGCTCGTCAAGGAACTCACCGGGGATGGAGGAAATCCCCTTCTCTTTGTCCTTGTTGAGGAAATTGTCGGACTTCACCTTTTCGTTCCCGCGGAAAAGGGTGTTCTTGATCCTGTACTTGCTTTTGACGTCAAGGACGATGGCGACCTTGTTGTCCGGAAGGGGCTCAACCTTGGCATCGATGAACTCGATCAGGTTAGAATTATAGAGGGATCGGATGGACTCGTCCAACCGGGCATTGGAGAAAGGCCCGCCTTTGGAGATCTGGATGTTGGCCTGGATATACTCGGGAGTGATGGATTTGGGGCCAGTAAAGTTAATGTCGATCCTCTCGATTACTGGCTCCGCAGCCTGCTGGACAGGGACTACCGGCTGGTTTTGTGGATGGATCCGGGCGGGGAGCAAAAGGACGGCCAGGACGACGGCCTGGCTGTACCATTTGTTAGTGTGCCGGGGGCTGTGGAAGGGTTGTTGCTTAGCTGGCATAATTCTCGAATCGGGTGTACTGGCGGATAAAGGAAAGGTTGACTGGGCCGACCGGCCCGTTCCGTTGTTTGGCCACAATAAGTTTTATTTGGTCGACGTTACCTAAATGACCTGAGTGCTGATGTCCATCCCCTTCATCATCTTCTTCCCCCCCTTTCCCGGAGTGCGCAGCTTCACCTGCCATGGCAACGCGATGGAGCAACAGGATGATGTCGGCGTCTTGCTCGATGGCACCGGATTCCCGGAGGTCGGCCATGCGGGGATCGCGCTTTTCTTTTTCCATGTCCCGGTTGAGCTGGCTTAACACGATGACCGGGAGGTCCAGGTCTTTGGAGATGCCTTTGATAGCACGTGAAATTTCGGCGATTTGCTGCTCCCGTGAAGCCCGTTTGTCTGCGGCTTGGATCAATTGGAGATAATCGATTACAATCATCCCGAGTTTTCGGCCTTTGTTGCGGAGCCTTTGGTCCAAGCGGCGGGCCTTGGCCTTCATTTCGTAGATGTTGATGGTGGAAGCGTCGTCGATCCAAATAGGAGCCTCCTTCAACTCTTTGGCCACCCGGCCCAGCTCCCTGGCATCTTCCCTAGAAGCGAAGCCATCCCTGAGCGTGGTCATGTTAACCCTGGCACGGCTACAGAGGAGACGGTAGGCCAACTGCTCTGAGGTCATTTCGAGGCTGAACACCAGGGTAGGGGAGGGATCGCGGCCACTATTGGGATGCGGGCAAGCCGCATTTTCCGCAAAGTTCATACCCAAGCTCGTTTTCCCGACGGAGGGACGGGCGGCAAGGACGATCATCTGCCCACCGGAGAAGCCCTGGGTCATGGCGTCCAGGTCCTTGAAGCCACTCGGGATACCCCCGGCCTGGAGGTCGCGATTGATTTGCTGGGTGACCAACTTGCTGGCCGCATCCATGGAGATGCTGATCTCCTGGGGCTCGTCATTGGCTTGGTCTGAACGGAGGTTGAAGATCTTTTGTTCGACACTTTCAAAGCAGGTGTCGATGTCGTTGGTAGGGTCGTAAAGTTCCTCGACCGTCTGGGTGCAGGTTTCGATCAGGTTCCTGCGGAGTGCCTTTTCCCGGACGATCTCAATCCAGTAGGGGGCATGGACAGTGGTCTCGATCCGGTTGGTGAGGCGGTAGATAAATTCCAGCCCGCCGACTTCCTCATAAGTCCCAAGGCTCTTGAG
>JAYPDO010000147.1:0-10906 GCA_038125285.1 Opitutia bacterium
CCAATCCACATGCGGACGCAAACCACGCAGTGTCCAGACACGCCTGATGACCGGCGTTTTCTTTCCCATGGTTTATGGCTCAGGAAGATGGCTTTGAAATTCTCTGCCATGCGCTTCAACTATTTTGTTGGCAACAGGAATTACAAGGACTTGGCTGACTGGCTAATCAAGCTGCTAAGGATCCCGCTAGACCAGACTCTTGGAAAAGCTTCTGCCCAAAACATTCTTATTGTTAGGAAGGAAGCTTCTTGTCTTTGTTAACCAGGATTACCTTTCCTGTGCTTGAAAGGCTTCCGGTTTCCTTTGGCTTTTTCAAAGGGGCGCGATGATACCTTTTTCCACCCCGTCGGTCGTCCAAGGTCTTTCCGTATACGGAGGGGTTTTCCCCTTACGAGTAGTTTCTGTAAAGTGAGGTATATTGCCTTTGGCATTCCCTTGGGAAGGTCTACCAAACCAAAATCTTGGAACAGCTTGATTTTCCCGATATTCTTTGGATGTAATCCTGCCTCATTTGCTAGGGCTCCAACCAAGTCTCCCTTCTGCACTCCATCCGCTTCTCCGACATCCACCCTGTAGGTATCAAAATCTCCATCGTCTTCCCGCCTATATCCTGCCTGTTTTCTCTCTTTTTCAGGAAATTTCACTTCGTAATCGCGATGCTTTCCTTTGCCTATGGAGAAGTCTGGTACAGAATTGATAAGAAATGATTTTCCTCCTTCCGAGATAAACGCCATGGCGGCGGCCAAGTCGATCGGCTCTGTTTCTGGATAGGATTCTATAAATTTTGTCATCACGTCCTTGTAGTCAGACAACTCTCTCTCGAGTGCTTTTTGGATTCCCTCGAAAAATAGTTTTTCTTTCCGCAGGTTCAGTTCCTCTGCCGTGGGGAACTCGTAGGGCTGACATTCAAATTTCAGGGTTTTCTGGATACCAGTAAGGATCCTTGCTTCTTTTCCGCAAACGAAGAGGATTGCATCCCCTGTTCTACCTGCCCTGCCTGTCCTGCCAATCCGGTGTACATAGGCCTCAACATCAAACGGGGCGTCGAAGTTGACGACATGGCTTATCCTGTCGACATCCAATCCCCGTGCCGCGACATCGGTCGCCACTAAAATGTCCAACTTCCTAGACTTCAAACGGTCGACTGTCTTTTCCCTGAGGTGTTGGGGCATATCCCCATTCAACGCTTCCGCATTGTAGCCCTTGGATAGTAGCAATTCCGCAATTTCAGAAGTCGCTGCCTTAGTGCGGGCAAAAACAAGGATCCCGTCGTACTCCTCAACATCCAGCAAAGCCATTAACGCATCTGTTTTTTCCCCCTGCCTGAGTTTTAAATACCTTTGCCGTATATTTTGCTTCGATTCCGCGTGGATCTTTATCCTTACCTTAGCAGGTTCATGAAGATACTTTTCACACAATTTTGCGATTGTGGTGGGCATGGTCGCTGAAAACAAAGCTGTTTGGCGATCGGGGGGTGTATGTTCCAGTAGCCATTCCACATCTTCTATGAAGCCCATGCTCAGCATTTCATCCGCTTCGTCCAGAACCAATGCTTTCAGACTCTTGAAGTCCAATGACCCCCTTCTAACATGATCCATTACGCGCCCAGGTGTCCCTACCACTACGTGCGCACCTCTTTTCAATGCCTTCAGTTGTCCGCCGTACTCAGTTCCCCCATAAACTGCCAGTACCTGCAATCCCTCTAAATTTTGACCAAAGGTCTCCATTGCCTCCGCCACTTGGATCGCTAATTCCCTGGTGGGTGTCAGGCAAAGGATTTGCGTTCCCCTAATTTCCATATCCACCTTTCCAAGCAAGGGTAAGGAAAACGCTGCTGTTTTTCCGGTTCCGGTTTGCGCAATCCCCATAAGATCCTTCCCCGCCGCTAAAAGCGGTATGGCCTGTTCTTGGATCGGCGAAGGGGTTTCGTACCCGATTGCTTCTACCGCCGCCATAATTGGAGGGGATAGCGGCAAATCCAGGAAACCGTTCTCTTGCGCCGAGGGTTTTTCTAATGCTGTTGGTTCTTCTTGCATACGGAGGGTTGCTATGTGGGACAGCGGTTCCACATGACGGTTTTCCGATGCAGAAGCTGGGGTAGGAGGGAGGTACATTGGGGCATAAAGGACAGCCCCACTAATTAATAAGAGAGACCAGGATGTCCAAGTGCCCGCAGATGGCAATGGTATAGAGTGGGGAGCCTGCCACGCTCCAATCCTTAGCGAAGTTTCCTGAAGACCTCCTCGAGCCGATGGCGGGCTGGGGCTTTCAACAGGTTCCCTGGAAAGCAGGGGATTTGGATTTGCGATTACAAACTCCTGTTTCGGAAAGTTTTACTGAGGTCTGCAATTGCGCTTGCTGTGGAAGTTGTCGTGGAATCGGTAGGGTTTGTCTTCCTGCCCGACCTTTTTCCCCAACTACATAAAGGGGGGGCGGGCAGGAAGCCGAACCTATTTACTTTTCCCAAAGTTTTTCTCGTGGAACTTCATCAGCTCCATCCCCTTGAGTTCGTAAATCCCTTTGGCTGAATGGGCGATTCCTGGGGCGACGAGTTTTTTGTGGGCTATCCCCAGGGATTTCAAATACTCCGAATACTTCAGATTGTAGTCGTAATTGAAGCCCTTTGTCCCTACCCATATCAAGATGGGCGGTGTCTTCAAATCCTTCCTTTCGGCATGTTTCGCGGCCAGGTCCCAGGCATTGTAACCAATGGGGAGGAAGCGCAAGGAGGGGTTTTCCCACCCGTCATTTTCCTTGATTCGCATTTCCGGTTCAAACCCGGAACCGCCTGGTGCTGCCGAACACCACAAATCCGGGTGCTTGAAAAGGATCCGTGTCGTTCCCCGGCCGCCTTGTGAAAAGCCTTCGATTGCCCTGCCTTTGCTTGCACCAATTGTCCGGTAGGTATTGTCGATGTGGGGGATCAGTTCCTTCACGAACACATCTTCCCCCATCGCATTTGTCATATCCGGCATGTTGTACCAGCTCACCGGGCCTCCGTTGGGGAATGCGTATATGACTGGCCCTAGCTTGCCAGCACGGATCGCCCCGTCCACATACTTGGCCAGGGAAATGCTTTTGTATTCACCGCCAGGCCGACCTCCGTGTAGATGGTAGACTACTGGAAAACGCCTTTCCGTTTCCTCATCGTAAGCAGGCGGCAGGTAGATATGGTAGCCAACGTCCACTTCCATGGAAGGGCTTCTGAAGGTGGCATGCCTCAAGCCTTCGGCCGAGTTGGCCAGGGCCGTCCGGGAGGCTGGGGATACCCAGCTGAAAGGCTTTTGCGGTGCCTTTTTCCCCAGGTTGGTTTGCTGTCCAGGGACTGGCAGCGCTATGGCTACTGACCAGAGTGCGGCAAGGATTCTCACTAGGCCTCAGTTCGCTGAAAGGCTGATCCCATAAAACGCTTCCGCATTTTTGTAATACAACTTTTCCATGACGCGTTTGCCCTTGTTCTCAAAATAGGAGTGGATGATGGACAATTGCTCGTGGTATTCCCCGCCGCGGTCGGTCACAGGCCAATTGCTTCCGTAGATGACCCGGTCTTCCCCGAAGGCGTCATAGACTACTTTGAAAACCTTTTCATAGTACCCCAAATCCTTCGGTGCCGGGATTTGCCCGCTGCGTTGGAAAATGCCACTGACCTTACAGTAAACGTTCGGGTTCGCAGCCAATTTTACAACTTCTTCTGCCCAGGAATTTTCCGGGGAGAGGGGAGTGATGGTCAGTCCGGTCAAATGGTTGGCGAGGATCTTCAGTTTGGGCACCCTTTTGGCGATGAGGCTCACTTCGGCGAGGTTGAAGTCGGCCAGTAAAACATCCAGGACCAAGCCTTTTTCCGCCAAGAGTTCCAGGTCCCGCCAAGTATTGTCATTGAAAAAATTCCCTGCGGGTCGCTGGCGAAGCCGGATCCCTACAAACCGGGGATCCTTGGAAAATCGCTCGACCAATCCCGCGAACTCTTCCGCCCCGACCGGCAAGTTCCCGACCACTGCGATGTACCGCTTTGGATTTCCCTTGGTCAGGTCGAGCACCCATTGGTTGTCCTCCACGAGGTCGCTGGCCTCCACGACGACCGTCGCGGCAATATTGTTCTCCTCGGCGACTTTGTCATAATCCCCAGTCAGGACTGGGCGGTAGAGGACTTTGTCTGTCGCAGGTGGCCAGGGAACGCCACCCTTGCGTGCCGTGTCATAAAGATGGATGTGGGTATCGATGATGGGGATATCCTTTCCAGGGTTAGCCCTGGTGGTCGCCGTGGTGTTTCTTGTTATGCCACCGTTCCCTTTACCCCCCCGCTTGTTCCCGGAACCTGTTCCTCCACTAGAGTCCCCGGCGGTTGTCGTTTCGCAGCCGCTGAATGGCAGTAAGGCAAGCAGGAAAAAAGCAGGGAGTGAAGTCAGTTTCCGGTTCATAGGATTTTCTTAGGGTTGGATTTGGGATCGTTGGAATTTCCGTGATCAAATGGGGATGAGGTAGTAAGGCCTACTCTCTTAAATTTTGCAACCGTTGGCTTGGCATTCCCAAAAACAATGTTTGGATTCTCCGCCCCCAGGTCTTTCTAACAAATTTCCAAACCCAACACCTGCGTAAAAACCATCATGACCCGTACGATCCGATCCATTGGCCGTTTGGCCGCCACCGCCACCCTCGTGCTCCTTACCCATTCCCAACTTGGGGCGAAGAACGGGCAATTCGTCCGAATCGAACTACCCAAAGGCGGCCAGCTCACGTTGGCGGAAGTCGAAGTCATCGCTGGTGGCAAGAATGTCGCCAGGGAGGGGAATGCCAAACAATCCAGCACTGGCCACGGCGGGGATGCCAAGAGGGGGATCGACGGGAATAAGGACGGGGAGTGGTCCAAGGGCGGCCTCACCCATACTGGCGAAGACAAACCGGCTTGGTGGGAACTCGACCTCGGTAAGGACTACGACATCGAGTCCATCCAAATATGGAACCGGAATACCCTCCAGGAACGCCTCGACAACTTTACCCTCACTGTTTTCGACCTCGTCCGCGAACCCGTTTATAAAAAAGAGGGCAACCCCGCACCGTTTTTCGCTGTAAAGTTCGACGTCAAGAAATCGGACGCCTCCCCCGCCTACTTGGATTCCAAAGGCAAGGCAATGAAGCCCGGCGTCCCCAAGCCTTCCGCAGGGTCGTCCCCGTCTGCCGGCGGCCTTTGGAGCCTTGCAAAGGAGGAAGTCCCCGGCGACTATCGCGACCCTGGGAACTTTTCCTTCCAGTCCGGCGACACCATAGCCATCCTTGGTAACGCCCTCGGGGAACGCCTCCAGTACGACGGTTGGCTCGAAACCTCCCTCCAAAGCCTCCAAAAGGACAAAAAGCTCCGCTTTCGCAACCTGGCCATCTCCGGGGACCGAGTGGACAGCTTCCCCCGCAGCCGGGGCTTCATGCCCATCGACGCCTACCTCCAGCATGTGGAAGCCAACGTCGTGTTCGCCTTCTTCGGATACAACGAAAGCTACAACGAAAGCCCCGGTACCTACGGCCAGAAACTCCAGGACTTCGTCCAGAATGTCCGCGCCACCAAGCCCGCCGGGAAATTCCCCCGAATCGTCCTCTTCAGCCCAATCGCACATGAAGACCTCTCAAACCCCAACCTTCCGGACGGCAAGGCCAACAACAAACGCCTCGAAGAATTTGCCAAGGCCACCGAAGCCGCCGCAGCCGCGTCCGGGGTCACCTATGTAGACCTCTTCAACCCCACCCTTGCCCTCTACCAATCCGAGAAGGAGCCCCTTACCATCAACGGTGTCCACCTTAACGAACACGGTAACGAGCTCCTGGCCGGGATCATTTCCCAAGCCCTCCTCGGAGCCAAAGTCGGGGACAACACCAGTCTCGGCAGCCTTAGGGAAGCTGTGAATGAAAAGGATCTCCAATGGTTCGACCGTTACCGTGCCGTGGACGGGAACGACGTATGGGGCGGCAGGTCCGGTCTCCGTTTTGTCGGTAGCCAGACCAATGCCGATGTCCTGCAGCATGAGCTGACCCAACTTGACTCCATGACCACCAACCGGGATGCCAAAGTCTGGGCGCGTGCCAATGGCAAGGACCTCCAAGTCGACGACTCCAATGTCCCCGCGAACATCCCCGTCGTGTCCAACGTCGGCGGCAAGGGCAACATGTCCAGTGCCCAAAAAGAAGGCACGGTCGAATACCTATCCCCTTGCGAAAGCATCAAGGCCATGGCCGTTCCCGAAGGGTTCCAAATCAACGTTTTTGCGGACGAGACCCGCTTCCCCGAACTTGTCAACCCCGTCCAGATGCAAGTCGATGGCAAAGGCCGCCTCTGGGTCGCAGCCTGGACCAATTATCCCAAACAAGCCCCCCTTGGAACCACCACGGACAAACTCCTCATCTTCGAGGACACGGACCGCGACGGCGTCGCAGACAACGTGAAAACCTTCGCCGAAATCGCCAACCCCCTAGGCTTCGAGTTCTGGGGCGGGGGAGTCATTGTATCTAGCCAGCCCAACCTCGTCTTCCTCAAGGATACCGACGGGGACGACAAGGCCGACCACCAAGAAATCCTCCTCCATGGCGTCGGTTCCGCCGATACCCACCACGCCTGCAACAACCTCATTTACGGCCCAGACGGCGGCATCTACTGGCAAAGCGGCATCTTCCTCCAGAACAACTTCGAACACCCTTGGGGACCCTCCCTTGCTACAGGCAACAGCGCGATGTACCGCTTTGATCCCCGTCGCTTCACCATCTCCTTCCACGGGGGCAACTCCCCCAACCCTCACGGCATCAGTTTCGACCGTTGGGGCTACCACTACGCTACGGACGGCACCGGCGGTCGCGCCTACCAAGTCCGTCCCGACGGCAACAGTTGGAAAATGTACCCTCTGCTCCAGAAGGAAGTGCGCCCAGTACCGGCCAGTGAAATCCTCTCCAGCCAACACTTCCCCGAAGAGATGCAGCAGCATTACCTCATCTGCAACTCCATCGGCTTCCTCGGCATAAAGCAGTACAAGCTCGACCGCGGTGGCAAAGGCTCGGAGCGCAAGCTCGGCGAAGTCTGGGGCGAACCCTCCGGCGCTGACCTCACCGTCAATATGGGCGGGCAGGACATGACCAGTAAAGGACTCCTCCTCTCCGGAGACAAAAACTTCCGCCCCACCGACGCCATTTTCGGCGAAGACGGAGCCCTTTATGTCTCCGACTGGGCCAACGTCATCATCGGCCACATGCAGCACAACATCCGCGACCCTCACCGCGACCACTTGCACGGCCGCGTCATCCGCATTACCCACAAGGGTAGCCCCCTCCAAAAGCCCGTCAAAATAGCAGGCCAACCCATCCCCGCCCTCCTCAAAAACTTGGAACACCCCGTCGACGGTGTCCGCCAACGTACTCGCGTCGAACTTTCCGGCCGCGATTCCAAAGAGGTCATCGCAGCTACCAAGAAATGGATGGCCGGCTTCGATTCCGCCGACGAGCAACAAGCCCACCATCTCCTCGAAGCCCTCTGGCTCCACCAGCAGCACAACGTCCGCGACATTGCCCTCCTCAACAAACTCCTCAAATCCCCTGTGGAGCACGTCTCCGTGGCCGCCAACACCGTGCAACACCATTGGTTCAACGCCGACCCCGCCCTCGGCAGCTCCGCAGTGGAAGAAGACAAACATGTGGCCGACTCCGAAGGCGGCATCACTTCCGACACAGCCGACCTCACCACCATCGAGATCGCTACCCTGGTCGAAAAGATGCGCTACAATGTCAAATCCATCGACGTGAAGGCAGGCAAGAAGATCAAAATCAACTTCTCCAACCCGGACTTCCTCCCCCACAACCTCCTCATCACCAAGCCAAAGAGCGCCGACAAAGTCGCCGCCGCCGCCGTCGCCATGGGCGCAGAAGGCTTCACCAAAGGCTTCCGCCCCGACACCCCCGACATCCTTGCCGGGACCAAGATGCTCGACAACGGCCAGAAGGAAACCATCGAGTTTACCCTCCCCGATCCAGGCGACTACGAAATCGTCTGCTCATTCCCCGGCCACCATATCCTCATGCGTGCAATTTTACGGGCGAGGTAACAAAACCTTGGGCTGCTGGGCCACGACACGGCTGGGACGGATCCCAGTCTTGATCCTGAATGTAATCACGATTTGTACATCAAGATTGCCTCCTGGGACTCCTGATGCCAAATTCAAAAAATGATACGTGATATAAGAGAACACTTGGAAGCCCGTCCGTTCGAACCGTTTAATATTGTTACAACGAGTGGTAAAGCCTATCCGGTTCCAACAGCAGAACATGCTGGATTAAATCCAAAAGGCACGCGGGTCATTGCCTGGGCAGATGATGGTGCTGGCGTAACCATTTCGGGGCTGCATATTACCTCGATTGAAAAGGAACCTGGGGTTTTGGGTGTTGATCCCAAAGGTTAAAGTATCATGTGACAAAATCTAGGAAAAGTCAGTTGTTGAAAATGATCCCCGTGTTGCTGGCCGCGGTTGTGCCGGTTGCTGGCGGAGCCGGGGATTGGCCGATGTGGCGTAGGGATGCTGGCCGGACTGCCACAAGTCCGGCCTCGCTGCCTGGGGAACTTGCGCTCAAGTGGGTTCGGGAATTGCCGGCCAATGCTCCGGCATATCGGGACGAACGGCTCCAATTCGACCGTGGATACGAGCCGGTTGTGCTGGGGCAGCGGATGTTCGTTGCGTCTGCGGTGGACGACTCCGTGGCAGCATACGATACTCGATCGGGGGAGCAATTGTGGAAGTTCTATGCGGAGGGGCCAGTCCGGTTTGCCCCGGTCTCTGGGGACGGGAAGATCATTTTCGGGGCTGACGACGGTTATGTCTACTGCGTGGATGCGTCTGACGGGCGACTGGCTTGGAAGTTTAAAGCGGTTCCTTCGGACAGGCGGATTTTGGGCAATGGCCGGTTAATCTCTGTCTGGCCCGTGAGGGGTGGTCCTGTATTGAAGGACGGCCGGGTTTACTTCGCTGCCGGGGTTTGGCCATTGGAAGGGGTGTTTGTCTATTGCCTGGATGCTGGTAACGGGGATGTGGTCTGGTTGAACGATAGCATGAGTTACCTCTACGGTCAGCATCCCCACAATACGGATGGCTACGGCGGGCTTGCCCCACAAGGGTACCTTGTTATCGATGGGGACGATTTGGTCGTTCCGTGCAGTGTCGCCTATCCCGCCCGGTTGGATCTTGGGTCAGGGGAATTGAAGACCTTTGAGTTGCCTGCCGCAGGCCGGTTCACGGGAGGGTGGTTCGCATCGACTCCTGCAGAAGAGGAGCGCAACCGGTTGAAACGGCGCGGATTGTTGTTTGACCAGGACATTAGCCGCAAGAGGCACGAGGACAAGCCTCGGAGCGAAGGTTTGCCTGGGATTCGATCGACGATCCGGGTTGGGGACAAAGAGTTTCGGTTTGAAAATGGTTACCCGGGCGTCAATGGGGCGGTCCACTCGATGTTGTCGGCGGACGGCAAGCTGTTTGTGGTGACGCAGGAGGGATCCATCTATTGTTTTGGCAAGGAGGATGGGGAAGTCCGGCGGCATGGAAGGCAAAAGGTGGTGGCCCTCGGAGATTCCCCCCGGGCGGAAGAATTGGTCCAAGTGTCAGCTGCTAGCAATGGGTACGCTGTAGTACTCGGGTTGGATGATCCCGGCTTCCTCAAGACCCTAGTGGAAAAGACAGGTTTGCAGGTAATCGGGGTCGATGCGGATCCACGCAAGGTGGCCGCCTTACGGGAGTCCTTACAACTGCCGGCAGCGAGGTTGGCGCTCCATGTGGCCGACCCCCTGGCTTTTGAAATGCCGAAATATTTTGCAGGATTGGTCGTCCTCAATGTGACCCCGGAAGCAGAGGATGTCCGGCGAATTTATGATTCGCTTCGGCCTTATGGGGGTTGCCTTGTTGGTGTCCCTGCGGCCATGGGGGTGTTTGCCAAAGGGTTGGAAGGCGCACGTGTGGAAACCGGACCAAAGGGCGGAAATCTGACTGTCTTTCGTACTGGGGGGTTGGCCGGGGCGGCAAACTATCTGGCAGATTGGAATGTGACATTGGACGAAAGGGTCGTCTCGCCCCTTGGGCTGTTGTGGTTCGGGGATTCCGTCGCCCACTTCAAGCGGTCTCCACAGCCTGCTTACATTGACGGTGTCATGGTCTCCGTGGACAAGGATTGGCTGGATGCTTCGAACCGGCGGGGCGGCAAGGACTACCGGCTTTTGGAACCGGTCCTTTCGGACGTTTACACAGGTCGGGTTTTCAGCCCTGGCGAGTCTGCCGAAATCCGGTCAAAGAATCCTGCCGTGGCGCAAAAGTCCGTTGTCGACAAAGTCACCGTGCAGCCAAGCCAATACAGGCCGGAGGGGCAACTTGCCGTAGAAAACCGTACCGGGGTCTCGGGCATGCGGATCAATCCCCTCACCGGGGAGGAAGAGCCGAGGGCTTTTCCCAAGAGGTATGGCTGTGACGGGGGGATCGACTACGGTGCTCTTTTTACCATGCGGTCGGCCACTGCGGCTTTTTATGACAAGCGGGTAGAAAGCGGCACGGTCAACATCAGCGGGCCCCGGTCGGGTTGTACGAATAGCCTCATCCCTGCCAACGGCTTGCTCAACGTCCCTTATTTCTACGAAGGGTGCACATGCAGCTACCCTCTCCCGATGTCCCTTTCCCTGGTCAGTATGCCGGAAAGTTTCGAGCAGTGGGCGTCCTGGGGCGAGGTCCCCTACAGCCAGATGGAAGGAAAGATAAAACGCCTTGGGATTAACCTTGGTGCCCCAGGGGACAGGAAAACCAGGGACGGCACGCTATGGCTCAACTATCCGGATGTTGGCGGCCCATCCCCGGAAATGAGCATCACCACCCAGCCGGAATCCCCGTCTACCTTTTATCGGCACTCG
>JAYPDO010000148.1:0-4736 GCA_038125285.1 Opitutia bacterium
GGTGGTACCAGTCCGGGACATTCCCGTAGGTCATGGTGAAGAAATCAATGCAGCCGCCGGTGTGCCCGATGAAGGTGTCGAAACCATGGTTGACGGGGAGGAAACTTTCCTTGGCGTGCCCAAGGTGCCATTTCCCGACCAAGGCGGTATGGTAACCTGCGTCCCGGAGTTCGTTGGCAAAGGTTGGTTCACCGGGTTGAATCCCTCTGTCCGGATCATTCATGAACATGAGGGCATGCAGCAGTTGGTCCCTGGAGGTGCTTGGGTTACGCCCCGTCAACAAACCGAACCTCGATGGCGTACAGATGGAGGAGGCGGAGTAGAAGTTCGTAAACTTCAACCCTTCCTTTGCCAGCCTGTCGATGTTGGGCGTGGGGATCTCGCTCCCGTAGCAACCGACATCGTTGACTCCCTGGTCATCGGAGAAGATCAGTACAATGTTGGGGCGTTTCGCCGGGAATAGCAGCAACGGAGCCGCCAGCATCCCCAGTAAGATGACCGCCATGGATTTCCAGGACATGCCTTACTCCGGGTTGTTCACGCCGAACTCCAGGATCCTTGCTGCCGTGCCTTGGCTGGCTTCATTATGGCCCTTGGACACGGTAACGATGGCGGTATGGCTTCCTTGGCTTAGGTTTTCTGCGAGGATGACTGTCCTTGGGTAGTGGAGGCCGCGGCTGTGGTGGTGGTAAAGGTCTGTCTTGGTGGATGTCCCTCCGTCCACACTGATTTCCAAAATTCCGGCATCCGGGCCAGCAAGGACGTATGCGGCAAGGGTATTGCCCTCGAATTTGACTGTTATCGTCTGGCCTGGCTTTTCAGCGCAGAACAATTGCATTCCTGCAAACGTGTTGCGGAAACTCCCTTTGATGGCCTTCCAATCCGGGATATGGCGGACGACCCCTTCTCCCATATCCACCGAACATGACGGAAGGAAATGGCCATTGAAATAACTTCCGGGGTCTTGTGGCGTTCCCGGGACTGGATGAGGTTTGGTGGCACCAGAAGGTTTTTTCTTCCATGCTTCCTCCAGGATGGCGATGGCTCCATTTGCGGCCAAGGTGTTCCCTGGTTTCCTCGGGTGGACGCCCCCGTATTCCTTCCAATCCGTCTTGCCTGCCTTTATTCGGTCAGCGAGTTCCCTTGCCGTATAGTTGGATGGGACATTGTAGTATTCCAGCGCCTTCTCGTGGGCCGCTATGGAAACCGGGGTCTTTCCGGCCTGGATCAACTCCAGCATGCCGGGGTTTACGAAGTGTGTGCAAACGATGTCCATGTTTGGATTGCTGGTACGTGCGTGCCTCAAGATGCCTTCCATCCCCCGGTGCGCGTTTTCAAAGGTGTGGTGGGCGTCTTGGTCGTCATTTACAGCAAACTCCACGAAAAACAAATCCGGGTTGTGGGACAGGACATGGCTTGGCAGTCGAAAAGACCCGGTCGTCGAGCAGGTGGAAGAAATGCCTGCATTGATGAAGGTAAACTTTGTATCAGGGAAACGGTTTTGGAGCCACTCCCCGATGATGGGGCGGTAGCCATTCATCTCCGTGATGGAGCCGCCCATGAAGGCGACTGTCCCAACTTTTTCCTTCTCGAACTTTACTAGGGAATTCTGCAATTCCCCCCGGAGGATCTGGTTGCGGTCCAATCCTGCGTCCAGCAATGAAGTGGCCAACAGGGTAACAATCAGTAGGTAAGCAAGTTTCATCACGAGCCATGTAGGGGGATTCCTTGGCCCAGTACAATGGAAAACCATCCGTCCGGTCGGAATCAGGATGGTTCGACCAACTCGATGAGACCCTGGACGGTGGCCTCCAATTCCTCGACCATCGCATTGAATTCGGAGGACAGGGGATTTGCCAGATAGGGCTCCATGGACTCAAGGGAAAACCCGGGGGAGGATAGCTCGGCAATGGCCTGGATTTCGTGCGGGGTAGGGTGCGCGGGGGCTTTTTCCGCGGGGGGCACAACCGGATCCTTCCGGGAAAGGGACAAAGCTGCGACCAATGCGAGGGACGCGGCAGCGGCTAGAGGCCAAAGGTTCGTTACTTTGGGAACTCCTGGAATTCCATTGCTGCCATGGAATTCCTCCCTGATTGCGTGGAGGGTTCGATCCTGGAGGGAATTTGTGGATTCCGTGTGGGACAGGGAAAGGTGTTTGGCGTCTTCCCTCAGCCTGTCGGCCAGCGGAGTGCGGTCAGGGTTTTGGATTGGCTTGTCCATGGGTCAAAGCAGTTCTGAAGAAAAGGTGGATTGTAGCTTGTTCCTGGCTCGGAACAAGAGGAGTTTTACCCCCGGGGCCGTTTTGTGAAGGGCTTTGGCAATTTCCGCAATGGAGAGGTCTTCCGCGTAGTGAAGCCAAAGGGCGGAGTATTGGTTGTGGTTGAGGGTTGTGCGGGCGTGGTCCCACAAATTCCGTTTTTTATCCGAATCCTGGGCGTTTTGGGCAGGGCAAGCCGCGTCCTCTGGCATATCAGGTATCTCGTTTGTCGTATCCCGGTGTTTCCTCCAGGCGGAAATGGCAAGCCTGTGGGCAATGGTGAAGAGCCAGGTGGTGAAAGCATACTTTGGATTGAATCCTTTGATCTTCCTAAAGGCCACAAGGAAGGTTTCCTGTGCCAAGTCCTCAGCCTCGGCACGGGAGTTGGTTTTGGCAAGGAGGAAGCGGTAGACCTTGGGTTGGTGCCGGATGACCAGTGTCTCCATTGCCTGCAGGGAGCCTGCCGCTGCATCCGATGCCAGCCTTTCGTCGGATGTCCCGCCCTCCTTCACCACCCCGGCCCTATTGCTAGGTGCAGGGGTGGTGAAGGCATTTTCGGCCATGCTTGGGGCGGACGTTTGCATTACGAATTCGGGGAGTGCGGCCAGGCTTATTGCTGGATGCCGCCTTCTTCTTGGGCAGCTTTGGCCTTCTGCTTATTCTTTTTCAGGGTTTCCCCTATTTCAATCAGGCTTTGGGTCGGGATTTCGACTTCGATGCCAACCACGCTGGATTCCTTGCGTTTGACCTGGACGGCATCCGCAAGTGAAGCCAGGGCAGGGTTGTTTTCCCGGCTGAGTTGACCCATGGCAATGATCCCACGGAAGAAGTTTTCCACTTGGAGGGCGGTTTCCGCACTTTCTGTGATGACGCCAAGCATCCCCCGGACTTTGCCTTCGCTTTCGCCCAATGAAAGGCCAAGACGTTTGGCGTGTTGGAAAGCTGCGGCCTTTTTCTTGTCCTTCTCCTTTTGGAGGGCAGCAAAATCGCCGTATGCAAGTAGGACAGGAGTGTCCTGGAATTCCGCCAGGGCGTTGGTTTCAGAATTTGCATCCATGGCCGGGCGGTTGCCTTTGAGCAGGTCGATGCCGAGTTCGACGAGGCCGGGTTGCGGAGCCAGGATAATTTTGCTCCCTGGGAGGAAGCAGGCGGAGACCCGTTTGCCTGGTTTGTTTTTATCAGGGAAGCTGTGGATGGTTTGCCCTTTGTAGTTTTTGGCTTTGTATCCGTCGTTAAGCTGGGCAAAGCTGACGAGGTTGTCCTGCTTAGCTTCCGCATGGATAATTATGACACCATTTTCCGGATCCCCGTTCCCGAAGACAGTGACACCATGGAGGCCTTCCTTGATGTTGATCCCTGTAAGGGTCTGGAGGGCCTGGAGCTTTTGGCCACTGAGTTGGGGGTTACTTTCCAACGCGTGTTTGGCGACGGTTGACTTCATCAGAGCGTCGACATCCAAGTGAACCATCCATTTGGCGGAGGCGTCCACGTTTTTGGTTTCCGCCGGGGCGGCCAGTGTGGCTTGGGCAGTCGCCAGCAATGCTGCGGCGGTGAGGGTTTGGATTGGGTGTTTGTACATTGTATTCCTTGATGTGGTTGTAGGTTATGTGGAAATTCGACTGTAAATCCAGGTCGTACAATCGGGAATACGCAGGGCGGTTGGAGAAGGTTTCGGTTTTTTGCAAAAAAAGTCAGGCTTGCAGGATTTTCCCCTCGCAACTTCCGCTTCCCCACGCTTACCAATATCCGTGACCATGAAGTATATCCTGCAGGCACTCTTCCTCTTGTTGGCAATCCAAGTACTTTCGGCCGGACAAAAGCCGAATGTCCTCCTTATCATAACTGACGACCAAGGATACGGGGACCTTGCCTGCACGGGGAACCCGGTTATCAAAACCCCCAATGTCGACAAGTTGGCCGGCGAGTCGGTCTGGCTCAGCGACTATCATGTCGCCCCGACCTGTTCGCCCACTCGTTCAGCCTTGCAAACCGGGCACTGGACTAACCGTACAGGGGTCTGGCATACCATCATGGGCCGCTCGATGTTGAGGGAAAACGAGGTGACTTTGGGCCAAATGTTCAAGGAGAATGGTTACGAGACTGGGATGTTCGGGAAATGGCACCTTGGCGACAATTACCCTTACCGACCGGAAGACCGGGGTTACACGGAAGTCTACCGCCACGGCGGAGGCGGGGTAGGGCAGACCCCTGATGTTTGGGACAACGCATATTTCGACGGTGGTTACTTCCACAATGGCAAGATTGTCTCGGCCAAGGGGTATTGCACGGACGTCTTTTTCCAACAGGCAAGCCAGTTCATCCGCAAATGCACCAAGGAGAAGAAGCCGTTTTTTGCCTACGTCAGCACAAATGCCCCCCACGGGCCGCTCCATTGCCCGCAGAAATATATAGACAAGTACAAGGGGCAGTCTCCAGCCATCGCTTCCTTTTACGGCATGATCACCAATGCGGACGAAAA
>JAYPDO010000148.1:4746-10863 GCA_038125285.1 Opitutia bacterium
TGTTGGCAAGGCGCGGGACTTGCTCAAGGAACTTGGGATTTACGAAAACACCATCTTCATCTTTACCACGGACAACGGTACCGCAACAGGTGCAAAGGTTTACAATGCCGGGATGCGCGGCCAGAAAGGGAGCGAGTATGATGGCGGGCACCGGGTGCCATTTTTCCTCCATTGGCCTGCCGGTGGCATGACGAAAAAGAAGGTCGTACCCAATGTATGCCATGCTGTGGACATTGCCCCGACCCTTCTTGACCTGGTAGGCGCGAAAGCCCCTTGCGGGGTGAAGTTCGATGGGATATCCCTTAAACCTCTCATGTTGCCAGGTACCAAGGTGAAGTGGCCAGAGCGTTTCCTGGTCACTGATTCACAGCGGGTCAAAGATCCCATCAAGTGGCGCAAATCCTCTGTCATGTCCCAGGATTTTCGTCTTATCAATGGTATGGAGCTTTACGCCATTAAGTCCGATCCCGGCCAGCAAAAGGACATTGCCAAGGAGAACCCCGGACAAGTGGCCAAGATGCGTGCCTTTTATGAAAAGTGGTGGGCAGAACTCGAACCTACCTTCGCCCAGACGACCGAGATTCATGTCGGGCATCCGGGGAACCCTGTTGTTTCCCTTACCAGCCACGACTGGATCCAGGAGAACTTGACCCCTTGGAACCAAGGCCACATCCGGCGGGGTGCGGACCCGGGCAAGAAAGGCGGCCAGGCGAAGAAGCTTGTCCATGATGGTTTTTGGGCATTGAAAGTGCTGGAGGAAGGGAACTACGAAGTCTCTGTCCTCCGTTGGCCGGTTGAGTCTGGTAAGCCGATCAACACTGCCTTGCCTTCTGGGGAGGACGTGCCTGGGGCATCCAAGGCATTCCGCACCACCCCTGGCACAGCCATCCATGCGACCCATGCGACACTCCGTATCGATGGGAAGGACTTGGAAACACAAGAAGTCAATGGGGATGCAACGTCCGTTTCCTTTACGACCCGCCTTGCCAAGGGCAAACATTTGCTTTCGCCCTTTTTCCATGTCCCCCAAGGTGAGCTTGGTTGTTACTACGCCGTAATCAAGAAACTCTGAAGAAATACAATGGACAACAATATCTTCCAAGGCTGCATCCCAGCCCTCATGACCCCTTGCAATGCAAGCGGTGAACCGGATTTTGACCGCCTTGTCGAAACCGCACAAGGGCTCCTTGCCGCAGGTATGCGGGGCGTAGTTTACTGCGGTTCCATGGGCGACTGGCCCCTTTTGTCCGACCGTCAACGTCAAGAAGGGGTCGCCCGTTTGGTCGGGGCAGGAGTGCCGGTTGTCGTCGGCACAGGGGCGCAAAACCCGAAACTTGCCGCGGCCCACGCCGCCCATGCCCAGGAAGTCAGGGCAGCCGGGTTGATGGTCATCCCGCGTGTGCTATCCCGGGGAACTTCCCATGCAGCCCAACGTCATCATTTTGCCGGGATCCTTGGGGCGGCAAAGGATATACCTGCTGTCATCTATAATAGCCCCTACTATGGTTTTGAAACCAAGGCCGACCTCTTCTTTGACCTCCGGTGCGAGTTCCCGAACCTTGTCGGTTTTAAGGAATTCGGAGGTGCGGACTCACTCACCTATGCCGCTGAAAACATCACCAGTGGCGACCCCTCCCTTGCATTGATGGTCGGCGTGGACACCCAAGTCTTCCACGGCTTCGTCCATTGCGGTGCGGTCGGAGCCATTACCGGGGTAGGGAACGCTTTGCCAAAAGAGGTGTTGCGCTTGGTCGAACTTTCCGCCCTTGCCACTAAGGGGAATTCCGAAGCCCGCCGGTTGGCCAAGGAACTCGACGAGGCGATGACTATACTTTCCACATACGACGAAGGCCCCGACCTTGTCCTCTACTATAAGCATCTAATGACCCTTGAGGGTAACAAGGGGTACGAGCACCATTTGAACAAGACCGATGCACTGTCCGCTTCCCAAAAAGCATTTCTTGAAGGGGCATGGGAAGCGTTCCGCAGATGGTGGGATTCCTGGTCGGGCAAGGATTGATATGCCCATGCGCTTCATTGACTCCCATACCGGCGGCGAGCCGACCCGGGTCATCGTCGAAGGCGGCCCGGACTTGGGGCAGGGGAGCCTCCGGGAAAGGCTAAACCGGTTCCGGGACAACTTTGACGATTTCCGCAAGTGCGTGATCAACGAGCCCCGTGGATGGGACGCGATGGTGGGTGCCTTGTTGTGTGAGCCAACCGATCCCTCTTGTGCGGCAGGGGTCATCTTTTTCAATAACACAGGTTACCTCCACATGTGCGGGCACGGAACGATTGGGGTCGGGGTGACTTTGCATTACCTTGGCCGGATCGGTCTGGGGAGGCAAAGGTTGGAAACCCCGGTCGGCGTCGTGGGGATAGATTTGTTAGCTGCCAACCGGGTGTCCATTGGGAATGTCGAGAGCTACCGCTTCCGTAAGGACGTACCGGTCGAAGTGGACGGGATCGGGATAGTTAGAGGCGATATCGCCTGGGGAGGGAACTGGTTCTTTTTGGTAGGGGACAGCCCGGTTCCTGTCGAACCGTCTAATTTAGACTGCCTTTCCGATGCTTGCCGCAGGATCCGTGCGGCATTGGAGAGGGAAGGGATTGCTGGGGAAGACGGCCTCGAAATCGACCACATCGAGCTGTTCGGGAAGCCCTCTTCTGCAGATGCCGATAGCCGGAGTTTCGTTTACTGCCCTGGCGAGGCATATGACCGTTCGCCTTGTGGCACCGGGACAAGCGCGAAATTGGCCTGCCTCGCCGCGGATGGAAAACTTGGGGCAGGGGAGGAATGGGTGCAAGAAAGCATCATTGGCAGCCGCTTCTCCGCTAGTTACCAGAAAGCTACTTCCGGCAGGATCATCCCTTCCGTTACTGGGGATGCTTACATCTGTAGTGAGGGATGCATAGTCCGCCAACTGGGAGACCCATTTTCCAACGGCATCCAATTGTACCCAGGATGAGCGAGGATTCGGCCATTGTCGTAGGGGCTGGGATCATCGGGATCGCATGTGCCCACTACCTTGCCAAGGCAGGCTTCAAGGTGTCGGTCGTCGACAAAGGGAAAATCGCCTCCGCATGTTCCGCCTACAACTGCGGCTATATCTGCCCGAGCCACGTCCCTCCCTTGACCGAGCCAGGGGCGATCAAGGTCGCCCTGAAGTCCGTCTTCAACCCACGTTCTCCATTCCGTGTAAAGCCGAGATTCGACCCTCGTTTATGGCACTGGATGATGCAGTTCGGGAGGCTTTGTAACCACGCCCAAGTTTTGGCCGCAGGGAAGCACTTGAAGTCCATCCTCGATGCCTCCATGGACGAGTACAAGGGGCTCATCGAAAGTTTGGCACTGGATTGTGAGTGGAAGGATAATGGCTTGCTCTACGTTTTCCAGACCGAACGGGGGATGGGGAAGTTTGCCTCCATGGACAGGATGCTGACTGAGGAATTCGGTGTCTCGGCCAATCGGGTCGAAGGTGCTGACCTATGTCAGTTTGAGCCAGGTTTGAAGCCTGGTTTAGCAGGTGCTTACCATTATCCTGACGACACCTCTGTCCGCCCTGAAAGTTTGAACCAAAATTGGGCGAAAGAACTGCGTGCCAATGGCGTGGAATTCGTCGAGGATTGCGAGATGGTTTCCCTGCGGAAATCCAACGGGAAGGTCGTGGCCATTTCGACCTCCCATGGAGAAATGGATGCACGTCATTTCATATTTGCCACGGGGGCATGGAGCGAAGGATGGGCAAAATCACTGGAATGCAAATTGCCAGTGCAGCCGGGGAAGGGTTATTCGATCACCTTGGACAGGCCAGGCGAGAGTCCCTCGCATCCCGTGCTTTTCCCTGAACAAAAAGTTGGTGTTTCCCCGTTTGAAAATGGGTTCAGGCTTGGCTCAATGATGGAGTTCGCCGGGTTTGACCGTACTATCCCCGAAGCGCGGATCCAGCAACTCCGGGATTCTGCCCGGCCCTACTTGGTCGCCGATGTCGATGGCGAGGCCAGGACCAAGTGGTTTGGTTGGCGCCCGATGACTTGGGACAGCCTTCCTATAATCGGGAAAGCCCCCAGGTTAGAAAACGCCTTTTTGGCAACTGGCCACAACATGCTTGGATTGAGCCTAGCCCCTGCGACCGGTCGGTTGGTTGCCGAAATGGCGTCCGGCGGGCCGACTTTCATCCCTGTGGAGGCGTATTCCCCGGATCGTTTCGGGTGATTGGAAGCGGGTCAAACTTGCAAGGGTACGAACGACACTTCCAATTTTTGGTAGCCCGAACTCCGCCGATAGTCCTTTTCCACTTCCACGTGAGGTTCCTGGGATAGGATCCTGACCGAGTGGAATTTCTGGGCTAGCTTTGTGACCAATCCCCGCATGATCGCCCTGGCATGGTGGGCACCCAGGCAATTGTGTATGCCGAACCCGAAGGCGACATGGGGATTGGGCTTGCGGTCGAGTTTTGCCTCGTTCGGGTTTTCAAAAACATCTGGATCCCGGTTCGCCGCGAACCAACCAAGGGAAACCCTGCCCTCCGGCGGGACTTGAAAACCGTGGAAATCGGTAGTGGCCGGGCAAACCCTGCCGATATGGGTCAAGGGGATGAAGAGGCGGAAAAATTCCTCGCAGGCGGTATTGATGCTCCCCGGATTTTTGCGGAGGAATTCGAGGCCTTCCGGATGTTCCCCGAACCACGCGATGATGCTGGCAACGGTTTGGATGATGGTATCGCGCCCACCGGCAAATGCCAGGTTCGCATAACCGAGCTTTTCCTCCATGGTTAGTTTCCTCCCTTGGTAATCCACCTGGTTGAGTGCGCTGAAGAAGTCGTTGCCCGGGGCTTTTTCAGCAGCCTCGAACATCTCTTTGCAGTACTGCTCCATGAAAGCTCCCTTGCTCTCCCCGTCCCCTTGTTTGAAAACATGGGTGCCCCAGCTAATCCAGGTTTCGGCCTCCTTTTCGTCAACATCCATCAAGTAAGTGAGAGCATAGGACTGGAGCGGGATGGCAAAGCCTTGGATGACCTCAATGGTGCCTTGTCCTGCGGCCACGTCCAGCAAGTGCTCCAGGAGGGCGTCGATTTTGGCTTTCACTTCCGGGAGCAAAGGCCGACGGAAGAAGGGTTCCACGATCCTTCGGTACTCTGTGTGTTCCGGCGGGTTGGTTTCGATGGGGTATTGCCGTACGGAGCGGACGGTTTCCTCAGAAGGGATAGGTACTCTCCTGGGTGCGTTGGAGCTGAAGGTTTGCCAGTCTTTGGCGGCTTCCCGGAGTTCTGGTAGGCGCAAAACCATCGGGATGGTTTCGCCCTGGAATTCCGTCACCAGGACGGGGCACTTTTTGCGTGCCTCGGCAAAGGGGTCTTGGAGGGAGTCCATGTCAGTAGCTCGGTGCGACTTCCACGACCAGGCCGTCCAGCTTTTCCGACATTTGGATTTGGCATCCCAAACGGCTACGGCTTGTGTAAAATTCGTTACTGGAGAGAACCGCCTCTTCGTCATCCCCCGCCTTCCCCGTTTTCCCGATCCACTCTTCAGGGATGTAGAGATGGCAAGTTTGGCAGGAACAAACGCCCCCGCATGAGCCGTCAATGCCATCCACAGCGTTCTCCAGGGCGATCTCCATGAGGTTGCCCTCCGCGTTATCGACTTCGGTCCTTCCGCCGTCCTTGGTGATGTAGGTTACTTTGGCCATGATGCGGCAATGGTTGTTTTGTTATTTTACGTGGACAAGGCAAAATTGCCCGGTCAAGCGAACTCCATGCCCTTCATCGTCCCGGTGCTGGAAGCAAATGAGCCAGTCTCCACCCCCATCCTTTGGAGCATGCTGACAAAGAGGTTGGGGAGGGGGTGGTTGTCCTTGGGGTCGAAAGCCAGGTGGTTGCCATGCTTGAAGCCTCCACCTGCCAGGAGGATGGGGAGGTTCTTGGTGTCGTGGTTGTTGCCATTGCCCAGGTTGCTGCCGTAGAGGACCATGGTCCTGTCCAGGAGGCTTTCTCCGCCTTCCTTTATGCTGGAAAGCCCGTCCAGGAGCAGGGCAAGTTCCTTGAACTCCGCTGTCTCCAGGTTTTTGAGTTCCTTCTTTTTGTCGGGCCGACTTACGTGGTGAGAGAGGTTGTGGGC
>JAYPDO010000149.1:0-10823 GCA_038125285.1 Opitutia bacterium
GACATACGGGGGCATCCCGGCCCTCATCCCTAGTTCTTGGCTGATGATGCTGCCAAGGTGCGGATGCCCAGATGCGCGGGATCCACTCGCGGCCGGGGTAGGCTTGCGGCCTTCGACCATGTACATGCAACCGCGCTCGTGGGCACCTTCGTCGTGGGTGACGGAGCGGATGACCGCCCATTTGTCCATTGTCTTGGCAAACTCAGGCATTAACTCGGAGATGTATTCCCCCGTATTGGTGCGGATCGGGTCATATGGGCCACGGATATCGGAGGGGGCGTCAGGCTTGGGATCCAAGGTATCGTGATGGGAAACCCCGCCCTGTAACCACAGAAAGATGACGGACTTGGCTTTGGCCACCGGGTCTCTCAATTGCCCGGCCTGGGCTTCCATCCTCAGGATGTCGGCCAAGGTAAAGCCGAGTCCTCCGACTGCCCCTAGGCGGAGGGCATCACGGCGTGAAAAGCTCTTGAGTGCGGACGATAGAAAATGCATATTTTCTAAATATCAGAAATACCTCGTTTTGCCAAGTATGGTTCGTCCTTTTAATTCTCGAGTGTTCTACCCGTCTGGCCAAAATCATCAAAGTTTCCAGAAGCCTTGGCGAACCCGGAAGTTGATTCCCTCTTAGTGACAGCGATTGAAGGCTAACTTGCTTTGACGAGGCATTTCCTCTCATAGGACGTCCAAGGCTGTCCAAAATTCGTCAAGGATTGGGGTCAAAGTTTACACAAAACCGATTTGGATTGGGCGCATGTGCAGTTATCTCCAAGTTCCTTGAATCCACATGGCTATTGGTGCGGCAACCCTATTTTATCGAATCCAGATGATGGGGGTTCTCATACATACTCCCTGGTACCCAGTCAGGACGACAATCCGAATGACAACTCCATGTTCTAGATTCAAGGGATTGCCTTTTTTCTACTGCCAACCTGGGCATCGTTTCAACGCCGACTTTGCAAATCTTGATCCATGCCATGGATTCGGCAGTTAACCTATTCACGATGCTCCAAACGGTAGCCGCGGCGGCATTCCCCCAGTCATGGACGTGGAGGGGATTGAGCTAATTGACCTCTGTCGGACAGGTCTGGAGAGTTAGACCATTCACGACGGATATTTGAAATACTTCAAAGCGGTTTCCTGTACGGCTCCTACAAGGGCCAGACCCTGGATGATTCCTGTGCGAATGGTTTATCCGCGTGGCAAGCTGGATTCGGCGCTGCAAACCGGATTGGTTCCTTGCCGTTTCTTTTGATACCGTGCATTCGCAACGAACACCGTGGCGGCAGAATACGACGAGGAGCGTGACTTCCTCGCACCTGAGCCAGACATTGACCCTCACAAGGAAAATACTGTCTCATTGGGCAACCGTAAAATCTACCGGGCTAATTTGATCGAGAATGTAGGCTATTGCCAAACGATCATCAACAACCGCGCCACCTTCGACAAATTAAAGGACAAGACCATCCTTACCCCAATCCAGTGACGCCCATTGAAGGGTCACTTTGCGTACTCTGCATAAAGTGCAGCAATCCCGGCATCTTCCGTTGTTCCCAAATGGAAGACGATTTTGTGCTTCATTCGGAAAGACTGCCCCTCCTTCAGGTCCAGTCCCACGTGCATGAACGGATTCGCACAAAAGAGGCCATAGGTGCGGACATGCCAAGGAGTGGGATGCCGGAAGCTGTCCGGATGGTTGAAGATAGCGACGCCGATGGTTTCGCCCTCGATTTTTGCAGTGTAGTCCACCCACTTTGCCGCCTTTGACCAAGCGCCCTTGTCCTTCTGGCCACTGCTGTTGAGGATGGTGCCACCGCCTTTGTCCACCGTCATGTCCGGACGGACGCGTACCCCGAAAGACCCTTCCTTGGTCTTGCCGAAACTGACCGGTGCAAGAGCGGTGAACGTGATGTCAAAATCGATCCATCGTTTTCCGCAAGCTTCTCCGAACTCCATACTCCTGACCTCTTCCCCGATGGCCATTTCGTCCCCATCGTTCCAAATCGAGCGGGTTTTCAGCACGGCGGTATCGCCCCCGGTGGCCTCCAGGTACTCCTTGTGTTCGATCAATCCGCCGAAGTGCCAGAAATCGACTTTGTTCACATCGCCATGGGTGAACCACATGGAGGCGTGGTGGATGTGGTCGCCCCCGCTATCCAGTTCGCGGGTCATAGCCTTGCCGGTCGGCCCGATGATGGGATAGAGGACGGTCTTGTTTTGGAAGAGATGGTTGTACTTCGTAAAAAGTTCCCCGCCAACCTTCACTACGGTACCATCCTCCTCCCGTATCAATTCGAAACGCTCTCGAGCCAGGAGTTGGGAGGCGAGGAGAAGGGCAATTAGTCGCAGGAGGGATTTCATGGTTTTACTAGTTTTGGGTTACAGGGATGAGGAGGAGCCAGTTGATGCAGGTGTTTGCCCCGCCTTCCGGTTTGCCTAAGGTCACTGTCAACCAACCATCGGAAACTTCCACTTGGCTGTCCGTTTCATGGAAAACCCCTGTTGCAGTGTCGATCCCGGGTGCGGCAGGCTTGCCCTCCACTGTCAAATGCTGACCGGGTTGCTCGTGCGAGATGTCCCCGAGGCAGGCGATGACCCTCCAGCGCCCTTCCTGCACTTGGCATTCCCAGGTATCTAGGCGGCGGGTGAAGACGAAGCTATCCCTTGGCGCACCTTCATCGATCCCCCTGTCCCTGATATTATTTGAAAGGTTGTGCTTCCACCCGAATTGGCCGCCTTTGGTCAGTTGCTTGCCGGAGTCTTTTTGAAAGCCAGGCACCTCCTTTGAGTGCAGGGGGGTAAAGTTGAAAGCGAGTGTCCCGGGAGGAAAGGGATGGGACAGGGGAGGGATGCCGTCCGTGGCCGGGTCTGTCTCCCAGGAGACTTTGCCAGGAGTGAAGGGCAGCGGATCAGCGCTGTCCGGCAAGCCGTCCCCGTCGGCATCCCCTTTGGCAACAGAAGGGAATGGGGCGGCGGGTTGGGTACGGATCCCGTCCCAAAGGCTCATGGCAAAATCCCGGCGGCTTCCAGTCGGAAGGCCTTCGGGGATCCTGTACCCAGCACCGGAGACAGCGTCCTGGACACGCCTTTGCCATTCGGGGGTAACGGGGTCTGACGGCATGAATTGGGTGTCAGACTGCCGGAGCCCAAGGAGTTTCCTGAGGGCGAGTTGCTGGATAGGCACAAACCCTTTTTCAAATGGGTCAACATCGGCAAAGGGCCAAATTGCCAAGGGCGCTACCCCGTCCTTTCCTTGGCCGAGCAATCCGTCCCAGACCTCGGCCATGCGGCGGGAATTTTGATAAAACCCGGAGGGATCCTCGGTATGGCGTAGGCTGACAGCCGCCACTGCCCCGGCAGCTTGGCCAGCGTGGATGGAATGGTCGTGAAGACGGCAGGAGGAACTGACAATGCTGGTGTAGCCAAGGTTTTTCTGTGCCCCAAGCAAGCCCCTCACCTTTTCAGGTATCAATGCCCGTAGTGGGAAAACGCTACGCCCTGTCCCGCCCCGGTGAAACCTCCGGTTACCCCGAAACACCGCTTCCCAAGGCCCTTCATCACCCTTCTCAGTGGTCCATTCCCGCTTTGTCGGGTGGAAATCCATTTCGAACTGCCAGGAAAAAACTGCGTCCGGAAACATCGTGGCCGCATAATTGGACCGGCTCCCGAAGCCGAGGACTTCCTGTTCCTTTACGATGTGCTTTGCCACCAACCGGAGGGATTCCCGGATATATGGTTTGGGCGGCAATTTGTGGGTTGTCCCGAACTCCCCGCTCAGTTTCATTTTGTGGAATTTTGTGAACCTTTGCTGGAGGTGGTGGTAATATTTCAGAGTATGGTTTCGAGCGTCATCAAAAACAATCTCCCGCAGCTCCGGGGTCATGGCGACAATCGACTTACGGGATGCCCCTGGCTCAAGCTTTTCCAAGGCTGCTGCGACATCGGCCGGGTATACGTCCAGCGGATAGTCCACCGGCGGGGTGTTTATGAGGAGGATGTCGGGATGGTCGGTTGCGTCGAACCCATGCCCGTCCACCAAACGCCGCGAGGTGTAGGCGAAGTCCTCGTTGATCCATCCCCAGAGTTTATTGAAATACCGCGGGTCGTAGCCATCCGGCTTTGGGTACAGCGAGTCTTCCCTTGATTCTTCAAGGATCATGCACCAAGTGATTGGGTTCATGTCGGTATGAGGCTCTTGCGACAAAGGTGCGGAGGGCTCGCCGAATTCGAACTGCGCGTCGATCCCGGCATCCCAGGCTGCACCGGAAAGCTGGATAATGTCGCCCCAGTCGGTCGCGTCGATTGTCATTCTTGCCCGGACTTCCTGTAGGCAACCGGAATCGATGGATTGAAAAACCACACCGGACACTTTTTCCTCATCCAACCGGACAGCCTTAGGCCGGTAGTTGGATAAACGGGTAATCTGTCCGGAATTCTCGTATGGTTCCAATAATGCCCGGAAAACCTTCTCTGACTCTATCGGGCGGCTCGTTGTGATCACACGGGTGTTCCCTGGCCGCCGGATCCCCCCGTAGAGCTGGGCGTTGTTCTCCTCAATGGCGTCTATCACTTCCCTGAAGATGCCGGAACGGGGGATGGGCACCTTCCCGTCGTAACCCTTAGCGCGGTTTTCGTCGATAGCCCCCAGCCCTTCCGCACTGAACTGTCCGCCAAGCCATGTGATGTCATTCACCAGCATAATCTTCCCTACGCCCATCCGGGCTGCTTGTACTGCCGCTGCACAACCGGATTCGGTACCGCCGACGACAAGGAGGTCGGCCCAGATTGGGGCGGCCTGTGCCTCGGCAAGGAAAAGGAGGTAGAAAATGGACAGGTAGGAGGGTTTCATCTTACCGTTCGG
Source organism: Opitutia bacterium (assembly GCA_038125285.1). GTDB lineage: Bacteria > Verrucomicrobiota > Verrucomicrobiia > Opitutales > JABJCN01 > JAYPDO01. The sequence continues at coordinate 4,862 of JAYPDO010000149.1, forward strand.
TTTCCGGTATGTGGATAGCGGCAAAAGCACAAAGCCCAAAACCGATGGGGCGTTGGCCCGATGGGCGGTACGAGTCGGCAAGGTGGCCGTTGAAGTTGACATAGAGGGTTGAGCCATCTGGGCTGGTTTTTATCCCATAAGTCCCTCCCGGCACATAGCCATAGGTTTCCTCCAATACCGGGGCGAGGAAGGCCAGGACTTTCCTCACTTTCTTTTTTAAGTCGAATTGAATGACGGGTGTGCCGTAAACCCAGGCTTTCCCGTGGGCACCGGGCAAATAGTAGAGGAACCGTTCGTCCGGGGAGAGTTCCATTACGGTCGTGTATTCGCCTTCCAGCCAAGTCGGGCCGTGGAGCAGGAGTTCCTTTTTGCCGGGATGGATGCTATAGAGCTGGTTCGTCTTGTAGGTGGAGCCATGGAAATAGCCATCCTTTCCCATCCTGGACGCGGACCGGATCCCCGGTGTTCCTTCGGGGAAATGGATGCCCGTTGCAGCAGCCACTCCGCTAGAAGGGTCGAATCGGTGGAGCCCTGCATCGGCATGGTTGAAGTATATGGAACCATCCTTCCCTAATGCGATGGCGCGGTTGAACCCGACCGTGCCGTCCGAAGTTTGGTGGACAGTCTTTTTTGTCCGTAAGTCAAGGGCGAAAAGGGCATCGCCATGACCGGCTTCCAAGTTCGCCCACCAAAGGTTGCCATTGACCAATGAGGTGGCCGTGCATCGTTTTAGGGGGAGGTTTGCAAAGACGGTCGTTTTGCGGCTCTCCGGGTCGAAGCGGTATAGTTGGCCTCCTGGCAAACTTTCGTTCCACTTGTACTTGGGGTCTCCCGCACGTTGCCCTCCATTGAGCGTGCATGAAAAGTAAATCGCCTTGTCCGGGCCTTCGTCGATCTTGGCGTGGACTTTGCTCCATGCGGGTTGGCCATCCCTTTGGGGCACGACTTTGCCCATGTCCACAACCTGGACGAGTTTCTTGGCTTTGGGTTCCCACCGGTATAGGAAGCAACGTGCGTCCCCCCCCGCATCGTCGCCGTGGTCACCGATCCCTGAGTAGACGCTGCCATCGCTGGCCACGCAAATATCCCCCCAAGAGGACCAAAGTCTCCGGGATGCAGCATTTGCGCCGAGGTTTCCGTGGAAGGCGAGTTCGACTAGCGGAGGGGACTTCGCCATGACGAAAGGAGCCGGTTCCGGGTTTTCCCTGGCCGCGGCAACCGCAGGAGGGATTTCGAGGAACAGAGGGCTTGTTAGGCTTGCGTATCCATTCGTCACCCCCGGGAGGTCGGGGGGCCAATTGCGCTTTGGTTCGTTCTCTGCCCTCAGTGCTTTTTCCGAGGACAAAGCGAGGCGCTGGTTGGCTCGGACATCTGTACGGATGATACGTCCTTGGCCATGGGGCAATGTGACTACGATGTCGCAGGATTCCAGCTTTCCAAGGCCAAAGTGGGCAATGGCTTCCTGTCCCGAAGCGTAGCCAAATCCCACTGCGACTTCCCTGGATCCAAGGCGGGCTTTGGGATTATTGGCGCGCCGAGCCTGGAACACTTCGACACGGGCACCCACTCCCATGGAATTCACTCCGTCCCTTCCATCCAAGCGGATTTGGATATAGTTTCCGGTTTCGGTCGTGTTCTTCAGTAACAGTGTGTCCATTTCCGGCCACCAACTAGGCAGGGCCATGTCCAACTTGCCGTCCTTGTCAAAATCGCAAACCGGGCCGGGGGCGAAGTACGCGACCTTCCGGTCTTCGATCATTTTATTAAAGAATTTTCCCGAGCTTCTGATCGCTTTGTCTTCAGGGGTGGGGAAGTCGTTTACGGAAAGGGCGTCCGCCAGGAACGTTGGATTAGACGATTTCTTTTGGTTCCCGAGATTACGGAAAATGAGCGGGTGGGGCTTTCCCTCCATATCGAATTTCACAATCGAGACATAAAGGTCAGGGAGGCCGTCGTTGTCAAAATCCTGGATTTCCAAGTGGGGGGATTTCATGTGGATGGCAGGGAGCCCGCACTGCTCCGTAGCATCAACAAAACCAGGTCGGCCCTCCTGTATCCCGGTATTCATGTAAAGGCGGTTGGGCACGGGCTCCACCCATGGCGTCGAGTAATGCTGCCCCATGGCAATATCTGGCAGGCCGTCGTTATTGATATCTCCCACACAGACCCCGGCCACCATGTTCTCGCCCCCTGAGCCCTCCCACTTGAAGAGATCCGGGCTTCCCTTGGATTCGGAAAACTTCCCCTTCCCATCATTGAGGAAAAGGTGGTTACCTACCGTTGAGACGAGCAGGATGTCCGGCCACGTATCTAGGTTCATGTCCGCTGCCGCCACTCCCAACCCAGGGATTCCTGACGGGATTCCGGCTTCCTGCGTGACATCCTCGAACTCGAGTTTGCCAAGGTTCCGGAACAAGCGGGAGCTGGTAGTTTCCGAGCCATTGTAGCCTTTTAACGGTTCCTCCCCGACCAGGATGTCGAGCAACCCGTCGCCATCAAAGTCGAGGACGCAGGCAGACCTCCCTCCAAATGCGTCGGGGCATGCCCCGTTGCCCTGGGAGATGTTGGTGAACTTGCCATTGCCATCATTCCTGAAAAGGGAACAACCCGCAAGCGGGTGGCCTTGGCGTTCGGCAAGCCGGCTGCCATCGGGTGCTGGCATTGAGGCCACATAAAGATCCAGGTCGCCATCGTTGTCCAGGTCGGCAAAAAAGGTACCGGTTCCCCGGGTCGAGATTTGTGGCGCCGCTTGGTCGTCCAGAGTGAACTGGCCGCCTTTGTTCAGGAGCAACCGGTTGGGTTTTGTGCCTTTGTAGTGGAAAGTAGGGATGTAAAGGTCGGCCCACCCGTCCCCATTGGCATCCCCCCAGGAGGCGCCGTGCCCCTTGATTCCTGAGACCTCCTGTTGCAAGCCGGATCTATGGCCGGCATCCTCGAAGGTAAAAGGGCGCTGGCTTGGTTGGGCACAAAGGGCAAATGGTGTAAGAAAGGCGAGGCAAGCTGGATTGGGATTCATCGGTTAGACCAAATGTCCTTTCGGACTCATCCTTCGCCTTCCTTTTGCTGCCTTAACCGCAATTGGCCGCATGCTGCGTCGATGTCGTGCCCTTTTTCCATCCTAACAGTAACTTTTGCACCACCGGCCTCGACCCTGCGGCGAAAGGCTTCAATCCGCTTCAGGTTAGGGCGTTTCCAATCCAGTCCTTCGACCGCGTTGTAAGGGATGAGGTTGACCTTTGCCCTCAACTTCCTGGCGTGCTTGGCCAGGAGGTTGGCTTGGTCAAGGTCGTCGTTGGTACCGGCAATCAGGATGTACTCGAAGGTGATAACCTTCTTGCGCCGGTTGACGAATTCCTCGCAGGCAGCCAGGAGTTCGGCAACCGGGTAGCGGTCGTTGACAGGCATGATCTTTTGGCGGGTCTCGTCGTCCGCGCCATGGAGGGACACAGCAAGGCGGATTTGGGCCGGATGGTCCGCGAGTTGGAGGATGCGTGGGGCGAGCCCGCTGGTGGACAGTGTGATGTGCCGGGCACCAATGCCTAGGCCTTCGGGGGAGAGAATGGTGTCGATGGCGGGAAGGAGGTTGGGAAGGTTGGCCAGAGGTTCGCCCATGCCCATGAAGACCAGATTGTCGATGCGACGCCCAGCTTTGTTTCGCGCCATGAGTACCTGTCCTACAATCTCGCCAGGGGACAGGTTGCGCTGCAGTCCCTCCAGGCCGCTGGCGCAAAATTTACAACCAAGCGCGCAACCCACCTGCGAGGACACACACAGAGTCATGCGGTCGGCGCGTTCCCCGTCATCGCCTTGGCTGGCCGGGATCAGGACACTCTCGATATATTGCCCGTCCCGGAGCCGCCAAAGGAATTTCCGGGTTGAGTCGGCCGAACCTTGGAGGAGGGCAAGCTCCATCGGGCGGGCGGCCCACTCTTGCGCCATTCTTTCCCGGAGGGGGGCGGGAAGGTTGGTCATCCCGGCAAAATCCAAGATGCCTTTCTCAAATACCCACTGCCGGATTTGGGAAGCCCGGAACTTGGGCAAGCCTGGGAAGTCCCACTTTTCCGGGGACGAATCGAGGAGTAGTTTTCGGTTTTCCAAGGCGAAGGTTTAATCGGGGTTTGATCTTGGCCAGACCTCGCCGGGTACGAACTGGGACAAGAATTCCACTTTGGTCATCTCTTTGATCTTCAGGAAGAAGACCCGAAGGAGCCCTTCGTAGTCCAGTGCTTCATACTTCTGGTCACCGTAGAACATGTCCCCGGGTTCCTTTGTATTGGTGGCCCCACTGTCCTTTTCCCATTTGTAGTGTGCATCGAAATTATTGATTTAAATGTGAAAAGTTCTGGATGAACTTACCTTGCAGTTCATTGAGGGACTCATGGTTGGGGTTCACTCCGCCACAAGGCCTGATGAAAAGGCTGTCCGCGACTTCCAGTTCGCCATGGATCGGTTTCCCCTCAGGGGCGCATGAGGATGCGGCTGTTGAAGCCAAATACTTTTTCCAACCGGTCGGAGTCGGCGATACAAGGGGTGATGCGTGAATATTTGAGCACAATGGACAGGGGTTCTGGATTTACAATCTTGTATAAGTCGGGGAGGTTTGGAATAAATGAATGCTGGGTCAAGTTGCAGGCCACTCCATCGAGCGCCGGACTGCTGCAGACCAACGTTCTCTGAGCGAACAGATGATTTCCGGGGGCATTTCCGGTAGGAACTTGGCTTCAGGTTGCCAGCGTGTCGAGATAGATTGTTTGTCCGGCCAAACTTTGGTTGCCAAGCCTGCCAGGCAGGCCGCACCCAGCGCAGTGCTCTCCTTCTGGGCAGGCCGAAACAAAGGGACTCCGAGGAGCCCGGCCTGGAGTTGCATGAGGAGTGTATTGGCAGATGCACCTCCATCCACCCGGATTTCTTTCAATTCCAGGCATCCGTCCTTTGCCATGGCTTCCACTACATCGGAGACTTGTAGGGTGATGCTTTCGAGGGCGGCCCTGGCAACATGGGCGCGGTTTGTGCCCCGGGTCATGCCTTGGATTGATGCCCGTGCGGTAGGATCCCAGTGTGGTGCCCCAAGGCCAGTGAATGCGGGGACAAAGGCGATACCACCAGAATCTTCCACTTGCCGGGCCAGGGGTTCCACATCAGGGACACTTTGGATTATGCCCAAACCGTCTCGGAGCCACTGGATCGTCGCCCCGCCCATGAATACGCTGCCTTCCAAAGCATACTCGGTTACCCCGTCGACGGACCAAGCCACGGTGGACAACAACCGTGAAGGTGAGGACAAGGGCTTTTCACCGATGTTCATGAGGATGAAGCATCCCGTGCCGTAAGTACACTTGGCCATTCCAGGTAAAAAGCATGCCTGGCCGAAGAGGGCGGCTTGTTGGTCCCCTGCAATCCCTGCTATTGGTATCCCCGACCCACCAAATGCCGTAGCCTCGGCACAAATCCCGCTCGAATCGACGATGGCGGGGAGGACTTCCCTGGGGATGTCCCAAATGGCCAGGAGTTCGTCGTCCCAGTCCTGTGTATGGAGATTGTAAAGCAGGGTGCGGGAGGCGTTGCTATGGTCGGTCGCATGGCATTGGCCTCCGGTCAGGTTCCATAATAGCCAGGTGTCGATGGTGCCCATCGCAAGTTCCCCTGCTTGCGCGGCTTCCATTGCCCTAGGGATATTCCTGAGCAGCCAATGGATCTTGCTGGCTGAGAAGTAAGGGTCTAGCACAAGTCCTGTGCGTTCGCGGACAAGGCCTTCTTGCCCGGCCTCCAGGAGGCTTTGGCAATGGGTACTTGTCCTGCGGTCTTGCCAAACGATTGCGTTGTGGATGGGTTCCCCGGTCGACCGGTTCCAAAGGAGGACGGTCTCCCGTTGGTTCGTGATCCCGATTCCGGAGATGTCTTGGGGGGCAATCCCGGCATTGTCGAGGGCTAGCCTTGCGACGGACAGTTGGGTTTGCCAGAT
>JAYPDO010000150.1:0-10807 GCA_038125285.1 Opitutia bacterium
CCCGTTTCACCCGATGGATGACACCCTTCAAATCCGAAGCGATCTTCGGAAGGTAGCGGTCGATCTTCCCCCTGGGGCCTGCCGGGCGCGAAATGCGGATGGCTGTTTCGATTATCTCTGACATGAAGGGTGAAACAAAGGGTGGTCTCTCGCCCCCTTCAAGCCAAAGGTCCTCAAATCGCGGGACAAGCCTCCATTCCAGGCTTGTCATTCTATTCCCAAAGTCGCTTTGGTAGCCAATTCCCATGCTTGGAAGCTTAGGCACAGCCAACATCCCAAGTCGATTGCGACATTGCCTCAAGTGACCTACCTAGCCAAATATTTGATCAGTCCAATCCGACTGATCCGACTGATCCGACCTATCCGACCGATCACTTTATGAAACCCATCCCAACACTCCTCATCCTCCTCTTCACCGCTACACTCACCTTCGCGGCCAAGCCGAACATCGTTTACCTCATCTGCGATGACCTGGGCTACGGGGATGTCCATTGCCTCGCACCGGAAACCTCCAAAATCCCGACCCCGAATGCCGACAAGCTCGCCTCCGAAGGCATGGTGTTCACGGATGCCCATTCCGGTTCTTCGGTCTGTTCCCCGACCCGTTACGGCATCATTACCGGGAGGTACAGTTGGCGGACGCGGCTCCAAAAAGGTGTGGTCACTGGCTTTGCGCCAAGCCTTATCGCCAAAGACCGGATGACTGTCGCAGGATTCCTCCAGGAAAATGGCTATGCCACCGCTGCCATTGGCAAGTGGCATCTTGATTTCGAATACCTCGACCCCAAGACCGGCAAGGCCTATTCCCAGAAAGACCACAAGACCCCGCCCGTTGGGGCGAAGATTCCGGACGGCCCCATCCACCGGGGTTTCGATTACTACCATGGTTTCCACCACGCCCGGAACATGGAGGCCATCATTGAAGACGATGAAGTCATCCAGCACGACCCGGTCGAAAACATGCTCCCCCGCCTGACGCGGAAATCCGTCGAGTACATCGACTCCCGGAAAGGCAAAAAGAAGCCGTTCTTCCTCTATATTCCCCTGGGTTCGCCGCACACACCCATCGTCCCGACTGGCAAGTGGGTCGGCAAAAGCGGCTTGGGAAAGTACGGCGACTTCGTCATGCAGACGGACAACGTGGTCGGCGAAGTTTCCAAAGCCCTCGAACGCAACGGCTTCACTGACAACACCCTGGTCATCTTCACTAGCGACAACGGTTGCTCCAAAGCGGCAGGCATCCCCCAACTCGCCGCGCAAGGCCACATTGTCAGCGCACACCTCCGGGGCTCCAAGGCCGACATCTGGGACGGGGGCCACCGCATCCCCTTCATCGTCCGTTGGCCGGGGCAGGTTGAGCCCGGATCGACCAACAACCAACTCCTCTGCCTCACCGACTTCTTTGCCACCACCGCCGAAATCCTGGGGAAAACCCTCCCCGCAGGCACTTGCGAAGACAGCGTCAGCTTCCTCCCCGCCCTCTCCGGCAACGCCATCGTCTCGACCCGCCAAGGCGTAATCCACCACTCCTACACCGGCCACTTCGCCTACCGCACCGACAAATGGAAACTCCTCCTCGCCCGGGGTTCCGGAGGATGGTCCTCCCCCAAGGAAAACCAGATGCCCAAAGGTTCCCCCAAAGGCCAGCTCTACGACATGGACGCGGATGTCGGGGAACGGAACAACCTCTACCCTTCCCGGCCCGAAACCGTCGCCAAGCTCCTCTCAATGCTTGAAGCCGACATCCAGCGGGGCCGCAGCACCGAAGGCGCGGAGTCCAAGAACGATGTCGACGGCATCGTCCTCTGGAAGTCGGAGTCCAAAGGTTCCACCCCCCAAGCAAAGACGAAGGGCAAGTAATTTTAGCGGCGATTTCCTTAACGCCGTCTTCAGTAGGAAATTCAAAACGGCCTTATCGGGAATTTTTCGTAAAATCCCGGCAGCTACGGCAGCATTAAAAAAACAACTCTCCGCCCTTGCCCGCTCACGATCTTACTATTCGATCCAATGGCCTTCAGGAGGCATTCCTGCGTTTGTGGACTCAACATGAACCGGGGTTGCGGGCATTTGTCGGTTCTTGCAGCCCGAACTCCTCCGAAGTGGACGAAGTGATGCAGGATGTGAGCATCGCCGCATGGCGGAAGTTCCATACATTGGAAGACCATGAAGCCTTCGCCCCCTGGGTCTTCACCGTGGCTAAGTATGAACTGCTAATGGCTCGCCGCCGCCATGCCCGGAACCGTCTGGTGCTGTCAAATGACATCGTGGAAACCCTGGCCAAGGAGGCGGCGGAGGAAATCCCCCTCCGCCACAAACAGCTCGATGTCTTGGATCTCTGTGTCGAAAAACTCCCTGCCGATCGCAGGGAACTTGCGCTGGCCGCATACCGCAAAGATACCTCCATAAGGGACATGGCAAAAACCATGGGGCGGACGGAAGGCTCCCTTTACCAAAACTTAGCCCGTATTCGAAGGCAGCTCTTCGACTGTATGGAACATTCCCTTTCCCATTCCCAATGAATCGCCAAGACTTCGAACTTCTCCAGCGTTACCTTAACGGCAACCTGCCCCCCTCCGAAATGGAGGCTTTGGAAACCCTCCTCCGCACCGACCCCGATGCCCGCAGGACCCTGCGTTCCCTGGCCACCGTGGACGAGAAGTTGCGGGAGCGGGCGGCCGCCTCGGAAATTGTACCGGAAGCCCCCCCGGTGCCACATCCATCCTGGTGGAACCAAGCCATCCTCGTGCTCGGCGGGATGGCGGCCATGTTGGTATTCGGGCTCTGTTTTTGGAACCCTGGAAAACCACAACGGCAAGTCCCTCCTCACCAGCCTCTACCGGAACAAGGCATTGCCAGGGTCATCCGGATGGAAGGTTCGGGCAGCGTCAATGGCTCGGTTCCCCTTGCCGGGGTCTCGGAACTCCATCCCGGAACCGACATTGTCCTGGAAGAAGGCCTCGTCGAATTGGCCTACCGGGAAACCGGGGTTCATGTGATCGCAACTGCGCCCCTGGATGTCCACCTAGAAACGGATATGCACCTCATGCTCAAGAGGGGGGAGGTCAAGTTGGTTGTCCCCCCACAGGGGATCGGCTTTGTGGTCGAGACCCTTGAACGGAAGATCACCGACCTCGGCACGAGTTTTGTGGTTTCGGCGAAGGAGACCGGTTCAGAAGTGTTAGTCCTGGATGGGCAAATCAATGTGGACGGGCGGGACGGTTCCCAGGGGAAGTTAATGGTGGAAGGCGAAATTGCGGCATTCGGGAAGGAAGGCCAGATGAAGTTGCGTTCCAAACGGCCTGCCCAAGGTATCCCTGAGTTGCCAATCCCCGACGTTGGGGCAAACCGGCCTTTCCTGAAAGGGAAGGTCCTGGGGTTTCCTTTGGACTACCAATACAAGCGCACATTCAGGGCGGAAGACGTGATCGGGCAGCATGTAATGCCGTTGGTGCATTCAGGATTCCGGGATTTATCCTGCCTCTCTGTCATGAAGGAAGGCAACCCCCTCCGGTTCAATGGCATCTTGGGAACTTATAACCATTTCCCTAATTCCGCGGGTCTGGCACCCTTTGCCTCCCAGTACGGTTGGTTGGCATGGTACAGTGGCAAGGTCGTCGCCCCCGAGCCGGGCCGATACCGTTTTTGGGGCTACGCCGACAACCATCTCATGCTATCCATCGACGGGAAAACCGTCTTCGAAGGTTCCCGTTATGATTCGGCCTTCCGCCAAGGCTTGAAAGTGGGACGCCAGAACCACCCTGCCCTGCCCTGCCTGAACGCCCAGGCGGGCTTTGCCTCCGGGAATTGGGTCGAACTGGGCGAAAAGCCTTTCCAACTCGACATCCTGTTTGGCGAAACGGCTGGACACCTCACCTCCGCACTCTTGTTGGTGGAAAAAGAGGGGGCAAACTACGAAAAGACCTTCTGGGGGCAGCCCAAGTGGCCATTGTTCCTCACCGAACAGCCCTCCCCGGAAACCCGCCAGCAATTTGAGTCCGTCCTGAAAAGCATGGAAGCCAAATTGATGGGCTCCTTTTCCATCCCGGAAAGCGGGGTCTGGCGTGTGGCCAACGATTCATAAGCCCGAGTACCCAGCTGTAATTTTTGTGGCAGAAGAATGTTGGCAAATGAATGATATACCTTGAAGCAGTTGTTGAAAAAATTCTTCTACCACCATTCTTTTGCCCCTAAAAACACCACTCCCATTGCAAAGTCATTTACACCAATGAAACTCCCTCAACTTCTCCCGCTGCTCCTTGTAGCCCTCACCCTCAACGCGGAAGACGGTTTCCAAGCCCTCTTCAATGGAAAAGACCTCTCCGGTTGGGCGGGGAAAGAAGGCTTCTGGACGGTCAAGGATGGTGCTATCTTCGGAAAGACGACCAAGGAAAAGCCGACCAAGGGGAACACCTTCCTTGTCTGGCAAGGAGGCGAACCCGGCGACTTTATATTTAAAACCAAAGTCCGCTTTTCCGGAAACAACTCCGGTGTCCAATACCGCAGCGAATTGGCTGGGAACCCAGAAGACTTTGTGGTCAAGGGCTACCAGGCCGACCTTCACCCGAACCCGGAATTTTTCGGGATGCTTTATGCAGAAAAATGGCGCGGCATCGTGGCCAAGCGTTTCCAGAAGGTCGAAGTCGGGGCGGACGGGAAGGCCCAGGTCGTCGGAGCCATCGGTGACAAGGAACAGAAGCTCGTCGACAGCGAGTGGAACGAACTGACCATTGTCGCGGTTGGCGACCGCCAAATCCACCAAATTAACGGCGTCAACACTATAGACTTGAAGGACAACCATCCCGAGGCAAAGCGCAAAGGCATCCTCGCGCTCCAACTCCACGCAGGGGGGCCGATGACCGTGGAATTCAAAGACGTCCGCATCCGCTATCTCAAAGGGGAAGATGCCAAAGCAACCATCCAGGCAGCCATCAATAATACCAAGAAAGCCCCCAAGGCCGCAGCCGGAAAAAAGAAGAGTGCCTCCACCTCCAAACACCTGGACGGGGCGAAATGGATTTGGCATGCCAAACCTGCCAACAGTTCCGCCTCCCGGCTCCGCAAGACCTTTGAACTCGCTGGCGAGACCAAGGAAGCCACCCTCCTGGTAACTTGTGACAACGGCGCAAAAATTTACCTCAACGGGAAGCATGTCGGGGACAACCCGGACTGGAGCAGCCCGAGCAAGTTCGACCTCATAAAGCTCCTCCAACCAGGCAAGAACGAACTCTTGGCCGAAGCGACAAACAAGGATGGAATCGGTGGGTTCATTGCCGTTTTAGTAGCGAAAGGTGGGGACGGCAAGGAACTCGTCATCCAAAGCGGTGCGGACTGGGAAGCCGCCGCACCGGGGACGGATAGTTGGAAAAAGGCGGTCGTATTGGATAAATATGGCGAAGGCCCGTGGGGCAGGATTTTTGAAGGCGGAAAAGGCGGCGGGGCGGCTCACGGAGAAACCCTGGCGGCCGAGGACGTGAATGTCCCCGAAGGTTTCCATGTCGAAAAGCTCTACAACGTCCCCAAGCTCGACCAAGGCTCCTGGGTTGCCATGGCCATCGACCAAAAAGGCCGCCTCATCGCTTGCGACCAATATGGCTCGCTCTACCGGATGGCACTCCCGGCCATCGGCACCACGGAAGGACTCCAGCCCGAAAAATTGGACATCGACCTCGGCAAGGCACACGGCCTCCTGGTCGCCTTCGGAAGCCTCTACGTGATGGTCAATGAAGACGGCTCCCGAAACGGCCTTTACCGGGTCACTGATTCCAATGGCGACGACCAGTACGATAAAATCGAACTCCTCCACAAAATCTCCGGCGGTGGCGAACATGGCCTCCACAGCATGGTCGTCAGCCCGGACGGAAAACGCATCTTCTTCAACTGCGGCAACGCCTCCCAACTACCCGACAAATTCGAAAAAAGCCGCGCGCCAAAACTCTGGGGCGAGGACCACATCCTGCCCCGCCTCTGGGACGGCAACGGCTTCATGCGCGGGATGAAAGGCCGGGCGGGAGGTTACATTTGTAGCATGAACCCGGACGGCAGCGACCTGGAACTCTTCTGCCACGGCTTCCGCAACGAGTTCGACATCTGCTTCGACCTCGGTGGCCAGCTCTTCACCTACGACGCCGACATGGAGTGGGACATCGGGACACCATGGTACCGCTTTACCCGCGTCAACCACTGCGTCAGCGGAGCGGACTTCGGCTGGCATTCCGGGGCGGGGAAATGGCCCGACTACTACCCTGACAACCTCCCTACCACCATCGACATCGGACCCGGTAGCCCCACAGGCGTGGTCAGCGGAATGGGTGCTAAGTTTCCTGCCAAATACCAGCGAGCCATATTCATCAACGACTGGACCTACGGCACCATGTGGGCCATCCATCTCACCCCCGACGGTGCCAGCTACAATGCCGAAAAGGAGGACTTCATTAACGGCAAACCCCTCCCGCTCACCGATGTCGTCATCAATCCCAACGACGGAGCGATGTACTTTGCCGTCGGTGGCCGCCGCACCCAGTCCGGTGTCTACCGCGTGACCTATGTCGGCGACGAATCCACCGCCCCGGCCCAAGCCCTGCCCTTGGGTGGGGAATTCCAAACCCGCGCTTCGTTGGAAAAGTTCCACGTCGAAGGTGCCGACCCAAAGACTGTCCTCGCCCAAGCCTGGCCACACCTCGGGCATGCTGACCGCCATGTCCGTCATGCCGCCCGGACTGCCATCGAGCTTCTCCCGGTTGAAGCATGGAGGGCCAAAGCCCTCTCCGAAACCCGCCCCGATGCTGCCATCGAAGCCATAATCGCCCTGGCACGGGTCAGCGGGGAGGTTACCGAAGCCGCTGGCTGGCCCCACGAAAAGACCTCCTCCCCTCCCGTTGCCCCGGCCAAACCGGAGGACCAAGCCCTCCAGTCCCAACTCTTCGAAAGCCTAGGACGAGTGGATTTCCACAAGCTCTCCACACAGCAACAACGCGCCCTGCTGCGTGCTTACCAACTTGTCATAACACGCCTTGGCAAGCCCACCCCGGACCAATGCCGTAAACTCACATCCCGGCTCGAACCCGCCTTCCCGGCGGAAGACCCCTACGTTAACCGCGAACTCTGCCAACTCCTCGTTGCTGTCGATTCCAAGAAAGTCGTCTTCCAAACCCTCGTCCTCATGGCCACCGCCGATGACCATTTCCAGGAAGTCGCCTCCGAAGCCGTCCTCAGCCGCAACGACGGCTACGCCAGCGCTGCCCGTGCCGCAACCGGAAGCCGCCCCAACTCCCAGCAATTGTCCTACATCATCGCCCTTCGCAATGCCAAGGAAGGCTGGACTCCAGGAAGCCGCAAAACTTACTTCTCATGGTTCCCAAGGGTTAGGGCATGGAAAGGTGGGAACAGTTTCAGAAACACCATCGAAAACCTTCGCCAGGAAGCCCTCGCCAACCTCGCCCCCAAGGACGAGGCCGCCGAACTCGAAGCCCTTAGCGCCAAATCAGAAACAGAGGCCATCGCCAACTACGTAGCCCCCAAAGGCCCAGGCAAAACCTACACCCTCGACGAAACCGTGAGCCTCGCCCAAACCGGCCTCACCGGACGCGATTTCCAAAACGGCAAGGACATGTTCAACGCCACCGCCTGCGCCACCTGCCACCGTTTCAACGGAGATGGCGGCAGCATCGGGCCAGACCTCACCGGCACAGGGAACCGCTACACCCTCCGCGACCTCATGGAGAACATCATCACCCCGAGCAAAGTCATCTCCGACCAATACGGCTCCCACCAAATCACCAAGACCGACGGCAGCATCGTCATCGGCAAAATCATCGTCGAGGAAGACGGCAAGCTCACCCTCATGACCAATCCCTTCGCCCCACTCCAACAACTCAGCATCCCCACCTCCGAAATCGCCAAAAAGGAGCCGCACAACATCTCCATGATGCCCCCCGGCCTCATCAACTCCCTCAACCCGGACGAACTCCTCAACCTCACCGCCTACCTCCTCTCCGGCGGCGATTCCGGGCACAAGATGTTCAAGCAGTAAACAATTACTGCGCCATCTCCTTCTTCAAGAATCCGGGGCGGTCAGTCGTGATGGATTGGACACCCAGTCCTTTCATACGGTTAGCCAGGGAAAGGTCGTTGACCGTCCAAACATGCCATTCATATCCATTTGCCTTGATAGGCTCGACATAGGACTCCGGTATCCCTGTGTTCGAACTGAAACCGTCAGCCCCGATCCTGCCCAGCGTTTGCAAAACTTGATCTAGGGAAGGGGTTATTTCCCCGGTGGCCTTATCCGTCTTAAAGCCAGACAACCACGAAACCTTTAGCCCGGGTGACTTCGCTTTCAATTCCTGGAGTACCTGGGCGTTGAAGCAGATCACTACAATCTGATCCGCCTGGAGGCCGGAGCGGCCGATCTGTTCCAGCAATGCGGGGATAATCTCGGAGCCACACTTGATCTCGATAAAGATGCGCTTCCGGGGAGGAATGGTTGTAAACACATCCGCGATCGTAGGGATCGCAGTTCCCTGGAAAGAAGCATCCTTCCACGCACCCACATCCAGCTTCCTGAGTTCAGCCAAAGTGGAGTCGCCCACCAGAAGTTTTGTCCCCGCGACCCTTTTGGTATCTTTGTCATGAATACAGACGACATGGCCGTCTTTCGTGAGGTAGAAATCCCCTTCGATCGCATCTGCGCCTCTTTCCCATGCGAGCTTGAAGGCGGGCAAGGTGTTCTCCGGTGCGTCATGGGAAGCCCCCCTGTGGGCAACAATTGTGGGAACTTTGGGGTAAAGGGAACCGCTGAGTAGCAGGGCAGCAATACAGATCAGTTTTTTCACGGGTCGCAGGTTCAAAGTAGGATAGCCTTCCAAGGTTGTCCAAGGCAGAAGAATGTTGGGAAAAGAATGAGAAATTGGGATCGAAATCAAATCCTTCTGCCATCATTCTTTTATCCAAGTCTCATTCTGGCTTCATCATGCCAATCACTCTTCCACCGTCCACCCGTCGCCAATTCTTCAAGGGTTCCCTTGTCCTTGGAGGTACAACTATGATGCCGCCGGGTTGGCTGTCCGCTGCGGAGAATGATGGTACTGCGCTCGATCCAAACCGCGTGGCTTTGCTTGCGGACACGCACATCAGCGAAGACCCAGATCTGGTCTATCCGGGCACGAAGTGGCCGGGTTCGCCTGTCAGAGATGACGAGCACGAAAGCGTGCATATTGCGAAATGCCTGGAAGAAGCGGCCATGGGTGTCATCGCACTCAATCCCCGGCCTGCCCATCTGGTCATTAATGGCGACTGTGCTCTGAGCAGGGGTAAAGAGGGGGAATACCAAGAGTTTCTGAGGCTGGTCGGGCCGATTCGTGCCGCGGGCATCACCGTCCATGTGACGATTGGAAACCACGACAACCGGCAAAACCTCTGGAAAATGCTCCCGTTCCTCAAGGAGGAGCAAATGGGTGTCCAGGCGGGCGTGGTCGGACTTCCCCATGCGAACCTCGTGCTGTTGGATTCAGGAAAAGGTGTCCTGGGACAGCAACAGTTGGAATGGCTTGCCAAAGAACTCGACGCAAGGCCAGATAAACCAGCCCTGGTTTTTGCCCACTACAACCCCTATCCCAACCGCGGTGTGCGGCCCATCCCCGGCATGCGCGACGGGGCTTCCCTATTGAAACTGCTTGCCGAAAGAAAGCATGCCAAGGCGTACATCTATGGCCACACCCATGAATGGCAGCAGGATCGGCGCGACCATCTCCATATCATTGGCCAACCGGCGGTCAGCTACTACTTTGGAAAAGGCCATGCCCATGGCTGGGTCGACATGAAGCTCACTGAGACATCCGCAGGCCTGGAGTTGCAATGCATCGACCCCCGGCATCCCCAACATGGCGAGCGGAGGCGGATTTGCTGGTAACCCGAAAACCAAGTTGCCGGGATGAAGTGATCATGGCTTCCGGTCAATCGTCAACAGGGCGCTGTCGATGATGTCGAGTGCCGTGGAGATGGTGTCGTCCACGTAGTAGAGTTCCCACACTTCCTTGCCCTCCTCGTGGTCCTCCTCCTGCTGCGGGAAGCCGAACAATTCGAGGAGTTGGAAGGCGTAGGGTTCGGAGTTGTCGATTTCCACGGAGTAGACCAGGGAAGGTTGTTCGTCATCCGGGTCATCGATCTCGACCAGGAGACGGAAGGGCATGGAGTTGTCCGGATCTGCCGGGAGAATGTAGTCTTGCGGGTCGAAGGAACTGTTGCGGGTGGGTTCCGTGACGGCGTCGACCCCCAATTCCTCCGCCAATTCCTTGCCCGACTTTTCCGCCTTCTCTTTTGCTGCGGCCCAGCCCCGTCTTTTGAAATCCCAGTAGGGCAAAGCTTTGCGGCCTTTTTCTGGATCCAGCGGTTCGAGCAATGTTTTGATATGGTACTGGGAGGCATTCTCCAACCAGATTGCCATGTGGGGCGGGGATTCTTGTTCAAAAGCACCGCCTGCCCGGATCTCGACCTCCATCTTATAATTGGGGGAGGGGCTGTATTGATAAACCATCCCGTCATTCGACATTTCAAACCGGTCCAAGGCCGGCCCGAGGTTCTTGCTGAACCCGAGGACTTTCTTGACCGGTTCGGGTTGCCAAAAGAACAGCCCGGCCAGCACCAAGGTAATCGCCCCGGTAAACCAAGGCATTTTTGTGCGGAGGTACTTGAGCAGTGGGGTGGAATTGTTGGTGACATGCAGGGCAATTAAGCCCACGAAGACAAAACCCACCAGCGCGTGCAAACCGACCACCTTGATCGAAAAGGGACGGAAGAAGGCAATGATCCC
>JAYPDO010000151.1:0-2405 GCA_038125285.1 Opitutia bacterium
TCAGCAAACGCTACTTGAACGGGTGATTTAATCATACCTTTTTAGATTTGGTTTTTATCCTATTCCGCTACTTTTTTGCCATCCTACGCCACTATTTATGTGGGTAGCATACTACTGGGTCAGGCTCTATTACTGCCGCCCATGGAGGCGAGACAGAAGAAGGCTAACTCCCAGCCACAAAACCCTACGCGAGCAGGGTGTTTGCGGGCACTAGAATGCTAGGCGGCGGTGGAAGTCAGGCTTCGTATTGCACCATTTTCACCGACAATGGGAAGTGCATCCTGTAATCGTTCTTCTCTATGGCCTGGGCGACGGCGGAGATCGCATTTTCCATGATCGTATCCTCCGACACCCCGGTGTGCAAATGGATTTGGCGGAGAAGTTCGAGGGTGTTCCCCCTGCAGCGGATATTCACGGTGTGATAGGCGTTCCCTGTTTCCGGCAATGTATGGGAGACAGAATGTTGCTGGCTTGAAGTTTGCTGCTGCTTCCCGTTGAGGTGCTGCAGGAGGGTAGCTTCCCCTTGGGTACATTCCTCAACCGGGGGTAAAGGAACCTGCCTAGTCTGAACCCGGACGGGCTGTGTATCCAGGGTGGCCATCCTATGGTTCGCCATCTCGATTTTCCGGTCGACGGCGGATCGTTGGTCCTGCAAGTCTTTCAACATGTCCTGAACCTTTTCCAGTTGACCCCTGATGCTGGAGAGCTCTTCCGATGTCCTATCGATCTGGACATCGATTTCACTGCCATCCTTCTCAAGTTTTTCCATTGCCCAGGTCAGCGTGCGCTCCTGTTCATCCCTCAATAGTGAATCCTCTATGTTCATCGGTACGTTTTAAATAATTCTTGTACCTTGTAACGCCAGCGCCCGAGTTTGGCAAGAGGCTTTAGCATCCTTGGTGTGGCTGGGACTTCCGACAGCGGTCTTTTGCATTGCTTACTCATTCCAATTTTCCCATTACAACATAGGACATGAGCAAGATAAAGATGCAGCGCTGGGGAGTCTTGGGAACTGGGATGATCGCCCGTAAGTTTGCCGACAATTTAATGCATTCACACCCAGGATGCCTAGCCAATGTCGGTTCAAGGAACCTATCGAAAGCCGGGGCTTTTGCTGAGGAGTTCGGTATGCCCTCATCGGGAGGATACATGGACGTCTTGAAGGATCGCTCGGTAGAGTCTGTATACATCGCCCTGCCTAACGGCATGCACCACGAATGGGCGATCAAGGCGTTAAATTCTGGCAAGAATGTCCTCTGCGAAAAGCCAATTGCCTCCAACAAACGGGAGGCGGAAGAAATGTATGCGGTGGCCAATAATACTGGAAAAGTCCTCGTCGAGGCGTTCATGTATAGGACTGACCCTGCAATCATAAACTTGCTCGACCTGGTACATTCAGGGGAGATAGGGGATGTACGGTTGATCCGCTCAAACTTTTCCTTCGCTCGGGATATCGATCAAGATGACGCCAGGTATGATCCTATGCAAGCAGGAGGGAGCCTGATGGACGTCGGTTGCTACTGTGTGAATTTCTGTCGGGCAATTGTGGGAATGAACCCCAACGAAGTTTCGGCCTTTGCCCACATCCATTCCAGCGGGGTCGATGATTACGCCGCGGGCTTGTTACGATTCGGGGATGAAACCTTGGCTACCTTTACCTGCGGCATGACGGTCAAGAATGACTGGTCAACCTTTATTGCAGGGACAAAGGGGCAAATCCGGATCGAGAACCCCTGGTTCAGCGAAGGCAAATTTACGGTTTCCCACCCCCAAGGGATTCGCAAGCTGGAGTTCAAGTCCCCAATGGAGCCTTACAGCAGGGAGGCCGAGGCATTTTCAAGCATCGTCGAAGGTGACACGCTCCCATGGATCACAGCAATGGACACCATTGGCAACATGCGGACCCTAGACGCCCTCAGAAAGCACGCCAATGTGCAATTTCCTGAATAACCTTAAAAGATCCCGCCATGAGACTGAAAAACATCCCCCTGCTTCTCTCCGTCATGCTACTGGCGTTATCCATAGGATGCCAAAGCGAACATTCCCAACTCCCTTTAAAGACCAGGATGAGGATGGCTCTTGGACTGGAGGGAGACCTAAGGACGCCACGAGAGAAAAAGGTCGATGCCCTCAAGGAGAAAATTATCTCGACCCGCCAGGACGTCCAAGAGGTTTATGCATCCCTGGGGTTGGATATCCAATTCCCGCCCTTGCCTGAAAAGCTCGACCACCTCTTGGCCACCTACAAGAAAAATGTTGTCGCGCCTGCCGCAGAAACCGTTGTTGCGGCATTGCCCCCACCTTTTGACCCTACACCTCCAGATCCCGGGGGCCCCCCCCCGGGGGGGGATGCCCGGGGGCGCGCCCCAGGCCCGCGCGGGGGGGGCGGGGGGGGGGGGGGGGGG
>JAYPDO010000151.1:2415-8620 GCA_038125285.1 Opitutia bacterium
CGTCCCCACGGCCAAACCAATCGAATCTACCGAACCCACAACCGAACCTGTGGCCCTTGCCAAGCCCGCAACACCCCCTGAGCCAAACGTCCCGGATGTCCCGCCTGCAAAACCAACCGATCCGACTGAACCCACAACCGAACCTGTAGCCCTTGCCAAGCCCGTAACCCCCCCTGAGCCAAACGCCCCAGTTGTTCCTCCGGTTCAACCCATCGAACCAACCGAACCGAAAACAGAACCGGATCCCATCGAGCCCCAAGAACCCAAGACAGAGCCGAAACCCCAACCGGATATCCCTGAGGTCGAATTTGCGTTCATCGATCTGGAAAAACTCCAACAGACTGGCATCGCCTATGCCAGGAGCGGGAAGACCGGAGTGCCCTTGACGGCAAAAGCAGTCCGGAACTATCGCAACGGGATAAAGAGCCTTGAGATCACCTACATCAAAGGGCTTTCCAACGGAATGCTCACCCGTTGGCATCCGAACGGGAAGAAATTGCTCGAAATTAACTTAGTCGACAATGTCCCGGACGGACTATCCACCGAGTGGTATGCAAACGGCCAAAAATTCCGCACCGTGCCATACCTGGCTGGCAAGATCCATGGGCAAGTGAAAATTTGGGACTCCGACGGTGAACTCCTTTCCACCCAGCAATATGAAAGGGGCAAACTTCTCAATGATGAATAACCGTCAAACCAAAGCGCCCCTGCCACTGGTCGCGTTTATAATTTTTGCCGGCTCGCTCTTATCCGCCCCGCCGAAGCCTACGCCACAGAGGATCGCCCCCACTGAAACGACGAACTTAGTCTACCAGCCTGTCTAGGGATTGGTATTTATCACAGGCCAATGAACCGTCGGGATTTCCTCCAAACCACTGCTGCAGCAGCGTCCCCGGCTATTCTGTCTGGTGTCGAGCCATTCCACAGGGATGCCCATGCTTTCAAAGGGCTATCCCTGACCGCTTATTCCATGAAGCGTCACATGAAGTGGTGGTGGGGCAAGGAGACCAAGGGCGTCCTCGACATGCTGGGCTTCCTTGATTATTGTGCCGAATTGGGATTGGAGGCTATCGAGATCACAAGCTATTTCTTCCAAGACCCACTGGAGCAAAGATATATCCATGCGATCAAGCGTCATGCCCATCTCCTTGGCCTGGACATCTCGGGTGGTGCCATGGGGAACAACTTTGCCTTCCCGCCCGGTTCCCCGGAGAACTTGGGTCACATGGCCTACTTCAGGGAGTGGGTAGACCATTTTGCCGACATGGGGGCGACCACAGTAAGGGTTTTTGCAGGGAGAAAACTCCCTGTAGGCCTTTCTGACAAAGAGATCCTCAGCAACATCATCGCCAACCTGGCAACCGCCTGCGAATATGCGGGCAAAAGAGGCATCCTCCTCGGGTTGGAAAACCATGACTTCGCCAGTAATATCGACTACTGCCTCAAGATCGTGAAATCCGTCGATTCGGATTGGTTGGGCATTATCTGGGATTCTGCCAACCTCGCGCCGACCTTCCGCCCCTACAAAGATCTGGAACGCATTGCCCCATATGCCGTGACCGCACAAATCAAAGTCATGACCAAAGTAGCCGGGGAGCCTGTCCCCGCGGACTATGCCCGCCTCCTCAACATCCTTCGCCGTGCGAACTACCGGGGATACATCGTGTTTGAATACGAGGAGGAAGAAGATCCGTACACAGCCATCCCCCCGAACTTGGAAAGGCTCCGCGCTTTACTGTGACCGAAGAAAAATCTCGGCAAAATTGCCCATGCTGGACAATTGTCCTGGGACATCCAAGAAACGTAATCGTACGATTCTGAACCTTTTCGTAAATAAAACCAAAACCAAATACCACCTATCATGCGACTAGTTACACCTATCCTCCTTGCCGCTTCCATCCTGGCCACCCTGCCGGCCTCCGCAAAACCAGAAGGCGAAGCACACCAAAAGCCTGCAACGGAAGGCGCGGAGCCCGGTAAGTGGACCCAGGATTACGATGCAGCCCTCAAAGTCGCCAAAGAAAAGCACATGCCCCTTTTCGTTAATTTTACCGGTTCCGACTGGTGCGGGTGGTGCATCATGATGGACAAGAAAATCTTTTCCCAAAAGGAATGGCAAGATTACGCCAAGGAGAACTTGCTCCTGGTAACCATAGATTTTCCAAACAACAAGGAATTGGTTCCGGAAAAGTATAAAAGCCGGAACCAGAAACTTAAACATGAGTTTGGAATTGGCGGTTTCCCTACCTTTATCGTCCTGGATGAAGATGGGAAATCCAAGGTAGGCCAACTGGGTGCTAGCCGGGATGTTTCCCCGAAGTCATTCATCCAACAAGTCAAAGGGGCACTAAAGTTCTCCCAAGCTGGGATAAAGGAAGCTACGGCCAAATTCTCACCTTTAAAAGCAAAGGAGTACATGGGATTGCTCGATGCTCACAAGGCTGCTAAGAAAAATCTGGACGATTGGCTTGAAACCAGGCCTGAACGAAACGACGAAAACCTCAAGAAGTTCGACGTCTTCAGGGAAGAGATACAGAACACCTTGGCCAAGATCGAATCCTTCAAATAACCCTGGCAAATCCAAGGGCAAGCGTCCCTAGCGGATCTTGCCTGCATAAACATTTGGGCAATGCGCCAGGCTATGGACGGCAGGCCTTTGCCACTCCCATCCACTAAATCATTGCCAGTTTCCAATTGCGGAAATGCCGGGGAGGGAATGGCCCAATCCCGAAATGTGGTGGATTGCGGATTGACGCCCTAATGTCCCTGTCCTGGGATGACGGGCGTCATGCTTAAACCAACCCTCTTCCTCCTTGCGCTGGTCACTGTTTGCTCGGCTCAGAACCCTCCCTACGACAATGCCCCGGATGTGGCACCTCCCTACTTCAAGGTGCGCTACAAGGCTTCGGAAAAATCTGGGGAGTTGATATTTCCGGTTCAATACACCGTCTGGATCCCCGCTGGGGTGAAGGCCCTGCGCGGTGTGGTCGTCCACCAACATGGATGCGGCGAAGGTTCCTGTAAATCCGGGCAGACCGGTGCGTTCGACTTGCACTGGCAGGCCTTGGCCAGGAAGCATGGATGCGCGCTACTTGCCCCTTCCTATGAACAACCCCAGAAGGCGGACTGCCAGATGTGGTGCGATCCCCGGAACGGTTCCAGCGACAAGTTCCAACAAGCGTTGGCTGACCTAGGGAAGATGGCCGGGCATCCGGAGTTGGCGACAGTTCCCTGGGCATTGTGGGGGCATAGTGGTGGTGGCCACTGGGTCGGTGGCATGGTAATGCTGCATCCGGAAAGGGTTGCGGCGGCATGGCTGCGGTCCGGGGTGCCGTTATTCGAAGAGAATCCGGACCGACCCTCGATCAAAGCCCATAAGTTGCCCGAAGCCGCGCTGCAGGTCCCCATGATGTGCAACCCAGGCACAAAAGAAGGGGTGACGGTCAAGGACGGACGATTTGCCAAGGTTTGGCCGGCGAACGAGACATTTTTCAAAACGGTACGTGGAAAAGGCGGCTTGGTGGGAGTATCCGTCGACCCTTTGACCGCACATGAGTGCGGAAACCAGAGATACATGGCCATTCCTTGGCTGGATGCCTGCTTGGCGGCCAGGCTCCCGGACAAACAGGAAGGCGCGCTAAAAACGATGCCAGTGGACAATGCCTGGCTGGCTCCCCTTCTTGGGGTAACGGCCGTTCCTCGGTGCGAGTTCAAAGGCAACAATTCTGAGGCGGTCTGGCTTCCCGACAGTTCGGTTGCCAAGAAGTGGATGCATTACGTGACGGACACGAATGTCCCGGATACTACCCCGCCACCCGCCCCCACCCACGTCGTTGTGAAAGGCAATATCGTGACCTGGGATGCCGAAGCCGACCTGGAAAGCGGGATATCCCATTTTATCATCTACCGTGACGGGAACCAGGTCGCGACCGTTCCGGAAAAGCCGACCAACCGTTTTGGCCGGTCAATTTTCCAGGGTCTGCAATATAGCGACACCCCTGCCGCCCCGCTGGTCAAGATGGAGTTTACAGATGCCACGGCCACTTCCGGGAAGAAAGCGGAGTATCGGGTGGTCGCTGTGAACACGGCTGGCGTGGAATCCAAGTAAAGGGAGAAGAAGAGACGATTATGGGTTGCCGAACCTTCTTCGCATTTTGAGCCCTCCCCGAAGCCGGCTTCGGGGAATTTTGGAATCCCCTTCGAACTGGACGAGCCTGGCCAAGTTTCCATGGCTGTTTACACGAATTTCTCACCGCATTTTTGAGTCCTTACGTTTTGAATTTCCGCATGGTCGATTCAATCGGCTCAAAATTGCATAGCTGAACATTTCCTCAATAATTTCACACCAAAATTACGCCGATGATGTCCGGGGTGCCCATTATGCGCTGGGTACATGGTGGTGCCATCTGGCAGACCAGCGGAAATTGGGGCGGGGCAGATAGGAACGGGCGTACCCTTACCTAGACGAAGCCAGTCCTCAGGTTTCGCAAGACTGCCGCTAACTCACCTTGGTAAGGGTAGCTGCTTGGCAGTTCGAAGTGGATCCGCCGGGTGGATATCGTGATCCCGGGCGGCCACCTTGAAGAGTTTCAGGCGGATCGTCTCTACCGTGGCCTTTTCAAGTCCCGTCCCTGACAGGCATTTTCCTTATGAACAGGGACATCAGCAGGTATGCGAACAGCGCTGCGACCGCTTTTCCATGCAAAGCCTGCTGGGCATGCTTTCGAACGCCAATCGTGCTTCCCACCGGCTATCGAAAACGCCGAACCAAACCCTTGACTTGGGAAGGAAAACCCTGAATATCCCGGCCTTCATTTCCTCGTCAGGGTAGCTCAGCTGGTTAGAGCGCGGGATTCATAACCCCGAGGTCGGGGGTTCAAGTCCCCCCCCTGACACCAAATTGTCCCATTCTTGTCGGTCTCTTCAAAAATCAAAAAGCGACAATCCAATGAGCGTGTATCCAAACTCGAGGTTCTATGCATCATTGATTTTGGAAATTCCCCAAAAGGCCAAACGCTGGCCAGCCCTACTGCTCCTGATTGCAAACGGGATCCTCGGCAAAACCTACCACGTTGGCCCAGGCCAGGATCATGCTGACCCGCTCACCGTCCCGTGGGCATCGCTCAACCCTGGCGACACCGTACAAATCCATTGGCGCGAAAAGCCCTACAATTCCCGTTGGGCTATCAACCGGCAAGGCACGCCTGGACAGCCCATCACCATTGAGGGCATACCTGCAAAGAATGGCCTGCTCCCA
Organism: Opitutia bacterium; assembly: GCA_038125285.1. GTDB lineage: Bacteria > Verrucomicrobiota > Verrucomicrobiia > Opitutales > JABJCN01 > JAYPDO01. The sequence goes on from JAYPDO010000151.1 coordinate 7,673, forward strand.
ATAATTGACGCTTCGGAAGCCTCGCAACCCGCCAACCCCCACCCCGATTATTCGGGCGGGAACCGCGCCCTGCTCCGGATTGGCCACGTCGAGAGAACAGGTTTTGGAGAGCCCGCGCACATCGTGGTTAAAAACCTCCATTTCAGGGGATGCAACCACCATGCACACTACATCGACCGCGATGGTAACAGGGCGCCTTACCTTTCCTACGGGGCGGGGATTCACATACAAAGTGGCCATCACATCACCGTCTATTACTGCATTTTTGAGGACAATGGCAACGGCCTGATGACCAGCAACCAATCCGCGGACATCCTCATCGAAAGGTGCCATTTTTATGACAACGGGTATGACGACCGCCAAATGGATGACCCAAAACGAAGGGGAAAGCATCACAACCTCTACACGGAATCCCAAGGGCTCACCCTCCGCTACAACCGTTTCTGCCCCCCGAAGCAAGGATGCATGGGCAACAATATCAAAGACCGTTCGGCAGGCTTGCTAATCCGATACAACACCATTTGCGGGGGGAATAAGCTCCTCGACATGGTTGACGGCGAAGGCAGCGAAATTTTGCGGAACCGGAAGGACTATGGCACCGCCATCGTGGAGCACAACCTCCTCATCAAACGCAAGGACGACCCATCCGGGCGTATCCTCCACTTTGGCGGGGACAGCGGAAACTTGGACTGGTACCGTACAAACCTTGTTTTCCGGGACAACACGGTTCTGACCGAGTACCCGGAAACCACGATTCTCTTCCGTTCCGAAACCAACACCCAGTACATCCTTGCCCAGGACAACCTGTTCCACCACCTGGCCGGCGTGAGTCTTTTCGTAGTCGGCCGGCGTGGCCGAGACGAAGATGCACTGGCGCATGCGCTGCTCGAATTCGTCGAACTTCAGCGGCCGGTTGTCCAGTGCCGATGGCAAGCGGAAGCCGTACTC
>JAYPDO010000151.1:8630-10763 GCA_038125285.1 Opitutia bacterium
GGCCGACTCCCCGCTCGCCAGATGGCAACTCTTGCGCAACCGTGGCATGCTCGAAACCAAAGACAACCGCATCACCGGAACCTGGTTCAAAACCGGCCCCAAAGACCCCTTGGACGAACTCCCCATCATGAAAGGACTGGGGACATTCATCAATAATCCAGAGGTAACAGGCTGGGTTCGCCCGACCCATGAGTGCGAGCACCACTCCTACTGATTCCCTCAAGGGTTGCTACTTCTTCAGTTCGGAAGCAAACTGCGTTTCCATATCCTGCCAAACCCGGGCCAATTCCTTGACTGTGTCCGGATGCGCGCTGGAAAGGTCTGTGGATTCGTTGCGGTCTTCCCCAAGGTTGTAGAGTTCCCAGGGATCCCCTTTGGCTGCGACCAGCTTCCAGTCGCCGGAGCGGATAGCCCGGTTCCCTTCGTGGGAATACCATATAGGAGCCTCCCTATTACAGCGTCCTGAAGAAAAGGAACCGACCAGACTTTCACCGGGAGGCAGCGGCGCATGGGCAAGGGCAGGCCGTTTGGCCGAAGTCAGCTCAAGTATTGTCGGAACGATGTCCACCACATGCCCAGGGGTTTGGCGGATTTCCCCTCGCGCTTCGATCCCAGCCGGCCAATGGACGATCAACGGGGTATTGCATCCACCGCCATGAACCCACGTTTTGTGGCGTCGGAACGGGGTATTGCAAGCAGTCGACCACCCTGGCCCCAGGCAAAGGTATGTGAATGCACTTCCCATGGGTTGATTGGGGTCATGCCCATCGCCCCTGACCATAATTTCCGCACTGGCCCCGTTGTCAGAAAGGAACATCACAACCGTATCCTCCCATTGCCCCATTTTTTTGATTTGGTTGATGACCCGGCCAAGCTCCAAGTCCAGACGGTAAACCATGGCGGCGTGGATGGCCATTTTCTCGGCTTGGAAGGCTTGTTGGCTGGCGGTCAGTGCATCCCATGGCACGGGGAAACGCACCTCCCCTTCCCCCAGGATCTTGTAGGCATTTTCAAAGTGGTAGGGCGGCCCGACCTTGGGCTCGAAAGGAGGGAGCTTGAATTTCAATTCGGTAATCCCCATTCCGGCCTGCCTTTTCCAGCGGTTGAAGCGCACGATGTCCCAGCCCTCTTGATAACGGTCCCTGAACAGCGTGATGTCTTCGGGTTTGGCATGGAGAGGGAAATGAGGGGCAGTGAAGGCGAGGTACTGGAAAAAGGGCTTTTCGGGATGGGTCTTTGCATGCTCCTGGAGGAATTGGATCGCGTAGTCGGCCTTAGAGGTCGTGGCGTACCAACCTTCCCCCCCTTCGAATGGAAGGGTTTTGTCGTCTAGCATAATGTCCTTCAGACGGAAAAAGCCGTGGTTGCTGATGCTGTAGGAACGGTCGAACCCCTGTGCGACAGGCTTCCCGTCGATGTGCCATTTCCCGGAGTGGTAACAACGGTAGCCACGTTCCTTGAGGAAAACGGGTAGTAAGGGTGCCCAATCCGGCCTGGAACCCCTCTTGATGCCAGGCAAATTATCCCTCCGCACCTGTTGTGCATAGTACCCTGTCAGCAAAGCCGCACGGGTAGGCCAGCACCTGGCCGTATTGGTAAACTGGGTGTAACGCAACCCATTCGCGGCCAAGCCGTCGAGGTTCGGGGTGTCGATTTCCCCCCCATAGCATCCAAGGTCCGAATATCCAAGGTCGTCAGCCATGACCAGGAGGATATTCGGCCCCTTGGCACCCAACATAGGCGAAGCACCAAGGAGGAGAATCAATATGAGTAAGCAGGGGTTCATCTCAACGGCCTTCATTTGTCGACATGCCCGAGGTCGCGCTCCGGCGCAATCCTGTCCCGGATCCTTTGCTTCAACGCTTTCACATCCGGAAACCCACCGTCTACCTTCCTGCACCACAACAAATCCCCGTCCACATGGATCTGGAAGAAACCGGCCTCGCAGGAAGGCTGGAGCGTGACTTGGCCAATTTCCTCCGCGAACGTACCGAGGATTTCTTGGGCCATCCACACGCTCCTGGGCAACCAGTTGCATTTCGGGCAATATTGGATCAAAATCGAAGGCTTTGCTTGGCTGCTCATGGGTCTTGGATACAAAGGTAAAATCAGGGATTGTCCACCTTCCCGTAA
>JAYPDO010000152.1:0-5391 GCA_038125285.1 Opitutia bacterium
CTACGAAGCCGCTCACCACCAGGAACCGGCTGAACAGCAGGCCGCCGATGATGAAGGGGGTGCTGTTGGTGATGCGGGTGTAGGTCTTGACTTCGCGCACAGACAGGGTGGGGGAGCTGGCGATCAAGTTTCCGCTATTGTCTTTCACTTCGAGGTCGGCCCCGGGGACGCGTGCCGTTACGGAGGCGTTGATTTGCATGCTGACTTCCGAGCCAGAGCTGTTGATGCGGGGGCGTACGGAGAGCTGGATGCCCGCGGTGAGCTTGTCGAAGTCGATGGAAGCAAAGTTCCCGTTAGTTAGGAAGCGGGACTTGGCGATAGGGATTTGCTCAGAGACGTTGATGCTGGCCATGCGGTTGTCGAGGGTGAGGACACTTGGGCGGGAGAGGACTTGCGCAGATCCGCTTTCGACCAGGGCGCGCAGGCGGGTGTTGAATTCCCGGAAAATATTGGTCGTAGTGATGTCCAGTTGGGAAGGGGTGCCAATATCCGGGTAGGCGATGTTGCCTATCAGCAGTGGGTTGCTACCAGTATTAACCACCTTTTCGCTGAAGAAGTTGCCTGCCCCGGGTTGGTTCAGTTCCCATTGTACCCCGAGTTCACGAAGGGCTGTGGAAGAGAGTTCCAGCACCATGGCCTCAATGATGATTTGCCGGGCAGGGATATCGACTTGCTCCTCAATGATATGGATGATCTCTCCGTATTGCTCCGGTTTGTTCCGGTCAAAGAAGATGATGACTTCGTTGAGTGGGTCGGTCTCCGTTTGGGGAAAACTGCTGTCCTGCTTTAGGATGGTCTCATGGAACTTCGTCCCTGGAAGCGGGTAGACGATGGGGAGCTTCTTTATGTCAACGGGTTTTCCCGGGGTGCCGACATTGATCCCATACACTTGCAGGATGTCCGTGCATCGCTCAGGTGCGATATAACTCAGGCGCAAGCGTTTGGAGTCAATTTGTGGCGGTGGGTCGTCCTGTGCTTGCAAGCCCCATGTGGTAGCCAGTAGTCCGGCAAAGAGAATCATAGGGAAGCCGAGACTTCCGATTTGGTGCGTGTGTGATTTGGTTTTCATTGTCTCAGTCATAAGGTTTCGGATTTTCTAATTTTTTGCCCATTTAGAAAAAGTTGAAGAAGGTCTGAACGGTGTCTTTGACACTTGGTTTTCCCTTGTCCTTGGGAATGGGTTTCGGTGCCCGTTTCCTAGCGGCGGCCTTGGTTTTTGCAGTGATCTGGTTTTTGCTTTCTACGATGTCCTCATTCAGCATCGAGAGCAGGTCCCCCCGTTTGGCCAGTATTGCCTTCATTTGGTCTTTGGCGATTTCGTAGACAATACAGTGGGTGGATGCCTTCATGGTTGAGGGGCGGGTGGTGCCGAACATGACGCTTTCTTCCCCGAAATGGGAACCTGCCATGATCGATTCGATGCGTGCGGGATGTTCCGAGCCTTGGATTTCTATGGTACTGTGGAGGAGGCCTTCCAGGAGCAGGTACATGGTGTTCCCTCTATCCCCTTGGCGGTATAGGGTGTCGCCCTTGCGGAGTTCCCGCCGTTTCATGCCGCTGAAGACGTCCATCAATTCCTCGATGCTGAGCTTGTTAAATAGCTCGGTGCGCGAGAGGAGTTCATAAATGTCCTGGTTGTTGCTGGTATCGAGTTGCTTTGGCGGTTCCTTGTCCAGGTAGACGTGCTCCTTTGGTTTGGCCGGGGATATGCCGGAGCGTTTTAGGTGTGCCAGGACGCTGCGGTTGACGAGGTCCCTGGACTCGTTTGGGGAGATGTGGGCAGGGAGGATGAAGTAGCGGACATGGAAGAGTTGCCCGGAGAGGGTAGCTTCTTTGAGGCGTACTTCCGGTTCCGGGTTTTCGAGGATGCCGAATTGCCCCGCGATTGCCTGGATTCCAGCTTCCAGGACACGGGATGCCCGCTCGGACGGGATCTCGAAGTCGATCATGAACGGGAGGTCGACCCGGAAGTGCGGCTTAGGCTCCATGTAATTTGTTATTATGGAGGAACCGATCACATTGTTGGGGATGACGATCATGTTGTTCTCCGTCGTCTTGAGGCGAGTAGTGCGCCAGTTGATTTCGATCACTTTGGCCACCACGTGGGTTTCTTGCCGGTTGCGGTGGATCTGGATCCAATCCCCGATTTTGAATGGCCGCTCCACGTGGATCGCCAAGCCGATGAACATGTCGAGGATGACGTTCCGCAACGCCAGGCCGATCACGATGGAGGCGATACCGGATGTCGCCATGATCCCTGCCACCGACTTCTCGAAGACGGTAGCGGTAATCCCGATGGCAGCTAGGCTGAACAGTACAAGGGCAGTTACATCTTTCGGGAGCCTGGGGACTTTCCTGTCCGACACTTTGGCTACAAAGCCGTCCCAGAAGAAGGTTTCTAGCAGACGGTTCAGCAAAAGCGTTGCCGAGAGCCAGACCCCGATTTGGATGCCATAGATGAAGGTGCTTTGGGCAACTTTTGAGAGGTTGTGGCCAAATTGGGCGACCAGCATGTCGCTGCTGAACAGGGCTGACAAGCAGGAGAGAAAGACCAGTAAGGGGATCCAGATGCGGGAAACTTTCTTCATGCCTGGCCCTCCCCGTTTGTATTTCCGTTGCCCGCGATTCCTGGCGAGGAAAAGGTCGCCGCTTTGTAGCTTTTCATGAACCTCGCCATCATGGCGAATGCCGGGACAGGGATATGCTCCGAGTCGTGGTCGATGATATCCAGGGTGGAGCTCAGGCTTTGGTTGACGAACTGGTTGAAGTTGTACGCATCACCGAGTTCACCGCAGACTTTGCGGATCTTGTCATAGGTCTCCGCCGGGAGGCGGATCGTGACAGTCTTGGATTCGGACATCAGGTGGTGGTTTGGGCTGCGGGCGCGTGGTCTTTAATTTTAATTTTAAATTTAGGTGCAGTTTGCAGACGCAAGAACACAATGAAAATAAAAAGAACCATTAAAAAACATTAGAAAAAGAAAAACACAAAAGAGCACAATGTAACACAAATTTTCACGGGACTTCATTGATGCTATTGACTGCGTTGATATGTTGGGAGGTTTCGCGTTGTAAAAGGGGTCAATCCGGTCACTAAGGTTCATCCAAATAAAGCCCATGAATACTATCCTCTTTCCGCTCCTTTTCCTTTTTCCGCTCGCTCTCTTTGCCGACATCCTGGTCCAAGCCGAGTCCTTCCAAGAAACCGGGGGTTGGGTGGTCGATCCGCAGTTCATGGACCAAATGGGTTCGCCGTATTTGCTGGCTCATGGCATGGGGAAGCCTGTTTTGGATGCCGTTACGACGGTGGTTGTCCCCTCCGCGGGGAAGTACCGGGTTTGGGTTAGGACGATGGACTGGACGGCCCGGTGGAAGGTGGCAGGCTCGCCAGGAAAGTTCCTAGTGTCGCTTGCCGGGAAAGCCTTGCCTGTCACCTTCGGGACAACTGGGGAAGAGTGGGGTTGGCAGGATGGCGGGATAGTGGAATTGGCTGGGGGTTCTTTGGAAGTCCGCCTTCATGACCTGACCGGTTTTGAAGGGAGGTGCGACGCAATCTTGTTGAGCAAGGACTTGGTGGTTGTCCCCGATCCCAAACTTTCCTCTCTTGGTAATAGGCAGGTGCAGGATGCCGGGAGTTATGACTTGGTGGTCGTCGGTGGCGGGATCGCCGGGATCTCGGCGGCTGTGCAGGCGGCGCGGCAAGGCTTGTCGGTGGCGCTCATTCAGAACCGGCCGGTTTTGGGCGGGAACAATAGTTCGGAGATCCGCGTGCCTATCGTCGGGAAAACCAGGCATGGTCCTTTTCCGGAGTTGGGCAAAGTCGTTGAGGAACTCGACAAGGGCGGCGACCTCCACAAGGCCTTGGTCGTCGAAGCCGAGAAGAACATCCGACTGTTCCTGGAGCACCACATGAATGCGGTGGAAGCGAAGGATGGCAAGGTCATCTCCGTCACCGCCGAGCATGTCCGCACGGGCGAGAGACGCAAATTCTCCGGGACATTCTTCGCGGATTGCACCGGGGACGGCACCTTGGGGTTCTTGGCCGGGGCGGATTACCGCAAGGGGCGCGAAGGCCGGGACGAGACCGGAGAGTCCAAGGCACCGGAAAAGGCGGACAAGGTATTCCTCGGGGCGACCCTGCATTGGAATTCCGCTAATGGGAAAACCGCATCCTCTTTCCCAGACTGTCCCTGGGCTTTGGAATTCAATGCGCAGAATTGCATGAATGCCTCCTCTAGCGCATGGGATTGGGAGTCCGGGTATCGCTACGATATGATTGATGACGCCGAGTACATCCGGGACTACCTGTTCAGGGTCATCTATGGGAATTGGTCTTACCAAAAGAAGAACCTGGATAAATTCCAGAATTCAAACCTCACCTGGATGGCTTATGTCCTAGGGAAGCGGGAATCACGGCGGCTGATGGGGGATGTCGTGGTCAACCAAGCGGATGTCCTTGAAAACCGGGCCTTTCCTGATGGATGTGTCTTCAGCGCCTGGGGGATCGACCTCCATGGTCCCCACCCGGAGAACACGAAATACTTCCCCGGCGAAGAGTTCATCGCCAAGGCGGATCATGCCGGAAAGCGAAAGCAGCCCTTCGTCATCCCCTACCGCAGTTTCTACTCCCGCAATATCGGCAACCTCTTCATGGCAGGGCGTTGCATCAGCGACACCCATGTCGCCCTCGGGCAGATCCGCGTCCAGAAAACCACCGGGACCATGGGGGAAGTGGTGGGTCTGGCCGCCGCGGTTTGCAAGGATAAGGGTTGCCTGCCGAAAGATGTCTTCCCTGGCTATTGGAAGGACTTGGCTCGGCTCTTTAATCTCTGACATTATCGAATCCATGAACAGCAAAACACTTCCGTTCCTATTTTTAGGCCTTTCACTACACGCCCAATACGACGGCGATGCCTTCCGCTCCCAAGTCCGGCAGACCCAACCTCTACCACCCGCACAAGAGCAAGCGGCCTTTGCCTTGCCGGAGGGTTTTGAAATCTCCCTGTTCGCCTCTGAGCCTGAAATCAACAAGCCCATGAATATGGCCTTCGACACCAAGGGGCGGTTGTGGATTACCTCCACGCTTGAGTACCCGTACCCGGTGAAACCTGGCCAAAAGGGACGAGATTCTGTAAAGGTGCTGGAGGATACGGACGGGGACGGGAAAGCGGACAAGGTGACGACCTTCGCGGACGGCCTGAACATCCCAACTGGGGTCTACCCGTACAAGGACGGGGTCGTGGTCTGGAGCATCCCGAATATCTGGTACATTTCCGATACGGACGGCGACGGGGTGGGGGACAAACGGGAGAAGCTGTACGGGCCGCTGGGTTATGAACGCGATACCCACGGGATGCACTCTTCCTTCACCCGGGGCTATGACGGTTGGTTG
>JAYPDO010000152.1:5401-10761 GCA_038125285.1 Opitutia bacterium
AACCACACCATCGTCGAAGCCGGAGACGGTTCGAAGATCCAGATCCAGTCGGGCAATACCTACCGTGTCCGCCTGGATCGGTCCAGCGTGGAACAATTCACTTGGGGGCAAGTCAACCCCTTCGGCATGTGCCTGGATTCCCGGGGCTACTTCTACACGGCGGATTGCCATAGTTCTCCCGTTTACCAATTGATCCCCGGTGCCTACTACCCAAGTTTCGGAAAGCCCCATGACGGGCTGGGCTTCGCGCCTGTCACGATAACCCATAACCACGGGTCCACGGCCATCTGTGGTGTCACGCTATATGAGGACAGCTTGTGGCCGGAAAGCTATTCCGGGCACCTTTTCATCGGCAACGTCATGACTAGCCGGGTCAACCACGACAGCCTCACTTGGCGGGGCAGCAGCCCCAAAGGGAAGGAGGAACCGGACTTCATCAAGACCAGAGACCCATGGTTCCGTCCAGTGGACATGCAACTCGGCCCGGACGGCGCATTGTATATTGCCGACTTTTACAACCGCATAATCGGCCATTACGAAGTCCCTCTCGACCACCCTGGGCGCGACCGTACCAGCGGGAGGATCTGGCGGGTGACCTACAAGGGGAAAACGCATCCATCCCCGGATGTTTCTAAACCTGTCGACGCTGTGTCTGCGCTCTCTCATCCCAACATCACCCGCCGGCAACTTGCCATCCAAGCACTTTCCGACATGGGTTGCCAAGTCCCTGCTAAGGAACTGCGCGAGGAATTGGCTAATCCCTTGGCTGCGCCATGGGCAGCCTGGGTGTTGCACCGGACCGGGAATCTTGGGACGGACGAGCTCATGCGGTTGTCCACATCCTCCGTCCACCATGCCCGGATCCATGCCCAGCGAATCCTGGCAGATATCTCCGTGTGGGAAGATGGCCACCATCGCCTCGCACTGGAAGGTTTGGAGGACAAGGATCCCCATGTGCGGCGGGCTGCCGCCAACGCCATTTCCCTGCATCCTTCCGCCCGGCACGTTGTTCCCTTGGCTGCCAGCCTTGCCAAGGAGGACGGAAACCCTGCCGGGGACGACCACCTTGCCCATTCCCTCCGGATCGCCCTTCGTGGCCAGATGCGGGAGAAGGGAGCCTTTGCCAAGATCAATTCCACAAAGATGGAGTCTCCTGCAATTACAACGGTCCTCCCTGCAATCGCGCTCTCGGTTCAAAGCGAAGATGCGGCCGAGTACTTGCTCGGGAGGATGGGCACGCTACCGGAAAGTTTGGGCAAGGGGGAGGCAGTTACCCACATTGTCCGCAACATCGGTCTGGAAAGGATGGAAGTGTTGGCCCGGCAACTTGTTGGCAAAGGCGCGCCCCTGGAACAAGCTGCCACCTTGTCCGCCATCCACAAAGGCATCCTCCAGCGCGGTGGCGAATTTGGCCCGGACCTCCAAGCCTGGGGAGTCCGCCTTGCCGCCCAGTTGATGGCCGCTGAAACCCCGGAGTCCGGATGGACGAACCAACCCTTGCCGGGGGCAGGCAACCTGCCGGATAATCCCTGGGGTTTCCAGAAAAGGAGGTTCCAGGAGGGATCCGAAGGGCTGGTGCTATCCAGTTTTGCGAAGAAGGAAGAATTCACCGGCACCCTGCGTTCCAAAACCTTCCCCATCCCCGGATGGCTTCGGTTTTACATTTGCGGGCATGATGGCCTTCCTGGGAAACCATTGGAAAACAAGAACTTCTTCCGCCTTCGGGACGCTTCCACCGGGGAAATCCTCAAGGAGGCCGTCCCTCCCCGCAATGATGTGGCTCGTCAAGTGGTGTGGGATTTGGAAGAATTTGGTGGTCGCAAAGTGTTTATCGAAGTGACCGACGGGAACAACGGGAAATCCTACGCATGGCTGGCCTTTGCCCGGATCGAACCGCAAATACCCGGCCTGGAATTAGTCGACCCCTCCAGTCCAGGGCAAATGAGGGAAGCCGGCCTAAGCCTGGTCCGGGACCTCCAAATCCGTAGCCTGTCCGCCCAGGTGCAAAGTTTGGCCACGGATCCCGAAATTGCTGCCAGGACCAAGGGATTGGCCAAGGAAACCCTCGAATCCCTGCACGGCAAGCAGTCTGCGTCCGGGCCATCCGCCCCAATGGAGGAATTGGACAACCTCATCGCCGCCCGCTTAAAGGGTTTCCAATCCGGAAAGCCCGATCCCGCCCACGGCCGCGACACCTTCCAACTCTACTGCTCCGCCTGCCATAAAAAAGGGGGCATCGGTAACTTGGTAGGCCCCCAACTCGACGGGATTGGAAGCCGCGGGGCGCAACGGGTCATCGAAGACATCCTCGATCCGAACCGGAATGTAGACGTCGCCTTCCGCTACACCACCGTTACCCTCAAGGACGGTGCCGTCGGCCAGGGCTTGAAACGCCGCGAAGAAGGCGAGGCCGTTGTTTTCGCCGACTTGACGGGCAGGGAGATAGTTCTGGCCAAGTCCAATATTGCCAAAACGGAGCAAACCGCCCTTTCCCTCATGCCCTCCGCCCTCGGCGCCGCTATCCCCGAAAAAGACTTTTTGGATTTGGTCGCCTTCCTGATGGAAAAATGAGATTGCTTGGACAGGCTATAATTCCTGGATAGCTAAACCCTTTCCGCCCATTTGAAATGACTATGAAAATCTTGCAGACCCTCCTGTTCCTCTGTTTTGCGCCGTCAATCCAGGCTAAGTTCCCTGGTACGCCATGGAAATGGCATGGGTTTGACCTCTATGAATTCCAGTTCGACGGCGTGGCTTGCAAAGTTGCCGAACCCGCCAACGTTGCCTGTGGGAAGCCCTGGATCTGGCGGGCCCGGTTTTGGGGGCATGAACCGCAGTTGGACAAGGCTTTGTTGGAACTGGGCTGGCATGTTGTGTACTGCGAAGTGGGCAACTTGTTTGGCAATGACGAGGCGGTTGCCCGCTGGAACCATTTTTACGGTTACTTGGTCGGTGAGCATCAATTTTCCAAGAAAACCGTGCTTGAAGGGATGAGCCGGGGCGGGCTGATCATTTACAACTGGGCTTCGGCCAACCCGGACAAGGTGCACTGCATTTATGGGGATGCCCCGGTACTCGACATCAGGAGTTGGCCGGGGGGGAAAGGCAAAGGGGGTGGAGCCGCATGGAAGACATGTATGGCTGCCTATGGACTCACAGAGGAAACTGCCAAGGATTTCAAGGGGAACCCGTTTGACCGTTTGGAACCCTTGGCCAAAGCGGGGATCCCGCTGATCCATGTCGTCGGCCAGGCGGACTCCGTAGTGCCGGTAGAGGAAAATACCGACATCCTGGAACAGCGTTACAAAGCCTTGGGCGGGAAGATCGTGGTCATCCGGAAGGAGGGCGTTGACCACCATCCCCATAGTTTGAAAGACCCCAAGCCGCTCTTGGACTTTATTTTGGAAGCCGTGAAATAATCGGAGCGGCGAACTTTGGTAGCCGTTTTTGAACTTCTGCAAATCTTGAGGGGTGGCCTTTCCTCGAACGGCGTCCAAAGATCGCCGCTCCATATTGCGAAACCCAAGTCATCATGAAACCTGTCATTGCAAGCCTCTTTGTATTGCCTGCCATTCTCCTCGCCAAGCCCTGCAAGCCGAATATCCTCTTCATCATGGCCGATGACCTTGGCTGGATGGACTTGGCCTGCCAGGGTAACAAGCTGGTCGACACTCCAAACCTAGACCGGATGGCGAAGGAAGGGATGCGTTTTACAGACGCCTATGCCGCCGCGCCGGTTTGTTCGCCGACCAGGTGTGCAGTCCTGACAGGCCAAGCCCCGGCACGTATCGGGATGACCACGCATTTGCCAGGGTTGTTTTTCCCTGAGGACAGTAGGCCGCAACCCGCCAAATTGACCCCGCAGTTGGACTCGGATTCCGTGACGATTGCCGAAAGGATGAAGGAGGCGGGCTATGCCAACGCCTTCCTGGGCAAATGGCATGTCGCGCCCAGTGTCGCCAAGGGCGGGAAGGTCGCGGACGAACTTTCCCCGGTTGGGCAGGGTTTCGATGTGAACATCGGGGGTACGAGTTTTGGCGGGCCGCCCAGTTTCTTTTCCCCGTACAAGAATGCGGAGTTGCCAGACGGCCCGGATGGGGAGTACTTGCCGGACCGGTTGACGGACGAGGCGATCAAATTCATCAAGGCAAACAAAGGGAACCCTTGGATGGTGCACCTTTGGTACTACACCGTCCATTGGCCGATGCAGGCTCCCGGGACTTTGTTGGAGAAGTACAAGGACCGGAAGGGTCCCGGCCTTAACGACAGCCGTTATGGGGCGATGATCGAAGCGATGGACATGGATGTAGGGCGACTGCTCAAGACTTTGGACGAAATGGGGCTTTCCAAAGACACCCTGGTCATCTTCACCAGTGACAACGGCGGGTTTGCCGGGGTCTCGGATTGCCGTCCCCTAAGGGAAGCCAAAGGGTATCTCTACGAAGGTGGGATTCGTGTGCCAATGTTAGTCAAATGGCCGGGGCAAGTACAGGCCGGGACGTTGTGCCACGAACCGGTCATCAGCATGGATTTTTACCCGACCTTCCTGGAGTTGGCAGGACTGGAACCTACGGCCCAACCTCTGGACGGGGAAAGTTTGCTCCCCTTGTTCCGCCAAAGTGGCCATCTCCGGCGCAAGCGCATCTTCTTTCATTACCCCAACTACGCCTGGCACATGGGCAACCGTTTGGCCGGGGCAGTAAGGGAAGGGGACTGGAAGCTGAAGCGGAATTACGACGACGGTTCGTTGGAGCTTTACAACTTGGCGGAAGACCTCAGCGAGAAGCTGAATTTGGCTAATGAGAAGCCTGGTTTGGCAAAGAGGTTGGATGCGGAGTTGGGGAAGTGGTTAAAGGAAACCGGGGCACCGATGCCGCGGCCTGCCTTACGTTGATTGGCCGGTCTACTTGATCGGGCAGGGCATTTCCATCGGGGGACGTTCGCCGAAGCAGCAGACCATGTACTCCCGGGCGAGGGTAAGGGGAGTCTTCATCTGTGACGGGGTGACAGGGTGATGGGTGAGGGTAATCGCCTGAATGCTCTTCTCCCACAGGCGGCTAAAGCCTGGACTCCAAAGGGGTCAGCCTGCTTCGGGGACGAGGGTTTTGTGGACGTGGCCTTCGTTAAGGTCGACGCGTTCGGGGCGGCCTTTGTGCATGTAAACGACTTTCTTGTGGTCGAGGCCTAGAAGACCCAGGATGGTGGAGTGGATGTCGTGGACGTGCATTTTGTCGTCGATGGCGTAGAGGCCAAGGTCGTCCGTAGCGCCGATGGTTTGGCCACCTTCGACGCCGCCGCCTGCGAACCACATGGTGAAGCCGGTGGGGTTGTGGTCTCGGCCGTCGCCTTTTTCACTCATG
>JAYPDO010000153.1:0-5642 GCA_038125285.1 Opitutia bacterium
GATTGTGGTCGGAGATAGTTATAGGTGCGGCTTAGTCCCCCGCTCCTTCAAATAGTCACAAACCCAAGGAGAAATCCTTCAACAAAATGTCACAATTTTTCTGCGCATGGTGCATGCGCGATAACTAAATAATCCACTTCGATAGTCAATACACCTGCGTCTAATCCATGGTGGCATTAGACATAATGGTTGGTGGACCATTTAAAACCATCCCTCTGCGACGAAGGAATCATCGTAATAAAATCAAGGAAGATAGATAAAATGCCTGTAACTATAGGAACAAACCCGGCAGCATCTGCCGCCATGCGTACGCTAGACCATGCGAACCGTAACCTTACAAGTAGCCTGAAGCGGCTATCGACCGGTAACCGAATCGCCAACTCATATGACGATGCAGCAAGCGAAGCCATACAACTCAGGATGGTGAGCGATGTTACCCGTTATAGTGTTGTCCAACGAGGGATCCAGAACGCCATCTCCTTCTTGGAAGTCCAGGATGGTTTTCTACAAACCGGTAACAATATCGTGAGCCGAGTCGCTGAGTTGGCTGCCATGGCTGGAGACCCATCCAAAAATTCAACAGACAAGGCAAACTACAACGAAGAATTCAAAGTGCTTCAAGAACAGTTGGTAAAGCTAGCCCAAGCAGAATTCAATGGTTCTCCAATCTGGGGAACAACTGCTCAGCATACCATACCGACGTCCAACCTAACTACGGGCGACATGGTATTATTCGGTTCAGGTGCCACAAACATAACCAATGTCGGAGTAACGACGGCAGCAAAATACGTTTCTGGAATAGCACAACACATCACTAGTCTCTCTAATAACGGCGTCACAGCCATCAACGCTGACTTGCAAGCCCTGTCAAACCTGCGAGCACAAAACGGTGCATACCAAAGCGTGCTCAATTACGCATACGACAATGCAGCCATTGCTAAGACAAACCTGGAAGCAGCTCGAGGCCGGATCATTGACACAGATATTGCTGAAGAGTCAGGTAGATTTGCAAGGGCTCAAATCAGAGTGCAAGCAGCAGCATCCATGTTGGCCCAAGCCAACAATGTTGGGGCAAACACGCTGATGCAGCTCTTGGGCTAAAATCATTTGCGGCACTTCAATGCCGGCGAATTTACTGTTTACTATTGCCATTATGAAAGGGCTCCCCAGCAAGGGGAGCCCTTTTTTTATTAGGAGGGTGCCTTATCCAGCAGAAAAAGTTGCCTGGATACGGGCCGATCGGGAAAATTTAGCTTAACGAAGGCCCAAACCTTCCGACTTAAAGGGGAGCCTTCCCGCGGGGCGCGTTATCCGAATCCACTTAGATTACCCATCCCTATTACCCTACAGCAGCCATGATAAAAGAGTTGATCAGGACTTTCAGGAGCGGACAAGCCGCCCGCTTGAAGGACAACTTGTTTGGAGGAAGCCCTACTGCGAAGACACAGTGCTTCCTCTTGTCCGGAGAAAAGGGTACAGGGAAAGGGGATCTTGCCGCACAACTAAGGGAAAGCCTGGATGCAGAAGGACAAGCTGTTTTGTGGGTGGATCCGGCAAGGATTAAGGAGGAACCGGACCAACAAAAGTATCACAACCTAATCCCCCAGTGCATCAAGACCAACAACCCAATCCTCAAGAAACGCGCAGACCAAGCGGCAATTGAGATAGGCAGGGAGATGCACAGGGTCAACAATTTGGCCGAAATGCAGGCCAGCGGGGTAGCGACCGGTCAGGAGATTGAGAGCCCTGCACAAGTATGGGGCAAAGTTTTTAAGAATGATTTCCTTGGTCTTGGGGAAGATGCGGATGGGAATGAATCCAAAGCCGTGATCCTGGTGAGGGATTTTGAGGGTTACACCAAGAACCAACAACTCTGGATCAAGGAGTTCCTGATCGACCAATTACAGGAGAGTTGTCCTGCGGACAGCATTTCCTTTGTCATTACGACAACCTCCGGGGATGCCAAAATAGTCAAAAAGTTCTTCCCTGAGGATAAATTTAATACCGAGACCCTGGAACTTTCCCCGTTAGGCGAATCCCAAATAGAGGAATTGCTTCTTAAACTTTCGTTGCCGGAGGTATCAGTATCTGAGTTCCTGTCGCGCACACAAGGCCTGCCTGGAAAAATAGCCGATGCTGCCGATGCACTTCTCAAGGAAGAAATTGACCAGGAATCCATCTCCATGGTCCAAGGCTTCCTAGAAGGCTGTTCGGATGAACAAGGTGCCTGGGTCACCGCATCTGTACACCTTCCAGAGTGCTCTGGGGAGGCCTTCAGGCTTTTCTTTGACGAAGAAAACGCACAAAAGGCCAATGCTTGGATCAGTAAATCCCAATTGGTTAATAAGGGGGCGGACGGTCAGGCCACATACAACAAAAAGTTGAAAGATGCCTTGATCAAATGGATGAGGCAGGATGATCCGGAGGCCTTCAAGGCAAATAACGAAACTTCAGCAAAATTTACGAAAATCGTACGAAAATTCGGGAACGCAAAGTCCAGGACTTACCTGGATCATCTCGCCTGCCTTAACTATTTCTCAAAGACAGACCTGGAGTTCCTCTTCAACGATTCCGCCGAAGGGTACATTACCTTTGTAGAGGAAAACCCCGGGTACTTTGAGGAGGGAACTGGAAAATTCCGGGTAATGGACGAGTACAAAAAATTGGTACACTCATACAGGGAGCTTGTCCCCTCCCCCATGAGCGAAACCCTCAGTAACAGGGCTACCGAATTTTGGTCTGACAAAGCAGCCGACTTACAAAGACGGCTCGCTAACCTTAAAGCCAAGAGAAGCGTGGAGGAGGCAAAGCTAGGGGAGCTGCTGAACCAACGCAGTTCGCTGGATGTTTTCCTCAGGCACGAGGACGAGGAAAAGGAGCGCAAGGAGGAAGAAGCAAAGGAAAAGGCAGAGCTCCACCGCAGGATCCAGGAGGAGAAGCAAGCCGAGGTCAACAGGCGCATCAAGAAGAGCCGTACATTGCATACTGCCATCAACACCGCACTGATCATCCTGGGTGTCGTCTTCTTTTATTTCGGCATCCTCAGCAAGGATACGGCAGTCTTGCCTTGTGCGTTTGGCGTTTGCTTGATTGCCGTTGGAATTTTCCGCCCCTACAGGAACAAGGTCACGATCAAGACATCAAAGATCGAGTCCAAAGTCGAGAAGGTGAAATCCAAGGAAACAAAAGCGCTGGGCAAAAAGGGAAAAGGCACCAAAAAAGAGGAAGCCAATGCCGAAGAGGTGGCCAAGGAAAATACCACCCCCAAGCCAGAGACCCCGGCTATACTGGATGAGCAATCAGGCGCCCGCTATGTCCTTGAGTTCAAGAGGGAGCAGATTTCTTCCAAGGAAGAGGCGATCCAATCCAAGATCGAGGAGTTGAGCAATACCCTCAAGGAAGTGGAACAAATGTTGGCGGAGCCTCTGGTTGCGTAATCAAGGCTCCCGGCACAGGAAGTGATCCGCAGACTGCCTGGAAATTCCAACTTCTGAACGCTTGTCGGTCTGCAAACAAGCCTCCCCATTTAAGGGGAAAAGTTTTTTGGCCTTGGCTACTGGCTACTTGGCTTCTTTAAACTGCCAAGTTTGATACTTGTCCCACCGCCAGGTTTTGCAGGAGGCAAACCAACAGGCTTTTTGAATGTCGGAAGTTTCAACCCTCCTGGGACGTCCTTGGCCGCGGCTGCGGCGGCCTTAGTTTCCTCTTCCTGCTCTACCTTCACCTCTTTACGCAGGATTTTAATATGCCGGGGCGCATCAATCCCGATTTTCACAGTGTCTCCTTCGACCTTGGTGATCCGGATTTCGATTTCGTCCCCTATTAGGATAGCGTCGTCGACCTTTCTGGAAAGGATCAGCATGGGACTTCCTTCATGGAATGATTTTTCAAAAGATTATCTCCGGGTAGCATTATATTATCACACCCCGGCGGTTTCGGGATCCCCAGTGGGCAACTCGTACTTGGGCGAATAGCTTTCGTAATTATTAATGATCACTTGCCGGGCTTGACGGGTCTGGCGGTTTACGATGATCGGCCCCACAAGATTGGCCGTGATCTTTTGAGGCATACCCTTATTGATGGTGACGATATTGAGGATCAACACATCCTCAGGGGCAGCGATGCCCAGAAAGTCCACATCCGAATCCGGGATCTCCACGGTATAGTCGGGGATCGAACCAATAGGATCCAGGACGATGAAGGCCAGGCCGCCTTTCTCTCGTTCCTGGAGCCACATGAAGGGGAGTTCGTCCTCCTTATAGATTAACTCACAACACCTGAGGTCGGGGAAGCCGAATATCCCCTGGGGAAAGGAAATTATGTTGTGATCCTGCTCGTTGGGGGAGTCGGTCATGAATTCAGGTTAGATGTATTGGAGAAGGGATAGCTTGAAGAGGTCGGCACCCGTCTGCATGGCCGCCTGGTAAGCGTTGCGGGAATCGTTTAAGCGTACGATGACCTCCGTCAAGTCAGCATCGACCTCCTGGGAAATACGGTTTTCGGTCTGGAGGAACCACTCGTCGTCGTGTGCCTTTGACATCTGGATCCTCATTTCTTTCCCGGCAAGTTGCCCGAGGTTGTCAGCCAACTTATCTGCCGTGCTGTTCATGGTGGTATCAAGGAGGCGGATCTGGGTGACAGCGTTGTTGATCACGGACTCGTCCCCATCTTCATATCCGGCATGCCCTTCCTCTAGGGCAGAGATCAAGTCCTGGATATCGTTGAAGAAGGAGGCAAAAAAGTCGTCTTCCTCGGTGGCGGCAACTTTAAGGAAGGGGGTAAGGGAAGTATCTTTACCCACTTGGAGATTGGTCTGAGCCAGGGAAAGGATCTCCCGGTCACCGGTAAACTGGAAAGTATCATCGTAGGGCAAGGTGTCGGATGCGGCACCCCCAAACAGATAGTCACCATTGAAGGAGTCGTTGGCCAGCACCCTTGCCGCATCCAAGTGTTGCTTTAACAGACCCGCATCCACTAGAAATGTATTGGGATTGAAACCGGAAGAGTTGTTGATGGCGATCTGCTGGACATCGTCCATGATCTCCTTCATCTGCTGTAAAGCTGTGTATCCTGCGGAGACGATGGCTTGGGCGTGGTCGGCGTTGCGGCGCAGTTGAACCATTTCCCGCTTTTCCGACTCCAAACGCAAGACACGCCCTAGGGATGTGGGGTCATCCGACGGGTTGGAAATTTTCTGACCATCTGCAGCCTGCTTCTGCAGTTTGAACTGCTGCTGATCCAGATTCTGGAGATTACGCAGGAGGGTCTGTGAGGTAGTGAGGGATGAGATTCTCATTCAGGGTGCCACTATAGTAGCTATCTGCCGTGCGGCACGTGGCAGCCGTCCATATTTTCCGGTTAGACCGGCTCACCCTACAAAGAAAGTTTCGTGCCAATTTTCATAGCTGCATTTGGATTCTTAATTTTGGAGGCCTTACCGGATGAGGCCGGTCACAACGGTTTCAAGCAGTTGGTCCAGTGTGGAAATGACTTTGGAGGTGGCTTGGAAGGCTCTCTGGTAGCGAAGGAGGTCAGTAACTTCCTCGTCCATATTGACAGAGCCAAGCTCCTCACGTTGCTGGATAATACCCAGTTCGGCCAGGGAGTACATTTCCAAGTCGGCCTCTGCGGCACGGAGATCC
>JAYPDO010000153.1:5652-10661 GCA_038125285.1 Opitutia bacterium
GTATCCCCACCATCCACGGAAAATTCTTTTTGTGCCAATAGCGCTATCCCTTGGGCAATGTCGTTGGCTCCGGGGAATACGGTTTCGGAAACCTTGATATTGGAAGGAGCGAGCTCTGCGGCCAGCGTTATGCTGGCTGCGGAGGTACTATCCGGAATGAAAAAATTACCGGCCGGGTCTCCCCCGGAATTATATGCCAGGTTGACAGCCGTAACCAGTTGGGCGGCTAGCGGGTCGATGTTCTCGTTCTTGAGCTTGTCAATCGCGGTCTCGGCATCCTGGAGCCCAGCGATAGAACCGCGGGTAGGGTCAAAACTCAACGTACCATCTTCTTCATTCGCAAAGTCCCCGGCTACCCCGTCGAGGTCAACCAGGACAATGTCCCCTCCATCGGTCTTCGCTGTGACTCCCACTTGCTGGTTATTCAAATACTGGATCTCAATGCTGACAAGGCCGCCGAGTTCTTCGATGGCTTGCTGGCGTTGGTCACGAAGGTCAACTGCCAACCCCCGTTGCTTGTACTCAAGTTTCTGGATGCGGTCATTAAGCTCTGCAATTTCTGCCACAAGGCCGTCCACTTTGGCGACCTCGTCGGAAATATTTTCCTTCAGGTTACTGCGAACTTGCTCGATCCGTTCGTCCACGAGGTTAAACCTCGTGACTAGCATCCCTGCTTTTTGGTAGAGGACTTCCTTTTGGGCGGAGTCGGTGGGTGTGGCCGAAAGCTCTTGGAATGCGTTGAAGAATTCGTCGATCGCTTTAGAGAGGCTTCCTTCGACAGTATCGGACTCAGGGTTGGTGTCCAGGCTGGTCGTTGAGGATTGGCGGTCGATCTGCTCCCCTAATGCGACTTGGAGGTCGTTGCGGACATCCCGTTGTGCCTGGGCATAGGCGACATCCCCGCTTCCCGCCGTGATCTGGCGATCAAGGATCATGCTACGTGCATGTTCCCGGCCAAAAGTGGTGACCCCTCCCGGCTCCACCCCTGCAAAACCCCTGTCGATGCTAAGGGCATCCTTGAGGGCAAGCCTTTGCCTTGCATAGGAAGGGTCGTTTTGGTTTGCGAGGTTGTGCCCGGCGGTTTCCACCGCCCTGCCATGGTAGCCCAAGGCTTGGGCATTTCGCAGGATGTCGCTGATCAGTTGGGCCATCTTGTGGAATGGGGGTTCGGATTAGTTCGGGGAGGGACGCAGGGTCAGACAGTCGCCTTGAGGGAGCGCTTCTCAATGTTGCTTTTGACCTTGAGGTCGCCCCGGCGGTCATAGGTCTTAGTAATGCTACCTTCGGGAGCTACTGCATCCAGTATCTCGCTAGTCACTTCGGACAAGCGGGACAGTAACACTTGGTTTTGCTTTACTTTCCTGCGTGCATTGCTGATGAGGCTGTTAATCTCAGCAGTCAGGGACTCGAACATCGGGCGCTGGCCTTCCGGTAAGCAATGGATCAGCTGTGAGACGGTGGATTCCTCCTCCCTCCCAAGTTGCTTGGAAAGGGCGCGGAGTACCCTTTTGCGTTTCTCGAGTAGCCCGTGGTTGACCTGCATCTGGGATTCCACCTCATCATTGATTTTCATGAGGGTATCCGGTTGCCTCTGGAGGATATACTCCTGCTGCTCGACGAGGAGGGCGAGGAGAGCCCCGTACTCTTCGAGTTCCTTACGAAGGATGGTTGTCAGCTCATCCAAAGCGGTCTGGTCTAAGGTAGGATTCATCATTGTTTATATTATTTGGAAGTGGCTTTGTTTGTAGTAGCGTACTGGGACTTGAGCTGCATCTGGAGAACATTGGAGATCCCCAGCGCCTGCCTCTCGGCCATGCTTTGGGAGAGGGCATCCACGATGTAGGAACGGTGAATGCTGTTCTGGCTATTATCCTCGGCCAGGTAGGACTTGAACATGGGTTTCAGGCCTTCCTTGAGGAAATTCCGCAGGATGATCGCCTCGAACTGCTTCGAGACTTCTTCGATCTTGGCATCGTCCGTCGTGAGTTGGGGCAGGTCGGACTTGGTCGCGCTGTCTAATGTATCTTTCGCCCAGTTGGGGACGGAAGGTTTGGCTGTTGCGAGAGGATCCATGGGAAGTATGACCGGGCGGTTGCTGGTGGTTTGGAAAATCAGTTGAGGATGAGTTCGGCGTGGAGCGCCCCGGCCTTTTTCATGGCCTGTAGGATCGCTGTCATTTCACGGGTAGTGACGCCCATTGCATTAAGGGCGGTGGTCAAGCGGTCGAGGGTCGGCAAATCCTTGTACTGAGGTTGGAGGTCAGGGGGGATGTTGCTTAGCTCTTCGTCTATGATCTGGAAGTTGCCCACTTTTTCCTTCACGGTCACGTTCTGGCCGTCAAGCACGACGGTTTGGGCACCATCCGGGGCTAGCGGCCCGGGCTGGACAGCTTGCTGCTCCCTTTCAATCGCCACGGTGATGGAGCCATGGCTGACCGCCACTTTGGAAATCCTAACATTTTGGGTAGCTACGATTGTCCCAGTGCGTTCGTTGATCACGATCCTGGCGGGGACATCAGGGGTGACATCCAGGCTGCCGATCGCGGCAAGAAAGTTGGTAACTTGCGGACGGTATAGGGCTGGTACCCGCACATTGACAGTACCCAGATCCATGGCCAGGGAGCTGGCCGGATAAAATTGGTTGATAGCCTCGGCGATCCGGGCGGCGGTGGCGGCATCAGGGTTGTTGATCAGGAGGTCAAGGCTCCCGTCAATATTCACAAGTTCCATGGGGATTTCGCGCTCTACAATGGCACCATTGGTGATGACCCCGTTGGATGGATGGTTGATTTGGATGCCAGCTCCCTGGTCAGGGTTTCCGCCGAGGAAACCGCCAACCGCTATGGGGCCTTGGGCGACGGCGTACATTTGCTTGTCAGCACCGAATAGGCGGGTTTGCAAGAGGGTGCCGCCCTGGAGGGATGCCGCGTCCCCTGCAGAGGAGACCATGACGTCAATCCTGCTGCCCTCCTTGGCGTATGGACCGATGTCGGCCGTAACGAATACCGCGGCGACATTCCTGGATTTGTCCGACCGGATGATTTCCAAGTCGAATTCCTTTTTCAGGAAATTGATAACGGAGCGTTCCGTCTGCTCGATCTTACCATCCCCGGTGCCAGCCAGGCCTACGACGAGGCCAATGCCGTGCAATTGGTTGTCCCGTTCCCCTTTTACAGAGGTCAGGTCCTTGATCCTCGCTGCGTAGCCGAACTGGGTAATGGCCGCAGAGAGGGCGAGGGCGATGCAAATGGATTGTATATTTTTCACGATGGATGGCTCCGTGTGATTTGTGGTTCAGTTAGTAAATTCTTGTGGGGTCAGAAAGGGTTCAGCTTGGTAAACCAACGGGACAGGAACCCCGGTTTCTCGTTTTGGGTGAGACTGCCTTCCGAGACATACTCGATGTGTGCGTCGGCAATGGCGCTGGAAGGGATGGTATTGGCGCGGGAAATGTCTGCCGGGCGGACGAAGCCACGAAGTTTGCCAAAGTATTTTTGGCCAGAGAAAGCGACGGCACGCGTTCCCTCAACAACGAGGATGCCATTAGGCAACACGTCGATTACCCGCACTGTGGCCTGGCTACGCAAGGTCGTGCTGTTGGTCACGGTACCACCGCCCTCAGAGGAGGCTGAAGAGGAAATGTCAGTTTGCGGGAGTTCCCCGTTGTGGGTGCCGAATTTGCTTGCAGTGGGGCTAAAGAGGAAGGCTTTGACTTCGCTGGCAATGCTTGAGGACCTTTCGCGGCTGCTACGCTGCGTTCCGCTGAGGCTTGTTGTTTCGGATATGACCACCGTGAGCAAGTCCCCCGGTTGGCTGGCCAACCTGTCCGAGTAAGCGGAACGGGCAGGGGCAGTATTCGCCCAAAGTGATTTTGCCGTCGCGGGAATGGCAGGGATTGTTCCTGCGAAGAAGAGGTATGGCAAAATTTTATGTTTCATGGTCTCAGTCGGGTTACCGGGTTAATCTAGAGGAGGTATCCATCGTTTAGAAGAGGACTCGCGCTTTCTTGTCGTCAATGACCTGGGCCTGGAATTTTTTGTTGGTGGAGAGGTTGGAAACTCGGATCAGGTCGCCGTCAGCACCATCGTCAATGGCCTTGCCTTTCATGGAAATCATCAAAGCGCCTTCCATAGCAACGACATCAATGATCTCTCCCCTTCGGACAAGGGGTACCGAGGCGACATGCCTCCAGGAAAGGGGCGTGCCCGGGTTAAGGTACTGGCGGAGTTGCTGCCGGCCATCCAACTCACCAGCCAATACCGGTCGCTGGCGAAGTTGGAGGACATCCACATTGCGGGCTGCGAAGTCGGATTCAGATACATTCAGCCCCCTGGACAGGTTGTCTTCGCTGAACAGGACATCCTGGAAAAGTTGGCATTTGAAGGATTGTTTCCAAACCCCAAGCAGTCGGTCGCCACCATATATTTTAAACTGGATGATTGAAATGGAGGCCAAACGGGACGGGATTGATTCCACTACTTCAACCTTCCAGTCCCCGCCGGGGACGTAAAAGGGGTTCCAACGTTCACGGGGCGTAAGACGGAAATCTCCCTCAATATTGTGCTTCTCGATAAGGCCAGCGACCAACTCGGGCAGGAGCTTGTCGATAGTAAGGACGTTGCCTTCCGCTTGTGTGACCTCCGCCACCTCGCCTTGGGCAAGGGGTATGGCCTGCACATCCGGGGCATACGCAGGCGTTATCTGCACAGGTTTCGCAACCGGCGAGGAAGAAGAAGGATCCAAAGGTTGAAGGAGAAGCTCCAACCCCGCTTGGGCCGGGGCAAAAAATAGGATTAGCCCAAGTGCGGCTGTAGTAGCTGGCGGGTATTTCATCAGGATCCGATCCTATTCTATGAAGGTTATCGTTTGAGCTGGTTGACCCTGCCCATCATTTCATCAGAGGTCTGAATGGACTTGGCGTTAATCTCGTAGGCACGTTGGGCTACGATCATGTTCACCATTTCTTCCACGACATTTACGTTGGACATTTCTAGGTAGCCTTGCTTGATG
>JAYPDO010000154.1:0-10567 GCA_038125285.1 Opitutia bacterium
ACCTCCTCACCACCCTTCTCTCCTGCGCCGGCATCCCCCTCGACCGCCCTATCGGCATCGCCACCAAGGAGATCACCCAAATCAAGTCCTGACCCCGTCTGGTCGTTCTTTTGCTTCTGGTCGTTCTTTTTAGGTTTACAGGCCGATAATCAGCGTATTGATGCCATCGTTCTGTTAGTGGCAAGGGCGACCTTGCCCACTAACTTCACCAAGTTGATACCTAACCTGTACTGTTCCAAAGGCTTGGTGATATCCTATCCTATCCTATCCTATCCTATCCTATCCTATCCCAAGTGTGAAAAAAAATAAGTCCCGGCCTGCATCTGATACCTCCACCAATTCCAAAAATACCCAAACCACCCAACCCGGACAATCAGCCGGGACGGCAATTCCTGACACCCCGCCATCCAGTCCGCCCGAAACCAAGGGCCAACATCCTAAGGCCTATTTTTCCTTTTATCGGGTCGGGATCTTTACGATTTTAGTTTTTGTAGCCGGGGCTTTTTTTGGGAACCACTTCCCTTTCAAATCCCATCCGGGTGACCTGGATAATTTGGAGGATGATCCGTCCCCGCAGCAGCGGGGTCTGAGGGCGAGTTCGAAGACAGAACCAGAGGACTTTTTTCCTGCGGCTGAGCATAATAAACAAGCTGCAATTTTAATCGGTTGCAAAGGCCGCCTTCACCTGACCCCGCAGTTGTTTGTCGACATAGCCAAGGCCATTGACGGGAAGACTCCCCTTTTCGGGGTTGTCCAAAATGTTGCGGAGGCCGAGCGCGGGGCAAATCTGATGAAAAGCAATGGGCTTCCCCCGGAGGCCATGCGGTTCCTGGTCTTGCCGACCGATACGATGTGGATCCGGGATTACGCGCCGATCATCCTCCGGTATGAGGATGACTCCGTCATGATGGTCGATACAAAATACCAGACCCGGATCATGCGGGAAGAACGCGTAAAGGATGAGATCATGGGGGTGCATTTGGCCAGGATGATGGATCTTCCCCTGCGTTCAGTGCCACTCTTGGTAGAGGGTGGAAATATGGCGAGCAATGGGGACGGGTTGGTGGCCACTTCCATGAAAACTATGATGGTTAACAGCATGAGTGGTTTTAAGAGGGATCAATTGCAACCCATGTTCGAGGATTATTTGGGCGTCCGATCGGTGGTCGCCCTGGATGCCCTGAAAGACGAATCCACCGGCCATGTGGACATGTTCATGACTTTCCTCGGGAAGAGTTTGGCAGTCGTTGCGGAGTCCAACCTTCCCGGGGATACGGAGAACAAGGCCCTTCTCGACAATAATGTCCGGTTGCTGACTAACTTCAACACCTCCGCCGGGCCGATCAAGGTAACCAGGATCCCGTTGCCTCCCAAATGGGGGGACGATTACAGATCCTTTACAAATGTGATCATGGCCAACGGGACTTTGCTGATGCCCTCTTTCAGTGACGTTGACAAAGAGTTGGAGGACAAGGCCGCCGCAGTTTACCGTGCATTGCTCCCGAATTGGACTATCAAAAGGATCAATTGCGACACCCTGGTCAGGGAAGGCGGCCAGCTGCATTGTATCAGCTACAACATCCCCCGCTTTGTCCCCATCGATGGGTTGATGAACCGGGCGATCCCACCCTTGGAAAAGAAGAAAAAAAAACGATTTGAGCCCGCCTCCAAATGAAAACCTCCCGGCCTGTCTGCCCCCCTCTCTTTACTATTGCCAGATACCTGTCCTACCACTTTCCTGACGCGCTTTACTTGCCCTCCCCGTAGTTTAAGAAGCCAGCATGTCCCGAGCCCGAATCCTATATTGCCACTGCGCGTATGCGAAAGTGGTGCCGGAAGAGACGAAGGAGCAAGTCCTCGAGCAGCTTTCGGATTCCGGGGTGTCCTTTGAGGCGGTGGCGGACCTTTGCGAGATGTCGGCTCGGAAGGATCCGGCTTTGTTGCGCTTGGCCAGGGGGGGGGACATCAAGGTGGCGGCTTGTTTCCCTAGGGCGGTGAAGTGGCTTTTCCAATCTGCGGGTGCGCCACTGGGAGAGGGGGCGGAGATTTTTAATATGAGGGAGCAAAAGGCCGGGGAGATTTGCCGAGCTTGCCTGGGCGGGGAAACTTCGAACCAGGGAGAATACGCATGATCATCGGTAGTGAAGGACCTTCCAAACTCGATACCCCGGGAGTCCGGGTCATCCTATATGAGGGTGCGGGCACCCGCCTGTTAGGAAATCAGCGGCGCCGGGACATCCTTTCCACTTTCCTGAAGGCTGGTTTCCCCGTTTCCCGGGTGACGCCGAATTCCGAGGGGATCTCCCCGGCGGACGATAGCCCATTGGTCATCCTGGGGGATTTCGAGGATTCTTCCGTGCCTGAAGCCCAGGTTGCCGGGGCGCAGGCCAGAACGAGCCTGCGGTTGATTACGGATCCGGATACCGCGGAAGATTTGCTGAGCCATGTGGAGGCCTTTCGGGATGAGACCAATGCACGAAAGCCAGACGAGTGGATGCCTTGGTTTCCGGTCATTGATTACGACCGTTGCACCAACTGTATGCAGTGCCTGAGCTTTTGCCTGTTCGGGGTGTACGATGTGGACGGGGAACACCGGATAACCGTGCAGAATCAGGACAAGTGCAAGACCAACTGCCCGGCATGCTCGCGGGTTTGCCCGGAAGTGGCCATCATGTTCCCCAAGTACCACGCAGGCCCTGCCAATGGCGACGAGGTGAGGGACGAGGACATCCACCGGGAGTCCATGAAAATTGACATTTCGGCGCTCCTGGGCGGGGACATTTACCAGAAACTGCGGGAACGCAGGGAAGCCGCAAAGGAGCGTTTTGCCAGGGAGCGGGATGAGGAGAAGGCCCTCATGGAGCGCAAGCGATGCCTGAAGAAATTGACCCAGGAGATGGACATCCCGCCGGAAGTCCTCTCCTCCCTTCCGTCGCCCGCCGAGATCAAGCAGCGTGCGGAGGAGGCAGCCCGGAAGGCATCCGAAGCCAGCATGGCAAGAAGGAAAAAAGATTTTGAGGGTGACTATGGAGGGGTTTGACCTATTAACTGGGCAAACCTGTCTAACCCCCCTCCAATTTCGCTAAATCCCTAACCCCTCCCCTAAAGCAGCATCAACGTGTCCGATTTCAAAGTAAAAGCTCCGACAGCCATCCCTGGCCGCCCCTGGCGCAAGCCCCAAGCCAATGTCCCCCAAACCCGTTTTGAACGTGACCGGCTCAAGGAGAAAGTTGCCCAGTATGTGGCGGACAACCACCTTACTCCACCCATCCCTTTCGACGAACTCCGGGAACACGCCGATATCGTGACCAAGGGGACGGGCATGGAACACGCCCGGGACTTCGCCGCAGTCCTGATCAACAACGAGGCATGGAAGGATGTCCTGGCCTCCATACCCTACAATAAGCGGCTTCTCCTCCTCCCGGTTTGCCTGCGCCACGAGAAGCGTTGCCCTGCCCCGTTGGACGAATTCGGCCTCCTTTGCAAGGAGTGTGGCCTTTGTACGGTGCAGGATCTCCAGCAGGAGGCCGAACGGCTTGGTTACGCCATGCTCATCGCCGAAGGCACACCGATCGTCCTCCAACTCATTGAGAGCGGCCAAGTCGAGGCGGTGGTCGGGGTCAGTTGCCTGAATGTCCTGGAGCGCGTTTTCCCCTATCTCGAGTCTGCCGCCGTGCCAGGCGTAGCCATCCCCCTTCTCCAAGACGATTGCATGGAGACCAACGTCGACCTCGACTGGCTCTGGGACATTATCCACTTGACCGCAGACGACAAGACCTACCGCATGAACCTCGACGGGATCCGTGCGGAGATCGATTCCTGGTTTACCTCCGAAGCCCTGAACGAAACCCTGGAAGTCGATCCGGAAGACCCGACCATGGTGATCGGGCGCGACTGGCTCGCCAAGTCTGGCAAACGCTGGCGGCCCTTCCTCACCGTTTGCTCCTGGAAAGCATGTCAGGAAGACCCCAACGCCCCTACCACGAAAGACCTCCGCAAGCTCGCCTTGGCCGTCGAGTGCTTCCACAAAGCCTCCCTTGTCCATGACGACATTGAGGACAACGACGCCGACCGATACGGCGAAAAGACACTGCACGAGGAACACGGAATTGCTGTCGCCCTCAATGTTGGCGACTACCTCCTCGGTGAGGGGTACCGCCTGATTGCCGAAACCTCCGTCCCCGCCGAAGCCCGTGCCCAGATGCTCAAGGTCGCGGCCAAAGGCCACCGTATGCTTAGCCTTGGCCAAGGTGCCGAACTCTCTTGGGCCAACGACCCCAAGCCCCTTCTCCCACGTAAAGTCCTCGACATCTTTACCAAAAAGACAGCCCCGGCCTTCGAAGTCGCCCTACGCATCGGTGCTATTTACGCAGGGGAAGACCTGGACGACGTCATCCATGAATACAGTGGCAACCTCGGCATCGCCTACCAAATCCGCGACGACATGGACGACATCCTTGGCTCCATCGACTCCAACGACGCCAAGGACATGCGCCCCTCCCTCCTTCTCGCCATGGCGCATGAACGAGCCGAAGGCGAAGCCAAGGAAATGATGGCTGCCCTCTGGTCCAAGCGCGCCGACTGGGACTTGGTCGGTAAGAAAGTCACGGAACTTCTCAAGGAACTCGACATCGAGACAAAGGCCAACGAACTGCTGGAGGGCTACAAGGAAGAAGCTGTCCGCGCCCTCCGCTCCCTTGGGAACCCCACCTTGAAAGGCCTCCTGCGCCGGGTGATCCGCAAAATTTTTGAAGAATCCCTCCCGGAAACGTTCTGCGGTGAGTTTACAACTGGAAATGCTGCAAGTAGCGAGGTTAGCACCGAAGCTGCTGGGGTCGGCAACTGAGAACATCGAACAATTCATCCGGTCCTTGCAGGCGCCCGCTGGAGGGTTCTGCAACCGTTCAGGGGAGCCGGACCTTTACTACACGATCTTCGGGGTTGGTTGCCTCCAAGCCCTACAGGCCGAAGTCGACCTCGACAAGCACCGGCAATTTTTGGTCACCTTGCCTTCCCCCGGTACCCTGGACTTTGTCCACCTTGCCTCCCTTGCCCGTGCCTGGGCAATCCTTCCTGAAGGCGCGCCATTGGAAATGCGCGACCAAATCCTGCAAAACCTAGAGGCTTACCGTGCTCAAGACGGTGGTTATCATAATGCGGTAAAACAAGCCCCATCCGGGACTGCCTATGGCGGCTTCCTTGCCCTCGGGACTTACCAAGACCTCAGGATCCCCATGCCCGCCCAGGACCTTTTTATCAAATCCCTGTTTGGACTTATCCTCCCTGACGGCTCCTTCGCCAATGGCAAAGGCATCTCAGCCGGCCTCACCACCACGACCGCAGGAGCCGTGGCAGTGCTCCACAACCTCGGCCAACCCGTCCCGGCATCCACCAAGGATTGGATACTTTCCCGTTTTTATCCAACCGACGGCGGCTTCTTCGCCGCCGAAGGGTCACCTGTACCTGACCTCTTGTCCACCGCTACGGCTCTCCACGCCCTCACCACCCTGCAAGCCGACCTCTCCCGCATCAAGGAACCTACACTCGACTTCCTTGACACCCTTTGGTCCTCCAGAGGCGGTTTCCATGGTAACTGGACAGACGAAGTCCTGGATGCGGAGTACACCTACTACGGACTGTTGTCACTCGGGCACTTGGCGATTTGAGGGGGAATTGATAAGTCCTATAGGACGTATACGACCTATAAAATGACCTCCACAGATCTCCGAGAATTTACTGCCCGCGTCCGCCAAGACGTTTTGGCAGAGCGGAATGCCAGTGGATACTGGGACGGCTACCTTTCTGACAGTGCATTGGCAACATCAGTGGCTGTGGCGGCATTGTTGCATGCAAGGCGGAGGAAGTTGGAACCGCCGGATGTGGATGCCCTGGTCACCGGAGGCTTGGCATGGTTGGAAACTCACCGGAATGAAGATGGCGGTTGGGGGGATTGCCCGGAGAGTCCAAGCAACATCAGCACGGTGACCCTCACTTATGCGACATTGGCCTTGGCCCGGCAGGAAGGCTTTCCTGTCTGCAGTTCCCTGGTTTCCTCCGAAAAATGGTTGCAGAAGGAAATCGGCTCCCTTTCCCCCGACGATTTGGCCGCGACACTATATTCCCGCTACGGCAAGGATCGAACCTTTGCCGTGCCGATCCTTGCACATTGTGCCATGGCAGGGATCCTGGGGGAAGGGAAGGCGGCTTGGAGGTATGTGGAGCCTCTCCCCTTCGAGCTATCGACCCTGCCTCACAAGCTGTACAAAAGCCTCGATCTCAGTGTGGTCAGCTACGCCTTGCCTGCGTTGATCGCAATCGGGCATGCGCGGCATCATCATCTGCCCGGGCGGAACTGGCCTGTCCGGCTAGTCCGGGACTATGCTACTCCCCGAGCTTTAGAAATTCTGGGGGAAATCCAGCCCTCCATCGGCGGGTACCTGGAGGCGACACCCCTGACGGCGTTCGTCACCGAAAGCCTGGTGGCTTCCGGCTTGGGGCGGCATCCTGTGGTTCCCAAGGCTTTGGGTTTCCTGGTCGGCCAAGCCCGTCCGAACGGGAGTTGGCCGATCGATGCAAATTTGACGACTTGGGTGACGACGTTGTCCGTCAACGCCTTAGCCGCCGGGGGAAGGGAAGCTTTGCCGGATTGGGAGGAGAAACCTATCCAGGATTGGCTCTTGGGGCAGCAATGGCTGGTGGAGCATCCCTTCACCCATGCCGACCCAGGCGGCTTTGCATGGACAGACCTTCCCGGCGGTGTTCCGGACGCCGATGATACGCCAGGGGC
Source organism: Opitutia bacterium (assembly GCA_038125285.1). Taxonomy (GTDB): domain Bacteria; phylum Verrucomicrobiota; class Verrucomicrobiia; order Opitutales; family JABJCN01; genus JAYPDO01. The sequence goes on from JAYPDO010000154.1 coordinate 6,788, forward strand.
GTTGCTAGCGTTAAAGAACCTCCGCTATCCACCGACGCCGGAAGTGAAGGCCGCGTTAGAGTGGCTCCTGGGATTGCAGAATAAGGATGGGGGCATCCCGACTTTTTGCCGGGGTTGGGGGAAGTTGCCTTTTGACAAAAGTTCGCCGGACTTGACCATCCATGCATTGCGGGCTTGGCAGGCGTGGGTTGGGGCGTTCGACTGTATGGAGAGGAAACTGCAAAACGCCCGGAAACGCGCATTGGACTATCTGCGAAGGACGCAACTTCCTGCGGGCTATTGGGTGCCCCTTTGGTTTGGGAACCAACATGCCCCAGGGCAGGCCAACCCGGTTTTCGGGACATCCCGTGTGCTGTCTGGATTGGCTGAACTCCCTGGGGATCACTCCGTCATTGCGAAACCGGCTTTGAAATGGTTGCTTGGCGTGCAAAACCCGGACGGCAGTTGGGGAGGGGACAAAGGATGCCCAGGGAGCATCGAGGAGACCTCCCTGGCCCTCCATGCATTGTTGTCGCAGGAAGCCGCAAAACATCGCGAGGCGGTTCACAAAGCGCTGGATTTCCTCCTGGCCTTCACATCGGGTCATCAGTACAAGCCTTCCCCGATTGGACTTTATTTCGCAAAGTTATGGTACCATGAGCGGATGTATCCCAAGGCTTTCTTGCTTGCCTCTCTGGAAAAAGCGCTGTCGGTTTCCGGCGAATTAGGAGAATGAACAAACGCATTCGGCTCTGGGCATTTTTGGGGGCTTCCCAGTTGATTGCCGCCCGTTCCCATATATTCCCAACATACTTAACCCCTGAAAGAGGGCTCGTAATCATGACTGCAAGGCTCTTGGCAACCGCCTTCGCCGGCTTCCTGGTGTGGATCGTCGTGATGGCTGACCAGGGGCGCCTCTACGACTATATCCCGGATCCGACCCAATATCCTGGAGGAGACAAGATTTGCCATTTCCTCCTCATGGGGACGATGGCGCTTTTGGCCAACCTGGCACTCCGGGGGAAGGCAGTGCCGTTTGCCGGGAGGCGGTGGTTTGTCGGGTCTGTTTTAGTATTCCTCCTCGTTGCGGCCGAGGAGTTTTCCCAAATTTTTGTAGATGGCCGGAACTTCGACCTGGTGGACCTTACCGCCGATGCCCTGGGGATTGTGCTACTGGGGAACTTCGGTGGGAAGTTGGCGGCGAAGAGGTGATGTTCTGGACTTCATTGACGGCATTGACTGTGGGCGATGTCAATATGGTCAACCGAGTCCGTTGGGACATGTGGATGCCCCTCAGTTCTCGTTCCAGAAGATTTTGAGGTTGTGGGTCTGGCGGCCGGCGACCACGAAGTCGGGTTTGCCATCGCCGTTGAGGTCGGCGGCCTTGATGTCCTCGACTGCTATTTCGGCCCCGCTGAGCTGGTGGGTTTCCCACTGGGTGTAGGACTTGTCCTTGGGGACGAAGAGTTTGATGCCTGGGACAGCACGGGGGAACATGCCGCGCCAACCCGCTAGGACTTGTACCCCCCCAGTTCCCAGGAAGTCGGCGCATGCCAGGGCGTGGCCGTCCTTGAAGGTAGTGTCCAGCACAATGCGGTTCCAGGATTCGCCGTCCTTTGTGTAGCTGACGACGTTGGAGCCATGGCGCGGTTCGATGGTGGCGACGACCCGCTGGCCGTCCGGGGTTAAACCGTCGCGGACTTCGCCTCCGAACTCCTCGGAGATGAGGGTGCGTTTCCAGGTGTTGTCACATTGGCGGTCGAGGAGCCAAGTGCCTTCCATCCCGGTGACCAGGAGTTCTTCCTCGGGGTCGTTGTCCCAGTTGATGACATGGAAATTGTGGCTGTTGTGCAGGAAGGCACAGACGAGGGAAGTCTTCCATTCGTCCGCCGGGTTGTCCGGCATTTCGTAGGAAAGGATTTTCAGAGGGTCGCCATTGTTTTCCTTGTCGTTGCCCTTCCCGTAGAGCGGCTTGACTACGAGGTCGTACTTGCCTTTGGGGTTGAGTACCCAATGCATCCGGTGGGTGACGGGCTCATGGTAAAGTTGGTGAGCTTTCCAAATGCCCTTGCGGCCCTTGGTCGGCTCCAGGAAGAAGACCGCGCCGCTGCCGACAGTGTCCTTCATATTCCACTCCGCCCCGACGGCGATCTCAGCCTTGCCGTCCCCGTTGATATCCCGTGCTGTCACGCAGACATGGTCCTTGGTCGTGAGGTGCCCCGAGATGACATGCTTCTCCCAAGTCGGGTTCTGGTACCAAGCCACCTTGTCCTTGTCCACCAGGACGATGTCCACCTTCTTGTCCCCGTCCATGTCGGCGATTTGCAGGCCGTAACCAATGCCGACTTCAGTATCGATGTCTTGTTGCCGGAACTGCGGCGCAGCGGAGAGAAGGGAGGCGGTTGAGGTGGCGAGGGCGAGGAAGGGGAGGGTGGTTTTCATGGGGGATCGGTTTATGTTTTTCTTTCGGGGATGTGCAAGCATGGGAGCGCCGACGTCCCCAGGGGGACCTTCTTCCGGCATCTACGCTGTCGTGAACTCCCGTGCTTTTTCCTCCATGCCTTCCTGGCGGACTTCGTCTTCGGACTTCTTTTGTTCGGCGGCCATTTTGCGGATGTCGTCCGTGATTTTCATGGAGCAGAACTTGGGGCCGCACATGGAGCAGAATTGGGCGACTTTGGCGTTGTCATGGGGGAGGGTCTCGTCGTGGAAGGAGCGGGCGGTGACGGGGTCGAGGGCGAGGTTGAACTGGTCTTCCCAGCGGAATTCGAAACGGGCTTTGGAGAGGGCGTCGTCCCATTCCTGGGCGCGGGGATGGCCTTTGGCAAGGTCAGCGGCGTGGGCGGCGATTTTGTAGGTGATGACGCCGGCTTTGACGTCGTCGCGGTTGGGGAGGCCGAGGTGTTCCTTGGGGGTGACGTAGCAGAGGAGGGCGCAGCCGGCGGTGCCGATGTTGGCCGCGCCGATGCCGGAGGTGATGTGGTCGTAGCCGGGGGCGATGTCCGTGGTGAGGGGGCCGAGGGTGTAGAAGGGGGCTTCGTCGCACCAGTCCAGCTGTTTGTCCATGTTTTCCTGGATGCGGTGGATGGGGACGTGGCCGGGGCCTTCGTTCATGACTTGGACGTCGAATTCCCATGCGCGGCGGGTGAGTTCGCCCTGGGTCTTGAGTTCGGCGAACTGGGCTTCGTCATTGGCGTCGTAGATGGAGCCGGGGCGCAGGCCGTCGCCGATGCTGAAGGATATGTCATATTCGGCGCAGATTTTGCAGATTTCGTCCCAGTGTGTGTAGAGGAAGTTTTCTTTGTGGTGGGTGAGGCACCATTTGGCGATGATGGAGCCGCCCCGGGAGACGATGCCGGTGAGGCGCTCCGCGGTCATGGGGATGTAGCGGAGAAGGACGCCGGCGTGGATGGTGAAGTAGTCGACGCCTTGTTCGGCTTGTTCGAGGAGGGTTTCTTGGAAGACTGCCCAGGAGAGCCGGGCGGGGTCGCCCCCGACTTTTTCGAGGGCTTGGTAAATGGGGACGGTTCCGATGGGGACGGGGGAGTTGCGGAGGATCCACTCGCGGGTTTCGTGGATGTTCTTACCAGTGGAGAGGTCCATGACGGTGTCGGATCCCCAGAGGGTGGCCCAGCGGAGTTTTTCGACTTCTTCCTCAATGGAGCTGGTAACGGCGGAGTTGCCGATGTTGGCGTTGATCTTCACGAGGAAGTTGCGGCCGATGACCATTGGCTCCAGCTCCAGGTGGCGTTTGTTGGCCGGGATGATGGCGCGACCGCGGGCAATTTCGGAGCGGACGAA
>JAYPDO010000155.1:0-10546 GCA_038125285.1 Opitutia bacterium
ACCGCGCCACCATTATCCTACTGGGCTTCCTCTCCGCCCATCTGCCTATAATAGTCTTGGTAAACAAAGGCAAAACAACCCAAGCCCCCCAAGAAACCAATCCCGGGAAAACCGTTAACCTAAATCAAAGGACAACGCAGGCACACTACACACATAAGGAACCCGTTTCCCTTCCCCATCAGACAGAAGGATTAAGTCATCAAGGAACGCAAGAGGAGGGAGTCTTCCTCACGCAACTTCGAAACAACTTCCCATACATGGACTCCCTTCGTAACCAAAATTTTGCAACCGGACTCCGAAGGTTCCTGAAAGCAAACGAGGGAGCAAGGGACTCCGTCGCCTCAATCTTGCTAGATCCAGCGACCCCAATCGGGAAATTTGCCAACCTCGCCCTCGTACTCGGCTCGATGGACGACGCTTATTACGACAGGATCCTCCTCAAGGCACTCCTAATGCACCGGGACGACCCGGCACGCGCACAATGGGCAATCTTTGCCCTGGGGACCTGGAGGGAGAACCCGGATTGGAACCAACGCTTCGGCTTTGATGAAAGGGGTCCCATGATCCTCCGCACGGAAGACGGTATCTCCACCCCTGTTTACCACCAAATCGAGGATTGGGCCGTCCTCAAAGCCCTTACCCCATTCATGCTGCACCAGGATGGCGAGGTAAGGACAGCGGCCATCCTTTCGCTAAGGCACAGCCTAAATAGCGCTGATGTAAGGGAATCCTTTATGGGACGACTCCAGGAAGAGTCGGATCCTGGAATCCAAGCCACTATCGCCGAAGCCCTGGCCAGGAATATCAAAAATTTGGGGGAGGAAGAAAAATCCGCCACGGTCGACGCCCTCATCGACCAAGCCACAAATACAAGGATGGAAGGAGTCCGAATGAAAATCCTCCATCCACTCCAGTCGGCCGCCCTTTCCCCTCCCCAAATCCAAAAGCTCGAAAACATGGCCTTCGACGACCCGTCCTCCTCGGTAAGGCGTTTTGCCTTGTCCTTATTGTCCAGCCAGGGAAACAGGGGGCAAGGATCCAGGCAGATCCTTCTGAAAGCCGCCAACATCGACCCCGACCCCAACATCCGCTCAGCCGTGATCCAACTCATCCAACAACAATCCGCAGCAATCGAACCGGAATCCCTGGTTCCGATCCTGGCTAATGATACCGCTTGGAACGTAAGGCACAGTGCATTGAGAGCGCTCTCCGAATTTCCTCCCGACCCGGAATCTGCGTCCATCGCGATCAATGCGGTTAAAAATGCGGCGTTGAACGACCCGGATCCCAAAGTTTCCGAATTCGCAATGTCAATCCTCCACGGGGGGGGCGGCAAGTAACCGCCGGCAAATTGTTTCGCCACCAATCCCTTTCAAACAAAGGGATTATGCGTTAAATTACCCAAAATCACCCAGGATTTCGAATAAACTTCGTAAGAAGCCCTCGGGTTACCGCGACTCTGGGTGACCCAGTTTGACCTACATCCATAAAAATCCATGTACACCACCCGCAACCGACTAACCACAACCATCCCGCAAATCATTGTCCCCCTCCGCCCCCTTTATCCTTACAAATGAACCAGCCACTCGAGAGCTGAACGCGCTGCCTTGTTCTACCCGCCGCTCCCCCTGAACTAAAACCCTCAGTACCCTACCCCTTTTGAACCAATGGAGGATATAGAACAGATAACCAAACTTCCAAAGGGATCCATTACCCTACCCCAACCAACCTGACCTGAGTTTTAAAATTATAAGGGGAAAGGCGTCCATCGAAAGGTGGGCGCCTTTTCTTTTTGCAGGTAATCTACGGAGAATTTCCCCCTTTGGCCATCTTCCCCTGGGGGGAACTTTCCGTCTTGAGGATCAGGATTGAAGGTGGGAATATCCAAGGAACGGCTATAAAACCAAGCCTTCAACCTTTGATGCCAAGACCATTCCAATGCTTCCTCGCTATCCTTCCGCTAGCAGTTTCCCTGCCGGCCAAGGAGGCTGGGCACTGGGCCTTCGCCCCCCTGGAAAAACCATCCTCCCACTGCGGGATAGACGGTTTTGTCCTGCAAAAACTTGAAGGGGCAGGGTTGGGATTTTCACGCAAAGAATCCCCGGGACGCCTCTTGCGGCGCGTCTACCTGGACGTCATCGGCATCCCGCCATCCCTTGAAGAAAGAGCGGCTTGGCTAGCGGATCCCTCCGACGCAAATTATGAAAAGGTCGTCGATTCACTCCTCGCCCGGCCACAATATGGGGAACGCTGGGGACGCCACTGGCTCGACCTTGCAAGGTATGCCGACACCAACGGTCTACACCAAGATTCCGACCGACCCAACGCATGGAGATACCGGGACTACGTAATCAATTCCTTCAATGAGGACAAACCCTATGCCCAATTCATCCGCGAGCAAATTGCAGGGGACGAATTGGATTCGGACAAAGCGGAAAACTGGATTGCCACCGGGTTTTGCAGGAACGGGCCTTCCAACGAGGAAAATGTCGCGAAAAATGAACTGGAGGCATACCGACTCGACCAGATGGACGATGTCATCTCCACCATTTCCCAGGTTTTTCTGGCCCAAACTTTGGCCTGCGCACGTTGCCATGACCACAAGACGGATCCCTTTGTCCAAAAAGATTATTACCAACTCTTGGCCGTGTTCAACACGACCGTCCCGACCTACGTTCCCATCAATGAAAACCTGACACTTGGGAAGCCGATACTCGTCCCGATCAAACAAAGGAGCAAGACCAAACTATCGGAAGGCTCCTATGCCCGCGCCCTTTCGGACATTGGGCTTCCACCAAAGGAAACCCACATCCTCATCAGGGGGAACCACATGACACCGGGGGAATTGGTTGGGTCTGGAATCCCATCCTCACTCTCCCATTTCCCAGCCAAATTCAAACTCCCCGTTTCCCCTGCCCCAACAACTTTCGGACGCCGCCTCGCCCTGGCAAACTGGATTGCCTCGCCGGGAAACCCACTCACTTGGCGGGTCATGGCCAACCGCATCTGGCAACACCACTTCGGCAAAGGGATAGTGGAAACCGCCAGCGACTTCGGGAATTACGGCGACCGCCCTTCCCATCCCGAACTCCTGGACTGGCTGGCTTGCGAACTCCGGGACAACGGCGGCCACCTCAAACCCATACATAAAAAGATCCTCCTTTCCAAAACCTACCGGCAATCTTCGGCCTACAAAAGGGAAGCCTCGTCCATCGATCCCACCGCCAAGCTCCTTTGGCGTTTCCCGCCCCACCGTATGGAAGCGGAAGTCATCCGAGACAGCATCCTCCAGGCGTCCGGGAACCTCAATACCGAGGCTGGCGGACCGGGGATCAAGCCCCGTGTCCCTTCTGAAATCCTTGAACAAAGCAAACGCAACACTTGGCCGAAAGTCACTAATGAAAACAAGGAGCACTGGAGGCGGAGCGTTTATATCTACATCAAGAGGCAACTGCCCATGCCCATGCTTTCCCTTTTCGACACCCCAGATCCTTCCCAGACCTGCGGTGCCCGTTTCAGGAGCACTACCCCGACCCAATCCCTGGCCCTCCTAAATGACGAATTTACCAACGAGCAGGCCAGACACCTGGCAAAATGCGTTTTAGCGGGCACTCAAAACACCCGGGAGGCCGTATTGGAAGCCTACCTTCGAATTTTTTCGATCGCGCCATCTAAGGATGACCTGGAAAAAGCGATAAGTTTTGTCGATAGCCGAAAAATTGCCCAGGATGGCAAAACCGATTCCGAAAAACTGGCCATCGCCGACCTCGCGGTCGTCCTTTTCAACTCCAGCCAGTTCGTTTATGCAGACTGATCGGCGTACCTTCCTCCAATCGATTGGGGCTGGCTTTGGAACACTCGCGGCAAACGCCCTGTTGGCAAGCGACGGGAAAAAACCGCATTTCGCCCCCAAGGCCGATTCCGTGATTTTCCTATTTATGTACGGCGGCCCGAGCCAGGTCGATACCTTCGACCCAAAGCCCGCCCTAAAGGAATGGGCCGACAAACCGGTTCCCGTTTATAAAAAAGAAGACGGCTTCTTTCAGGACGAGACCAAGCCCACCGCCATGCCCAGCCCCTGGGAGTTCAAAAAGTACGGCCAAAGCGGCATCGATATTTCCGGACTTTTGCCAAATATTTCTCGCCATGCGGACAAGCTTTGCGTCATCCGGTCGATGCATGCCGACTCAAATAACCATGGCCCGGCACTGAACCAGATGAACTCCGGTTTCATCCGCCCAGGTTTCCCGACCATGGGATCCTGGCTCGGATATGGCCTCGGAAATGCAAGCAACGACCTGCCCGGCTACATTGTCCTGCTTGATAAAAACGGCGCACCCGTAAATGGCACCATCAATTGGTCCAACGGTTTCATGCCCGCACGCTACCAAGGCATCCCCTTCCGCTCCCAAGGCGTGCCAATCGCCAACCTTTCCCGTCCGGAAGGGATCAGTGAAATGGATCAACGCGCCAGATTGGACTTCCTCAAGGAACAAAACGAAAAGTACGCTTGGCTCCACCCCGATGACTCCGCCCTCCAAGCCCGCATCGAAGCCTACGAACTAGCCTTCCGCATGCAATCCGCAGCCCCGGAAGTGACAGACTTGTCATTGGAAACGGATTTCACCCGCAAAGCCTACGGCCTGGACAACGAGACCACCAAATACTTCGGGCGCAATTGCCTGCTCGCTCGCCGTTTGGTCGAGCGGGGCGTGCGCTTTGTCCAAATTTACAGCGGCGGAAACACCGGCCCAAGTGCTTGGGATGCCCACAAAGACCTCTTTGGTAACCACTCCCGCCAATGCGCGCAGACCGACCTACCGGTCGCCACCCTCCTTTCCGACCTTGAATCCCGCGGCCTGCTGGAGCGGACATTGGTCATCTGGGGCGGGGAATTCGGCCGCCTGCCTACCCACCAAGGCAGCAAAGGGCGGGATCACAACCCCTTCGGTTTTACCTACTGGCTCGCAGGCGGAGGGATAAAGCCTGGTCATATCCACGGTGCGTCGGACGACTTTGGCTACCACGCCGCAGAGGACAAAGTCCATGTCCACGACCTCCACGCCACGATCTTCCATCTCCTCGGCCTGGACCACAAGGACCTGACCTACGCACACATGGGTCGAGATTACCGCATTACCGATGTCGCTGGCGAAGTCGTCCACAGCCTGCTCGCTTAAATGATTTACACATGAAAAGAGCCCCCCTCGCCATCTTCGCATTAGCCATGCCCGGCGTGACAGCAGCAGACTCCCCCCATCCGGACAAAGGGGTCGAAAACTACTTCGAGAAATATTGCTTCCGCTGCCACAATGCTGAAAAGCAAAAGGGCAAATTCCGCCTTGACAACCTCTCCCGAGACTTTGGGGACGAACTGGTCGCGCAACACTGGGCGGAAGTCTTGACCCGCATCAACTCGGGGGAGATGCCGCCGGAAGAAGAGGAGAAGCAACCCACGCCCAAGGAAACCGGTATCGCTGCAGGATGGATTTCCGCACGGATCAACGAGGGCTTGGCCGCCCGAATGTCCAGACGGGCTCCGGTCGCCATGTACAGGTTGAGCCGCGATGAATACGCTAACACGGTGAGGGACTTGCTTGGCGTCCATTACGATGTCCACGCCCCGGGCGCGTTCAACGAAGACCCACGTTGGCATGGGTTCGACCGCATTGGATCCTTGCTCTCGCTCTCCCCATCCCATGTGGAGCGGTATTTCGAAGCAGCCGGCGCCATCATCGCCGAAGCCTATCCCGACCGCCCTCCGAAACCATCCACCGGCCGTTACCAAGCGGAAGACGAACGCGCCCAAAAATGGAAAGCAGAAAACCATGTCACGGATCCCGTGCGCCTTCTCCTCCTGCCAGGGGTATCCTCCGGTGCCAGCCTCCACGCACGTTCGCCTGGCATTTACAAAATAAAGGTCCAACTCAGCGGCCTTCCCTCATTCAAAGGCCGCCTCCCGCACCTCACCATCTGGGACGGCACGGTCAAACGCAGCCTCCATGGACAGGATATCCTTGCGCCAGAAGACAATCCAGCAGTCATCGAATTCGAAACCTACCTTCCCGAAGGCCGCCACAGCCTTATGAACGAAGCCCCCGGAACCTTTGAAGCCCTTACCCTTGCACTGACCAAGGACTCCCCCTTCACCAACACCCGCGAACGCCGTTTCACCCATCCCTCCAGCTACAAACTCTACCGCGACGACGGCACCCCCATCTTCCCCATGCTCATAGTGGACTGGATGGAATGGGAAGGCCCCTTGCCCTCAGATGTCTACCTACAAAGCCGCGCAAGATTCCAACCGGCTTCGGAGTCCCCGGAAGATGTACGCAAAGCCCTCAAAACTTTCCTCGAAAAAGCCTGGCGACACCCGCCAGCTAAGAAAGAGATCGACCGCTTTTTCAATGTCTTCAACTCCGAACTGGCCGCCGGGGAAAAATTCGCTTCTGCGTACCATGCCTCCTTGGTCGCAGCTTTGACTGCCAAGAACTTTTACTACCTCACCGAAGGCTCTCCGGGCACGGACAGGGAAATCCTTAATGACTGGGAACTCGCCTCGCGCCTCTCCTATTTCCTGTGGGGATCGATGCCGGACGAAGCCCTCTTCGAATCTGCCCGAAACGGCACCCTCCAACAACCGCAAGTCCTCCAGGCTCATGCCCGGCGGATGCTCAAGGATCCCAAGACCCGGAGCTTCCTGGACGCGTTCCCCCGCCAATGGCTCCAACTCCACAAAGTCGGGATGTTCCCCCCGGACGGCAACCTTTACCCGGATTACGACAATTGGCTGGAGGAAAGCATGGCCTTGGAATCCACCCACTTTTTCCAAGAAGTCTTCAAGCAGAACCTCCCGGCCAAAGAGTTCCTTACCGGCAACTGGACCGTCCTGAACGCACGCCTTGCCATGCACTATGGGATGCCGCAAATCAAGTCGCCGGGCTTCCAAAAGGTGACCCTCAATCCAAATGACCCCAGGGGCGGCATCCTCACCCAAGCATCCGTCCTTTCCCTCACTTCCGACGGTACACGACATCGTCCCGTACACCGCGGGGTCTGGATTTACGAATCCATCTTCGGGAAGTCCCCTCCGCCACCGCCACCCAATGTCGAACCCCTGGCTCCGACTCCATCCGACAAGCCCAAGGCCACTATCCGCCAACAACTCGAAGCCCATTCCACCCACAACACATGCTCCTCCTGCCACCGTAAAATCGACCCCCTCGGCTTCGCTTTCGACAACTTCAACGCTATCGGCCAATGGCGTGAACGCGAAATCGTCCCCGATGGCCAGGGCGAAGACCCTCCGGTCAATGCCTCCGGCGAACTCCCTGACGGCAAACCCTTCTCCGGCCCAAGCGAATTCAAAGCCAGGTTGGCCGAAGACCAGGCACAATTTGCCCAAGCCCTAACTAGCCAACTCGCCACCTATGCCCTCCGCCGCCTCATGACGATTGACGACCAGCCCTATCTCCAACAAATTTCTGCAGCCACTGCCAACGACGATTACCGACTCCAAGACATCGTCGAGACCCTCATCCTCTCCGACCTCTTTCAAAGACGCTGACCTGCACCAATTCAAAATACATGAAAAATTGGACTGCCCCAACGACACACCAATGACACAATGACATTGATGCTTCCACATTGGTTCGGAAGGGGAATTGGGTCGGGTCTATGGCCAATATCCAACCCTGCTTGGATGTGCAGTTCACCCTCACATGATCCCCCGCCTGGACAAACAGGGAACTCCACTTGGACGACATTTGGCTGGACAAGGAAGCCCGTCATACGTCCGCCTAACATAGACGCCAACGACATATCAGGCTCATGAAACACCGATGGCTCCCTGCTATAGTCGATTCATTCGAATACGAAACGAACGGCAAGCGCATAGGCACCCTCACCTTGTTCGGATGGATGGACGAAAAGATCCACCATGATTTTCTTGACCAGGCCAAGATGATCATCGTCGGCGCAGCTGGCGAATACAACCTGCATTCTTGGTGGCAGGAGCATTACCAAAAGCCCGTCCGCCCCGTTGATGTGACGGGAATCTCACATCCGCCCCCCGGTTGCGAGCCACTCCGTTTCCGCCTTCATATCACTAAACTCTTGGTCGGTTTCAGCCTGGGTCGCACTGTGAGCGTCCGGGCAAACAACTGGCCCAATGTAAAACTCCACCCGGAAGAACCGGTCATTGGAATGGAAGACTGATGAAATACTACATACTGCTGACGGGGTTCCTGGCCTCCCATCTTCAAGCGGAGTGGAAACTCCACACGATCGACAACACATCCCAGGGCGCGGACGGTGTCCGTTTCATGGACATCAACGGCGACCACCACATGGATATCGTCACAGGTTGGGAGGAAGGCGGGATGATCCGGGTCTATACCAACCCGGGAAAAGACCACAAAACCAACCAATGGGGGATCCTAACCATCGCAAAAGTCAAATCCCCGGAAGACGCGGTCTTTGTCGACTTGGATAACGATGGGAACATCGACGTGGTCAGCTCCTGCGAAGGTGCGAACAAAACCGTCTACGCCCACTGGGCTCCTAAGGAACCCGGGGGGGAATGGATTACCGAACCCTTTCCTGCCACCTTAAAGAAACAGGCCTTCATGTTCGCCCTCCCCATGGACATCGACGGCCAGAACGGTATCGACCTCATCGTAGGGGCGAAGGGAAAGGGTTCAGGCGTAGGTTGGCTCCGCTCACCGGAAAACCCTCGGGAAATGGAAAAATGGACATACCAAATGCTCCTCCCGACCTCATGGATCATGACCATCGAAACCCATGACATGGACGGGGACGGCGACCCCGATGTCCTGGTTTCCGACCGGAAAGGAAACAACTCCCGAGTCCTTTGGTTGGAAAATCCTGGAAAGGATGCCAACCGGGAAAACCGCACCTGGAAAGATCACACAATCGGGGCAAAAGGCAAGGAAGTGATGTTTATCGACTATGCGGACATCAACGGGGACGGGCTCAAGGACATCATCGCCCCTGTAAAGCCCCGCGACATCCTCCTGCTCCTACAACCTTCCAAACCGGGCGTCCCCTGGGAATCCCACTCCATCACCTACGCCCAGGAAAAGTATGGGACAGCCAAGTCTGCCAGGGCGGCTGACCTGGACAACGACGGGAAAGTCGACATCGCCGTCACCTGCGAGCATGCCAACGGCCCGCTTTCGGGTTGTTTCTACCTTTCCTATGGCAAATCCATCCTGGATAAGGCATGGAAAGAAACCGACATCGGCGGCGCGCTCGGCCTGAAATACGACCTGATTGAACTATTGGACATCGACAGCGACGGGGACCTTGACCTTTTCTCTTGCGAAGAACGGGATCAACTAGGCGTTTTCTGGTACGAAAACCCAACAAATTAAGAGGTTCTTTGACCGTGGTTCCATCCTTCATCCTTACACCTTGAAATATCATGCCAACTGCAATCGCCGTAGCCGCTCATCCTGACGACATCGAGTTCGTCATGGCCGGGACTCTCCTCCAACTCAGGGAAAAAGGATGGGATATCCATTACCTCAACATTGCCTCAGGCAACTGCGGAAGCCAGGCAAACAACTCACAGGAAACCGCGGAGATCCGTTTGGCGGAAGCATTGGAGGCCGCCCGCATCATGGACGCCACATGGCACGCCCCCTTTTCCAACGACCTGGAGATCATGTACGACGTGCCACACCTAAGGAAACTCTCGGCCATCCTCCACACCGTTGCGCCGGACATCGTACTTACCCATTCACCCCAGGATTATATGGAGGACCATATGGTCACCAGCCGCCTTGCCGTCACCGCAGCCTTTACTCACAGCATGCCAAACTTCGCGACAGATCCCCCGTTGCCGCCCCCGATGAAAGAAGTCGCGCTCTACCACGCAATGCCCCATGGCCTGCATGACCAGCTTAACAACAACATCCACCCCGATCTTTACATCGACATTACCCCACATGCCGAAACAAAGCACAAGGCCCTGGCAGCACACCGTAGCCAGCACGAATGGCTCCAAGCCAGCCAAGGCCTCAATGCCTACCTCCAGACCCAGGTTGACCAAGACCGCAAAGTAGGCAGGATGTCCGGCAAATTCGAACGGGCGGAAGCTTGGCGGATCCACAACCCCATTGGGTTCCACACAAAGGATACCGATCCCCTGTCCGAAACCCTGGCTGATGTCCTGGTAAAGAACCCGAACCGTCGGGCATAGACTTCCAAGCAATTTCGACCCCATGCCATTTCAGTTTTATGCGCTGGTAATATTTACAAATCAAACCGAAGCCTGTTTTTGCATGACCACGCACATCATGCTATAATTTGCCGATGGAAATGTGGTAGGGATCAACCCGAACCCACTGGAGGGAGGCTGGGTTGTTGTGGAGGGCTTGCTTGGCAAGCCCGTGTCAATGGCAGTGGCGTTGGTATGCCAAGTGCCGGAAGGTTTGGCCGGTGAGATTTCGCAAGATTGCCGGGGTCGCCTGTGTAAGTTCGGCTCTAAGGATCCAAAAGGGATCTGTATGGAGAACCACAT
>JAYPDO010000156.1:0-10536 GCA_038125285.1 Opitutia bacterium
AGGGTTGGTGGACAGACCCACGCCGAGTCCTGAGCTTGGTTGGTCGAGGATACCACCGTCTTTCAGCAAACGTTTCCTTTCCGGACGATGTACTCTTTAGTTATTGAAAACGGTATTATACCATTTTCCGACTCACCGGAAGGTGTATCTTTCCCTGGTTCGCTAAGGATTGGGGATTTTTTCAAATTTACTTCTTGCACTGGAGGTATCGAAGTGCAGCATGCGTCGCTCTTCCCAACTGCCGGACTAGCTCAATCGGTAGAGCAGCTGACTCTTAATCAGTTGGTTCGGGGTTCGAGTCCCCGGTCCGGTACCATTTTGGTAATGGCCACCTTAGCTCAGCTGGTAGAGCACCCGCCTTGTAAGCGGACGGTCGTCGGTTCGAATCCGACAGGTGGCTCCATTGCGGGGCTCATGTTAATCCAGCTTCCGAACCCTAGCTAGGAGTTAGCAGGGAAAGTTACTTCCCCGTAGGAGAAGCGGAACCTGTTGCAGATGCCCCACCTGTAGCAGAAGTTGCTACTTGGGTCGCAGGGGGCGGGGCAGGGGGTTCGTCTGGCAAAACTGGGCCTAGGGAATCAAAGCCTTCCTTGGGGAATTGTGAACGGAAGGTTTTTAGCCTCTCAAGCCAATCCGTCTGGCTATGGGTGAGGGAGGTGTTTTCTAGGGCGGCCTCCCATTTGGAGTATTCCTGCAAGTTTTTCTCCTCCAACGCTATGACTCCTAGGCTGTAAAAGGCTTCGCCCCTGTGGCCGTGCAAAAAGCTTTCCCCTTTTCCAACTGCTTCAAAGAGTGCTTTGGCTTCGTCCTTGCTACCGGAACGCCACAAAGACAAAGCTTGGTACAATTTGGCCAACCCGGATAACTCAGGAACATTAGCCAGAGACCGGGCTGCTTCCCCATACTTTGTGGCAGCACTAGCAAAGTCCTTTGATTTGTAATATGCATGTCCTGCTTTGAAGGAAGCATGGCCGCCTAATGGATGACCGCTGTTTTTCTGGGCGAATCTTAGGGAATTTTCGATGGAAGCCAGATTCTTCCCTGCTTCAAACCCATCATCCTTTTCTCGGGCAGCCTGCGCTTCTTTGTCTGCCATGGCAGCCTGCGTGAACTCGGACTGGACAGATTTCAGTGCCTGCTCATCCAATGCCTTCTTTCCAAACCAGGCGGCACTGCCGACCAGGGCGACCAAAGCGGCTCCCATCACAGGGGTTTTGTATTTGTCCCAAAGGAGAACCAATTGTTCTTCTGGCGTAAGACCCGGGGTCTCTACATCAACTTTCGCAATGTTGCGATCGTCGCTTTTGGGGGTGTTTTCGGGCTCTTTATTATCTGCCATGGATCAGGTAGGGATCTATACCAAGGATTTGGGAAGTCGGAGAAGAGTGCATTTTTCAATCACCTGTGCAATCCTTTTCCTGGATGGAATTGAGGTGCGGGGGGGCAAGGAAAAGTAGTGGTTGCTTAGTTATTGTCCCCGACTATATCAGTGTATGCAGAAGGGGTGAGAAGGCCAGTTGAGGTACCTTCCGGGTCAAGTTTTACCCTGACCATCCAGCCGTTACCATATGGGGATTCATTGACTTTTTCGGGGGAATCAAGGAGTTCGGCGTTCGTTTCGATGATCACACCCCCGACTGGCATGTACAGGTCGGATGCGGCCTTTACAGATTCAACCACACCGAACGCATCCCCGGGTGAAAAGGTATCCCCCGTTTCGGGTAGTTCCACGTAGGTGATATCACCGAGGCTTTCTTGTGCATGGTCGGTTATCCCGATGGTGGCAATGCCATCCCCGTCGTTGCGGAGCCATTCATGTTCTTTTGTGTACTGGAGGTCTTGTGGTATTTCGCTCATGAAGAGGGGACTTGGGTTTTGTGAAGAGGGGGTTTGGCGGGGAAAATCCGGATCTCCTTCTCGCGGACTTTGGCGACAATCCCTGGCCCTGGTAATGTGGGATGACCAAGTGATGCGGAACCGATCCCGCGCTGTAGAATGGGGGAGAAACTTCCGGAAAGCACATGCCCGACTTGTACTCCTTCCAAAAAGAGTGGGGTGCCTTCCCGGGCAATGCGTTTGTCCTGGGTCACAAAATGGAATGTTTGGCTAGTCGATGCACCCTTCTTGCTTGCATGGAGTCTTTCCTTGCCGACAAACCCGACCGGCTTGTTGAACTTTACCGTCCAGCCGATCCCTCCTTCCAATGGGGAGCGGGTTTCAGAAATCTCATGGCCGAACAATGGGAATCCTGCTTCCAAGCGAAGGCTATCCCTTGCACCTAGGCCCACGGGAACCAAACCGGAGCTGGCTCCTGCGTCCAAGATGGACGTGGCCATGGATTCGGCATGTTCCGGAGGAAGGTAGATTTCGACCCCGTCCTCCCCCGTATATCCTGTGCGGCTGAGGAGGCAAGGGGTTCCTAGAATGTCCAACTGAAGGAACCTGAATTTATTGGGAAGGGCAGTTCCTTCGGGAAGAAATTTTCCTATAATGCCGCATGCGTTCGGTCCCTGGACGGCAAGTTGGGCATACTGTCCGGATTGGTCTTCAACTTTGCATGTGGAGTTGGCCAGCTGTGTCTCAAGCCATAAACCGACTTTGGCCGTGTTCGATGCGTTACAACATATGAAAATTGAGGTTTCTGAAATTTTATAAAGGATCAGGTCGTCCACAACCCCGCCACTTTCATTGCACATGGGACTGTAAACCGCTTGCCCTGGAGCAATCCCTGCAAGGTCATTGGTTATTAGTTGGTCAACGCAGCTTGTGGCTTGATCTCCGGAAACTAGGAATTCCCCCATGTGGCTGACATCAAACAATCCCGCGTCTTGGCGGGTCGCGAGATGCTCTTTGAGAATCCCGGCATCATACTGTACCGGCATTTCCCATCCCGCAAAATCTACGAATTTAGCTCCGTGACGTGCATGGAACTCATAGAGGGGTGTACGCCTGATACCTTGGTTTTCCATTCACTTGGATTCTTTTAGTACCTCCATTGAGGCTGGATCCCTTGAATGTCAGATCCCTTCGAGCAAGTTGTCCGGGGTAATCGGTGCCGACGGCAGGGCAGGTGCTGACGGTTGCGTGGAAGGGGGCAATGGTGGCGGCAGTTGCTCACCAGGAACGGTAAATGCAGGGGGTGGTGGGGCGGTAGGGATTGCTTGCTCGGGTGTTCCAACCGGGGGCGGTGCGCCTAGGTCCAGGTTGCTAAGGTCAGGCATGGCAGGTAATGCGGCAGGCGGCGTAGAGGTGACCGGTGCAGTGCCAGTTGGGGCGGCATCCAAGGTGATTGCATTTAAGTCGGGCAACTCCCCTGGAATCGAAATATCGGGGATTGAAGTTCCTGGAGGAGGTGTTACTGGGGGAAGGGCAGGGGTTGCTGGTGAGGCTAGAGAAGGGGTTGTATTTTCAACCAAAATGGGTTTCCCCCTGCGGATGGATTCATCCTTGTAGTATTCTAGGATTTGCCGGGTGACATACCGATGCTCCTCAATGCTGATCATTTCTTCGGTAAGGTGCTTATCGAGTTGCTCGGTTTTTAAGAGCATTTCTTCGAGCAGGTTTGTCCCGGCTATGTCGGGAACCAGTTCATGTTCCAGTTCGACTTGCAGGGGATTGGGGCCGAGGCGGTTGTACATCCCACTATTTTCCAGTGGCCCGATTTTTATGAACGGATCCAACTTCAGGTCCAGGTCCGGGCCAATGTATTCGACGTATGGTTTGTAGCCAGACCGTTCAAATACTACTTCATATGTCTTGGTCGAACGCAGTTTCGCACTCAATGGAGTAACACCTACCATTTCCCCGTCTATCTGTACCCTGGCTCCTCGAGGATAGCTGTCGACCCCGACATCTTGCCACAGTCCATACTGGAGCCGTTGGGCATTGCGTTGGGGGTTGTCACTGGCGCATCCCGCAAGGAGCAGGAGAGCAATGGCGGGAAAAAGGGCTGTCGGCCGCGTGTTCATTCGGGGGGGCGATGGGATAAAATCGGCTTGTGGGTATGGAGGCTTCGGTCTTGACCTGTCAACAAAGTAGATTTGTAAGGGCTTTTACAAAACCTTTTTCTGTGGGTGCTGGCAATTCCATTCCGCCCACCGGGAGGATCTAGGCAGATTATCAGATTTAATGGAGTTTTCAAACAGACTGACGGGTGGGGAATTGCGCGCATCCGGGATATAATGAATGACTTTTGGAAGTTGGTGGTGGCTGCGTCAATCACGTTGGGATTGTCGGCAGTGTGTTCGATCCTGGAGGCAATGATCCTAAGCACCTCGGCCTCTGATATCGAGTCCCTCCGGCAAAAGCATGCAAAGCTGGGCGACCAGCTCGCTAAATATAAGGAGGGGATGGAAGAGACGAGTTCGGCCATCCTGACCTTGAATACGATTGCCAACACCTTGGGGGCGACATTGGTCGGCGGTCTGGCCCAAAAAGTCTATGGGGAGCAAAGTTTGATGGTATTTTCCATAGGGTTGACCATCGGGATCCTCCTGTTTTCAGAAATTTTACCCAAGAATGCCGGGGTGATTTATCGCCGGGGGCTACAGCCAGCGTTGGTACCCCTGCTTGGTGTAGTGAGGTGGTGGATGGCTCCTTTGGCCAAGGTTTGTTCCGTCACCATCAACTTTGTAATCCCCAAAAAGCCGGAGGAGGCAGAAGCGGAGGACGAGATCATCCTCCTTGCCGAGAAAAGCGCCAAGGAAGGGAGTTTGTCGATGTCGGAGCGGGACATGATTTCCAATGCACTGAGTTTGGACGAAACCAATGTAGGGGAGATCATGACCCCGCGAACAGTCGTGATGGCAGTCCCTCAGGATACTAAAGTTAGGGCATTTTTGGCGGACAACGAAAACAATGTCCCTTTTGCAAGGCTTCCCGTTTATGAAGGCAGCATTGACAAGGTGGTCGGTATCATCCGGAGGAGGGAGATCCTTCTTGCCATGGCGACCGGCCAAGCGGACAAAAAAATCCAATACTTCATGCAAAAGCCTACTTTTGTGCCCGAGATGGGGACGGTCGAGGAAGCATTGAAGTCATTGCAAACCAACAACCAGCAATTGGCCGTGGTGGTGGACGAGTTTGGCTCCACCGCTGGAGTCCTGGCCTTGGAAGATATTTTTGAGCATATCCTCGGGCAAGAGTTTTACGAGAAGGATGACCCCGCTGAGGATATGCGTGAGCTAGCGAAGCAAAAGCAGGACGCAAGGACTTGACCCCAAATGACAGAACTGCTCGGAAACCAGGTGATGATTATCGCAGAGGTGGCAAATTACTGGGTGCACAACCTGGATCCCTTCCTATTGCGTTTTAATGGGGACTTCGGCATCCGGTGGTATGGGGTTTCCTATTTGGCCGGGTTCCTGGCAGCCTATGGTTTGTACTGGTTTTACTTCAAAAAGGGGCGTTCCCCGTTGGCTCCGGAGAACCAGTCGAACCTCATTACCTACATCATCCTGGGGGTTTTGGTCGGGGGCAGGCTTGGGTACATGTTTTTTTATGAAGCCGGGCGGGCGTCCCTCTTTGAAAACCCTGCCAGTATTTTCCGGGTTTGGGACGGGGGGATGGCAAGCCATGGTGGTTTCCTCGGCGTAGCTGTCGCAGTCATCCTTTTTTCCCGCAGGTATAAAATGGACAAGTTTGTCATCGGGGACCTCATCGTGACGGCTGCCCCGGCAGGGTTGTGCTTCGGGAGGTTGGCGAATTTCATGAACGGGGAACTTTGGGGGAGGGTTGCCCAAGTTCCCTGGGCGATTATTTTCCCTGGTGCCAACGACGGCCTGCCCCGACATCCGTCCCAACTTTATGAGGCGACTTTGGAGGGCCTGCTCATCTTTGTTTATGTCCAAATTCGTTTTTGGCGAACCAAGGTCGCTAGGGAAGTACCTGGGCAATTGGCTGGGGAAATGCTCATCGCGTATTCGGCTGCCAGGATTATCTGCGAGAATTTCCGGGAGCCGGATGCGGGGGAGGATTTGGTTTGGGGTCTAAGCAAAGGGCAGCTGTATTCCTTCGGGTTGGTCGCGGGCGGGATTGCCCTCATCGTCCTTGCGAGGGGGCGGGTTGCTCGAAGCTTGAGCCAAGTTCCCCGTTAATATCCAGGGCCTTGGAGGGCGCTGCGAAGTTGCATTTGGAATTCCTGTAGGTCTTCCTGGGAGGGTTGGTAACCCGGCTCTGGTGGCTCGATCCGGAGTTGGCCCATTGGATCGACGAACCATTTGGTGGATTTCCCGTCGCTAAATGTAACCGAACCGCTGGCCGCCGCCCCGGGGTGGATCACTTTGTCCACTTCCACACTTACACCTCCGAGCATGTCGTCCGGTTCGTCCAATGGGGCGTCGGGTGCGGGAGCAGTATTCTTGTCCTCCTTGGCCGGGGCGCTGACTTGCAACGACAGGTCGCTGACGAGGAAGCGGACGTCCATGAAAGTCATCCCGATGCCAAGTTCGGTCTTGAGGAGTTTCTGGATGTCGGACAAGCCGAGGCCATCCGCAACCCATTTGCCAACTTGTTCCTTATGTTCCTGTTTGAGAGAAGCCATCGTTCGATCTTTTAACAATGAAATGGGATGGATCAAGAAGGAAGGCAGTGGGTGAGCTGGTTTTCCAGGAGTTCCAACTTTGTACGGACATCCGGCTCCAGTTCGGTACGGTTTTCAACGGTCTTGCAGGCGTGGCAAACCGTACCATGGTCCCTGCCCCCGAATGCTTCCCCGACCTCGACCAGCGAGTGGTTGGTCAACTTCCGAGCGAGATACATGGCAATTTGGCGGGGGAAGGCTATATTTGCTGGGCGGCGGGGTCCGACCAAATCTTTGATGGACAGGTGGAAATGGTCAGCTACCTTTTTCTGGATTTGGTCGATGCTGATCGTGCGGAGTGCCTCTTCTTGAAGGATGTCCTGGAGTAGGCGCTCTATCGCCTGGAGATCAGTCGCCCTGCGTCCAAGTTTTGTGAAGCTGGCAACCCTCGTCAATGCGCCCTCCATCCTGCGGATGTTCCTGGTTACCCGTTTGGCCAGGAATTCCAGCAGTTGGGGCTCCAGTTTCACATCCAAGGCATCGGCCTTGGTATTCAGGATAGCCAGGCGTGTCTCCAAGTCAGGGGGTTGGATGTCCACTGCCAAGCCCATCTGGAAGCGGGAAACCAAGCGGCTTTCCAGTTTTGCGATTTCGTTGGCAGGGCGGTCGCTGGAAAGGACGACTTGCTTGCTTGACTCATACAGGTCGTTGAAAGTGTGAAAAAATTCTTCCTGGATCCTTTCCTTGTTGGCGAGGAAATGGATGTCGTCGATCAGGAGGACGTCCAGTTTCCTATATTTTTCGCGAAACTGTTTGAAGGTTCCTTCCTGGATCGTGTGGATGAACTCGTTGGTGAACTTTTCAGAGGAAACGTATTTGATGCGCAGGTCGGGATGCCTTTTGTGGGCACGGTGGGCAATGGCGTGCATCAGGTGAGTCTTTCCCAAACCGGTTTCCCCATAGAGGAATAAGGGGTTGTAGGCTTGGGCCGGGTTGTTAGCCACCGCCTCGCAGGCCGCATGGGCGAACTCGTTATCAGGGCCGACCACAAAAGAGGAAAAGGTTTTGTCAGTGTTTATATTACCCAAGCCTTTGCCAGTGCGGACAAAGGGGGATTGGGAGAGGGAAACCGGTTTCGCCGGGGGTCGTGGTTCGTAGCGATGGCTGGTATCTTGGTCGCCCAACCTTCCCTTGGATATTGAAGGTGTTGCTTCGTAGGTTTCCACGACTTTTACCAGGAGGCTTCTCCCGAGGGATGTCTCCACCGCACGCTCGATCACGCCGAGGAAATTGTCCGTCAACCAGATTGCAGCGAACGGATTTGGAGTTTGCAGGATTATTTTGGAATCGGAAACATCCAGTAGTTCCAATCCGTTGAACCAAATGCTGAAATCTCCGTCGGAAACTTGACCCCGGATCTCGTTGAGGATGTCGTTCCAATCGATGGCTGTTTGAGTTGTTGAATTCATTGCCTGTTCCGCGTCCTCATTTGGTTTATTCACAAGATTGCAGGGGCAATCTGGATGAGGTGCTCCAAGTTGTGGATTTGGGCAATGTTAGATAGGTAAGGGAAAAATTTGGTTTGGTTGATAAAGGGATGTAAGGAGTCTGGCTCATTGGCGGGAGATCAGGCGTGGATTCAGCTTGTTTGCTGGGGTTATGGGTAATTTTCGGTTTGTTCCAAGTTTTTGATTTTGGTTACAGGGCTGTGTCACGGGCTTTTTTCCATGGATGGGATTTTTTGCCCTGGGATTTGGATATTCGCCTATTGAAGTGCGTTTCCTGTGCCGCTTACAAGGGGAACTTGCTCACATGTTATCCACACCGCTGTGCAGATAACTTTCCAGAAAAAAAACTTGTCAAATTTACGGGAGGGGAAGGCATCCACAGAGGACGCATGGATAGCTGGATCTCGATGGTTCAAAGTTGAAATTTTCCAGGGAAAGAAAAGGGGGCTTGGGTGGTAATTCGGAACCTTTTCAGAAGGATATTTTTTTGGGTCGGGAGGGGATGGGCCGATAAATCAGTCAAAGCCCAAATCCTTCACCTAGATAAAATTTACGGCTCTGGGGGTCGTTGATCAGGAAGTCGCTGGTGCCTTCCGTGAGGATCGAGCCATCGTAAAGAAGGTAGGCTCGGTCTACGATGCTGAGGGTTTCCCTGACATTGTGGTCTGTAATTAGGATCCCGATCCCCTGGCTTTTCAATTGGAGTATGAGGTTCTGGACTTCGCTGACGCTGATCGGATCCACCCCGCTGAAAGGTTCGTCCATCAGGAGGAATTTCGGTTTCTGTACCAGTGCCCTTGTTATTTCGAGCCTCCTACGCTCACCGCCGCTCAGTGTGTACGCCTTTTCTTTGGCAAGGTGTTTGAGTTCCAGGTCGTCCAGGTGTTGCCGGACGCGGGCATCTTTTTCCCAACTGGAAAGCTGGAGGGTCTCGACGACCGCACGGATATTTTCCTCCACCGTTAATTTCCGGAAAACTGAGGCTTCCTGTGGTAAGTAGCCCACGCCCATCCTTGCCCGTATGTGCATGGCTTTCCGCGTAATGTCCACTTTATCCAAGAAAACTTGGCCCGCTGTCGCCTTTACCAATCCTACCACCATGTAGAAGGTTGTGGTTTTGCCAGCCCCGTTAGGACCTAGCAGCCCGACTACTTCGCCGGACTGCATCGATAGATCCACACCCCTGACCACCTCTTTTTCCCTGTAGCGGCGGATGAGCCCGCGGGCTTCTAGGGTAGCTGGGGTTGGCGGCATGAGGGTAATCGGAAACCAAAAAAGAGTCCTGTGGCTCAGCCTTTTTTCCCGTTTGCCCCGAGGTCGGGGATTTGGGGAAGGACGATGCTGGGGCGCCTTGCGCGATTTGGGTCGCTCTCGACCTCAACCTTTTGTTCCCCTTGGTACAGGGTGATCCTGTAGCCAGTAAGTATGCCGTCTTTATTTGTTACAACCGGGGACTCCATCAGTACAACCTTCCCAAGCTGGGGAAAAATTTCCGCTCTTCCGGCCGTGGCGATCCGGGCATCCTGGATGACCCGTACATTCCCGATGGCCACGATCCGCTCGATCTTTCCGATCGGAGGTGTTCCGGGCTTGGGGGGCTCGGTCGGCGCTTTATTGGACGTGTCTTTCCCCGAGTAAACTTCTAGTTTTTCGCACGTGGCCACCATGTTGGTCGCCCTGACTTCGACATTACCTGTGAAGAGGAAGTGGTTCTCCTTGTCACCGCTGACCATGGTCAGTTTGTCGCTGAAAATTTCGGTCTTTGGCTCCAGTGCCTGTTGCTCGGTTAGGTCGAGCGCGGGGGTATGGATGGCCGGGGTGGATACACTGGTGGAGAGGGATACTTGCCCGGCGGACAAAGAAGCCGCCAAGAGGGCAGGCAGGGGGAGGGAGGTTTTAAAAAAACTGGAGGTTCTCATCGAAGGTCACTTTCACGCTGTGGAGGATTTTTACAGTACGGCTATTGCCGTCCCATTGCCATTCACGACCCGTAATTTGGAAATGGTCGCCAAGGATGCTCAAGGATTGGGTGCCATGTGCCATGTTCTCACGAAGATGGACCCGTGCCGTCGGGCTGTACAGGTCCGTCTCAACCTCCCGGCTCCCTTTCCCCGCAAGGATTTGCAAACGCATTTTCTGGACTTCGGCGTTTGCGTCGTCCACATGCTGCAGTTGCTTGCCCTTGAGGATCCATGTCGGGAAACCGTCATCCCCAAAGCCCGGGATCGTAAAATCCTTTAGTGGCGCGCCTAGCTGGATCTGACCGTTGTTTGCCAGGGGGAGCCCCGCCAATGCGAGCAAACAGAAAGCGAGAGGTTTGGTAAAGTTCGGGTTCATGCCGGATTCATCCGAAAGCCTGCTTAGGAAATCCAAATAGGCACCTTTTGGCAAGTTCCTTCACCGTTGGATCAGTGATCATACTAGATTCCGTCAGCCGGAGGGGCTTTAGGATGACTTGCTGACCATCTCCAGGATCCGGTAACTCCGGGCCACCATTTCCCGGGGATC
>JAYPDO010000157.1:0-10495 GCA_038125285.1 Opitutia bacterium
GATCCCATCCTTACTTTTCCGATAACCGTCTGGGGACGAACTGCCGGAGCTTGGGCATCTTGGTGGCCTTGACCAGGGCGAGGGCCTTGGCTGGGTTGCTTTTGACGGCAGGTTCGACGCCATACCAAAGGAGCAGTGGCAATACCGGGTCCTCCGCAAATTCCGGGCGGGAGGAGAGGGCTGTGGCGACTTCCCAGACTTGGGCGGGATCCGTGTGGCGCAGGCTTGATGCAAGGTAGAGCTGGACGATGCCGGAGGGGTCTTCCTTGGCCAGTTTGGCGAAGGCTTCACGGGCTTTCGGGGACGGGCTGCCCTGGTCCGAGATGTAGCGGATCCCCCATGCCCGGATGTGCTCGTTTTCATGGCCGAGAAGTTTGAGGTATCCCCCTTCGTCCATCCCCAGGAGGGATAATGCCCAAAGGGCGCGGAGTTTGGTGGGGATGGCGCAGGTAGTTTCAAAGGATTCTTCCAGGACTTTGCGGGCTTTGCCAAGGTCTTTGGCATTGGCGGTTGCCCGTTCGTGGAGGATGAGGCGCGCCATGTCCGCATACCAGCTGTTCGGGTCGAGCTGGAGCTGCGCCAGCTTTTCGGAGGGAAGTTTCCGGAGGTCGCCGTGGCGGGGTTTCGGGTTGTCCCCGTGGTAAATTCGGTAGATCCGGCCGGAAGTGCGGTGGACACCATCATTTTCATGGCATTCGCCAATGTCGGACCAGTCGAGGATGTAAACTGCGCCGTCCGGTCCTGTGCTGAGTTCGATGCCCCTGAACCAGGGGTCAGGGATCTTGACGAAATCGGGTTCGTGCTTAGCGGTGTATCCGGTGCCTTTGCGTTCGAGCCGGTCCACATTGATGCGGCGGCCGTGGAGGTTGGCGGTGTACACTTTGCCCCTGTATTTTTCGGGCCAGTTGTCCCCTTGGTAGATGAGCATCCCGCAATGGGCATGGCCTCCCCCGGCTGCGTCCGTGCTCCCCGTCATCCCTTTCTTTTTCAGGTCGGCCCAGTGTTCCGCGCCTTGGTCCCAGTGGTAATGGTCGGCGGTTTGTTGGAGGAGTTCGTAGAGGTAGGGATTGAAATGTTGGCCGAACATGCGCTCGAAGTAGGAACCCGGGATGGCGTGCCAAAGGTGGCCGATGACGGTGTTGATAAAGAAGAGTTGGCCGTTTTCGTCCCAATCGTGGCCCCAGGGGTTGGTCGTGCCTTCACACACGACATCGAAGGTTTTGTGCACGGGATGGTAACGCCAGATGGAGCATTTCAACATTGTGCGCCCGTCTTCCGGGGTACCGGGCTTGCCCACATTGGAGGCGGAGGTGATGCCATGGCGGCCGTAAAGCCAGCCGTCAGGCCCCCACTTGAGGCCGTTGACGATGTTGTGTTTGATTGGGTTGCCTTCCCACCCGTCGAGGATGATTTCCGGTTCGGCATCCGGGATGTCGTCGCCGTTGCGGTCCGGGATGAACAGGAGGTTTGGCGCACAGGTTGCCCAGACCCCGCCATGGCCGATGGCAATGCTGGTGAGGCGATGGCCTTTGTCCCAAAAGACTTTCCTGTTGTCGAATTCCCCGTCCTGGTCCGTATCTTCGAAAATGACGATCCGGTCCCGCAGGTCCATGTTGAACGTGATGCCCCGCATGGCGTAAGTGTAGCACTCGGCTACCCAGAGACGGCCTTTGGCGTCCCAGGCCATGGCGATGGGTTGTTGGATCTCCGGGTCGCGGGCAGCAAGGTTCATGTGGAAACCGTCGGGAAGTTGGGTCTCCTTGATCACTACACGGGGGCAGGGGAGTTCGGTCGTTTCTTCCTGAGTATTGATGGGCTTGGGAAAATCTGTTTCCGCGGCATGGGCCGTGGATAAGGACAATGTCAGGAGGAGGGTTGTAGGTATGGGTTTCATCATTGGTGCAAATGTTTCGCCCAACCCAAAAGATCGAGGCTCGCCTAGTCAATGCGCCAAGCAAGCATCAAACGGCGGGAGGGCAAGGAATGTCCTGGTTTTGCTATGTAGGCACGTGCCCTGACATTGAGTTTGTGAATCCAAGCTCGACTTCATCCCTGTTTTCCGCCACCCCCATTGCCCTTTCCAACCCGACCCGTATCTAGCAAGACTCGAAACCCTTCCCATGAGCGAAACCGATATCGTAAAGCAAGCCGCCAAAACCAAGGAAACCCTGACCGCCGAACTCCGCAAAGTCATCGTCGGCCAGCAGGATGTCCTCGACGAACTCCTAATCACGCTTCTAGCACGCGGGCATACCCTGCTCACCGGAGTGCCAGGCTTGGGCAAGACCCTCCTGATCAAAACCCTTTCCAAGTGCCTTTCCCTTTCCTTCAAACGGATACAGTTCACCCCGGACCTGATGCCCTCCGACATTGTGGGGACGGAGGTGTTCGAGGAGGATTCGGCCACTAGGCACCGGACTTTCCGTTTCCTCAAGGGGCCGGTCTTTGCCAATATCGTGTTGGCCGATGAAATTAACCGGACGCCTCCCAAAACCCAGGCCGCCCTTCTCGAAGCCATGGAGGAACGCCAAGTTACCGCCGCCGGGGACACCCATCCGCTCGAACAACCCTTTTTCGTACTCGCTACCCAGAACCCGATCGAACTGGAGGGCACTTACCCCCTTCCGGAAGCGCAGCTCGACCGTTTCCTCCTCAACTCCGTCATCGACTTCCTCCCACCCGAGGAGGAAATGAAGATGGTCGCCGCGACGACTTCCCCGGCCAAGGAAACTCCCCAAGCCGTCCTCGACGCCGAGGAAATCCAGAAGCTCCAGGAGTCTGTCCGCGAAATCCCGGTGTCTGACCATGTCGTGTCCTATGCAGTGCGTTTGGCGGTCGCTTCCCGGCCACGGGAGGAAAATCCCCTGGCATGGGTTAGGAAGGAAGTCAAATGGGGTGCGGGTTCCCGTGCCTCCCAAGCTCTCATCCTGGCAGGCAAAGCGCGTGCCTTGTTGGACGGAAGGGTCACCGTGGCAATCGAGGACATCCGGGCCATGGCCAAGCCGGCCCTCCGGCACCGGATATTGCCTTCGTTCTACGCCGAGTCCGAGAATATTTCCAGCGACACCATCATCGACAAGCTCTTGGCCGAAATCCCGGAAAACGCGTAACGCCTTGCACGGAGGAGCCATGGGCAAACCTTCCCCAACAGCGGACCTGCTTGACCCGCATACCCTCGCCCACATCGAGGACTTCAACCTCCTTGGCCGGATGGTTGCCCAGGGAATTTTTGCCGGGATGCACAAGAGCATCCGGCATGGCCGCGGAACCGAGTTTTTCCAGTACCGCAACTATTCGCCCGGGGAAGACCTCCGTTTTGTGGATTGGAAGGTCTATGCGCGCAGCAACCATCTTTACAGCAAGACGTTCGAGGAGGAGACGAATACAGCCATCTACATCGTGATGGATACCTCCGCTTCCATGGCCTACAAAGGTACCCGTAGCCCCTGCACCAAGTTGCGGTACGCCACCATGGCCGCCGCCGCCCTGGCCCATTTGGCCAACCGGCAAGGGGACGCGGTAGGGTTGTTTGCCTACGGGGAGGAGGTCCATGAATGGATTGAGCCCAGGACCGGGCGGGACCATTTGCAAGCCGTTTACCATGCCCTAAGCCGCCTCGAAGCCAAAGGGAAAACCAACCATGGGAAGGCGCTTCCCGCCCTGGTGAACCGTTTGCCAGGCCGGGGGATGGTGCTTTATTTTTCCGACATGTTGGAGGCGGAGGAGGAGCTGCCATCCTTGCTCCAATTCAGCCAGTCCCCCCGGTATGACTGCATTGGCTTCCAAATCCTCGACCCGGACGAAACGGACATCCCCTTCACCCAACCCCTGCAGTTTTCCGCAATGGAAGGGCAACGACTCATCCCGACTTATCCGGAGACCATCCGGGCAGAGTACAGCCAAAAGATGCAGGCCTTTCAGGCAACCCTCCGGGGCAACCTCGCCTCTTCCGGCGTCATTGTCCATCCTGTCCTATCTGACGAGTCCCTGGCAAATGCCCTCACTTTCTACCTGAACCAGCGCGACCGGCGCAATTAAGGCCTTTCGATCCCCGTGTTGACTTTCACATATCCTTGGATGCTTTGGGGGCTTGCCGGGCTGGCCTTGCCCGTCCTTGCCCATATGGTGCACCGGCACACTTCCAAAAGGCTGGATTTTCCATCCCTCCGCTTTATCCGGATCACCGAAATTCCCCGCAAAGGGCGAAACATCCCTACTGACCTGCTCCTGCTCCTCCTCCGCCTTCTACTCCTTGCGTCAATCGTCGTTTGCCTGGCCGGCCCACGTTACACGGACCCCTCCGTTGCGGTCGCAGAGCCAGGCACGGAAACTGTGGTCTTCATTGACAACTCGGCCAGCATGACCGGTTGGGACGCCCCTTCCGAAGTTAGGAAAACCCTCGACAAACTCCTCAACGAAATCCCCGGCCCTCTGGGCGTGGTCACCTTTACGGACAACCTGCCCGTTTCCCCCCAAGGGAGGGACTTCCTGCAATCCTACGATGCCACCAAATCCCCGCTGACCCACAAAGACCCACAGGTCGCCCTCGCCAAGGCAGTTTCCCTTTTTACACCGGGATCAACCCGCCGCCAACTTCTGGTCATTTCAGACTTCCAGACCAGCCAGTGGCAATTGGCCACCGCACAGCTCGGCAGCCATGGCATCGAGGCACGGTTGCATCCCGTGGCCGGAGACCGGGAAGGGAACCTCTCCGTCCAGAACGTCCGTACATCCCCCGCCGGAACGGACAAAATCAGGGTCTGGGCCCAGGTTGCCAACTTTACCGGCAAGCGCTTGGAGGTACCCGTTACTTTGCACACCGGGGAGGATTCCACAGATCAAACCCTCACCCTGGATGCAGACCAGTCCGGCCAAGTCCAGTTCCTCTTGCCTCGCGACGAATACCTGCGGGGGCGCATCACGCTCGGCCAAGACCGCTATGCGCAAGACAATACTTTCCACTTCTGGATGATGGCCCCGCCCGCTGCCAAGGTGGAATTCCTCCTGACCCCGGATAAAGACCGGGTAGGGGAAGAGGAGTCCTTTTTCCTGCGTACGGCCATCCTTAGCTCTACCCGCAACGAGTGGCAACGGTATGTCGTTACCCACCATACGTTGGGGAAAGAAAAGGAGGACGCTACTGTCGAAGCCGTGTTCATCCCCGGGATGGACAGCCATATTACCACCGAGCAATTGGAAGCCGCCCGCCTCCACGCATTCAACGGGGGGAAACTGGTCGTCACCCCTGGCAATTCCCCTGCGGAAATGGTGGCCCGGCTTCGGGACGAACAGATCCTTTCCGCCGATTACCGGGGCATGCAGGAGAGCACGGCACGGGGGTTGGAGCCATTCCGGGTCAAGGGGATCACGGAAAGTGGCCCGCTGGCCAAGACGTTTGGTGCCCAGGCCGCCAAGGACCTGTATTTGGCGCAGGTCCACAAGTATCTCGCCATCCGGCCAAAGGGGGAAGGGGCGGAAACCTTGTTGGAAATGGAAGACGGCACGCCGCTCCTGCTTCGTTCGCCCATTGGGGCTGGGAACCTATTCCTTTTTACAACCCGTTTCCACAGTACCTGGAGCGATTTGCCGCTCCGCAACTCCTTCCTGCCAGTCATCCGGGAGATCCTTTCCGGTTATGGTGAGCAGCAATCCCGCCAATGGCCCGCCTTGGCCATCGGGGGTGAACTTCTGTCCGAAGGCAGTGGCCCGGCTCCTTTCCAGGCCACGGAGGCCGGGCTTTTCCAATGGGAAGACCAACTCGTGGCGGTAAACACTGCGCGTGAGGAATCGAACCCCGGAGTCATGTCCGCCCCGGCCGTCCTCCAGAACCTGGGCGCCAGCGGAGCAGTGCAGAAACGCCTCGGCACAGCAACTGCGGGCCAAACCGCGGGATTACCTGACGGGGATGGCGTCCCATTGGCTAAGTGGTTTGCCCTTGCCGCCATCCTTTTCCTCTTGGCGGAATGTTTTTGGACGCGCCCTACCGGCCTTCCGTCAGAAGCCTCCCCTTAGTCTGGTACAGTAGCTTGTCCTTCGAGCCCTACTCCCCCCTGGCACTTCCAAGTCGATGAGCATTAGCAAGGCGAAATATCACGAATTCAGGAACCGGGCATTGTCTAGTGAAGTGGATGCACAGTACAGGCTGGGCGGCATCCATGCGGAAGCTGAAGGGATCAAGCGGGTAACAGCCATGGCCGTAAATTGGATGATGCCAGCCAATTCGGCCAGGCAAGGAGGAGGTTTCAAATTTCGGTTTACATGGCCAAGGGAAATCGGGATAACGCCGATGCGGCTTCCTTTGCTTCCAATTGCGTTTGCCCCCCATTCCTCACTTTCCCCCATGCATGACGCTCCAATCCATCCCACATTGGTCGAGGAAGACGATGTATCTGCTGAAGAAATCCGCCGAGCATTTTGGAAAGCTGGATCCTCGAATGTGCTTCCCCATGCCTTGGACTGCCTGGTCGAATTGCCCTAAAATCCTTTCCCGTTGACATGCAACAGAACTGGTCCGTACGCAAACGCCCGGCATCCGAAAGGGGTGTCGCAGAACATGGTTGGCTCCACGCCCGCTTCACCTTCTCCTTCGCAGGGTACTACAACCCAGCCTACAACGGTTTCCGGTCCTTGCTTGTTATGAACAATGACATCATCGAGCCTGGTGGTGGATTCCCGACCCATCCCCACCATGACGCCGAGATCTTTACCTACATCATCAGTGGCCAGTTGGAACACAAGGACAGCATGGGCAACGGGGCAATCATCCATGCGGGCAACTTGCAGTACATGAGTGCCGGTTCCGGCGTGATGCACAGTGAGTACAACCCTTCCAAGGACATCCCCGCCGAGCTTTACCAAGTTTGGTTAAAGCCCAACCAATCCGGCGGGCAACCCCTCTATTCAGAGAAAGCACTCGGGGACAACGCGAAGCCCAATACCCTTACCCTCCTTTTTTCAGGCAAAGGCAAAGGGGGATCGACCGAAATCCGCCAAAGCGCCGAAATCTCCTTCGGCAAATTGGACGCAGGCAACGAATTGGAAATCCCTGGGGCGAAGGGGCTTCCCCATGCCTGGCTCCAAGTTATCGACGGTTCACTGGAAGTCCTTGGGGAGACCCTTGGGAAAGCCGACGGCCTGGCCATCACTAGCCACCCTGGTTCCTTCCGCGCCAAAGCCGTGGCGGATTCGGCCTTCCTGCTTTTCAGGCTAGATTGAGCCGTTTCTCCAGATCCTCACGGCCAAGCCCCTGGACCTCGAAGACCTTCGCCCTCGATTTCGCCCCGGAGACCAGCGATACCGCAGCCTTCGGCACCCCCAGTTCCTTGGCCAGGAACTTCACCAACGCCTTGTTCGCCTTCCCGTCCTCCGGCACCGCTTGCACCTTTACCTTCAAGGCATCCCCATGCCACCCCACGACCTCGTCCTTCTGGGCGTTTGGAACCGCCTGCACAGCCAACCTAGCCAATTTGCCAGCTTCACCCATTCGGGAAATCCTTCTGGTGGATCGCCCGGTATTGGGAAGGCGGCATCCCTGTCTCCCTCAGGAACACCTTGTAAAAGTGGTCCGAAGTCAGGAACCCCGAATCCCGTGCGATCGCCTTCAACGGTTCGTCCGTCTCCACCATCAACCGCTTTGACCTCTCGATCCGAAACCTCGTGATCTCCCCGGCGATTGTCCTGTCCAAGGATTCCCGGAAACGCCGCTCCAAAGTCCTCCGGGTGGTCGCCACTGCCTTGGCCACATTCTCCACTTGGATCCTGTCGTGGCTGTGCTCGGCGATGTACCGCAAAGCCCGGCTCACCAGCGGGTCCGAAGCCGCATAGGAGTCCGAGGACTGCCGGGGCACAAGCTCCATCGGGGGCAGTAACACTGGCTCAACCGGTTTTACGTCGCCATCCATCAACTGATCCAACAACGCCGCCGCCCGGTATCCAATCCTTTCAAAACCCATGTCGATGCTCGAAAGGGTTGGGGCAGGGGAGTTACAAATGGCAGGCTCGTTCCCCCTTCCCACAATTGCCACATCCTGGGAGACATGCAGCCCCTTACGCCGGCAAACATCCATCAAATGGCGGCAATAAAGGTCGTTGCATACAAAGATCCCCACCGGCGGTTCCCATGTGTCCACCCACCTGTCCAATTCCTCCATGAATTGCTCCCAACCATGCGCCCTGCCTTCCATGCTTGTACGGGAAAAACGATGGGTCGAACACCGGAACCCATCCTCCTTCAATGTTTCCCGGAAACCCTCCAGTTCCTCCATCGCATCCTTGTCCCTTGAATACCCCAGGAACCCGAAATTCCTGAACCCCCGCCCCAGCAAATGCTCGGCCGCCATGATCCCCGCCTCCCGAAAATCTGCCGTCACTGTGGGCACATCCTTCACCGGCGAATTCAACCACACGTTCACTATCGGCACCCCTAATTCCTCCGCCCGTCCTGCCAGCGCCTCCGTCACCCGCGCGATCACCCCGTCAAATAGCAATTCCCCGTCCCGCCCGACCAAGACCCTCCCGTCTGTCGGCGTTATAGAGCTTTCCCAACCCGCCTCATCCGCATACCTCTGGCAACCCGCATACGTCTCCAAATGCCGCTTATACCCCCAGTCCAAGTCGATCGCCATTGCCACCCGCTTCTTCTGTCCTGACTGCCCCTTATACATCAGCCGCATCGCATCTACCCGCACGGCAATGTCAAGTCCCGTCGCAAAAATGCAAAATCATGACGGAAAATGACTTTCCTTGACCTAATATCCTTTCCATTCCCCACTTCGCCACCATCCTTCCTAACCGATGATCCCAAAAAACTCCCTATTCCCCACTCTCTACTCCCTACTCTCCACGCTACCCATCCTCGCCGACTACGCCACCCCCATACAACTATCCACCCTTCAGGACGACGCTATCGACGAAAGCTCGGGCCTCGCCTGCTCATACACTTTCCCCACTAGATTCTGGACACACAACGACTCCGGCGGGAAGCCGCGCATCTATCTCATCGGCCAGGACGGAAAGACCAATGCCCATTACGATTTAGAAACTGAGAACCGGGACTGGGAAGACATCTGCTCCTATCGCCTCGACGGCCAATCTTTCATCGCCATCGCGGACACCGGAGACAATAACCGCATCCACCCCCACGTTTCCATCCACATTATTAAAGAACCGACCATCGAGCATTCCCCTTCCAGCAAACTCCCCATCCACCGTACCCTACAAATCACCTATCCTGAAGGCCCTGCCGACTGCGAATCCCTCGCCATCGACACTGCCTCCCGCAAGTTCTACCTCGCCACCAAAGTCCGCGGGCTCACCGCCACCGTTTACGAAATTCCGGTCGATTTCCCCCACGACAAAGTCACAGCCAAAGCTGTTGCCCAAATCCCTGGCATCCTCCTTACCGCAATGGACATTTCGCCTGACGGAAGCCAAGCCATCCTGCTCACCTATGGCGACGCCACCCTTTACACCCGCCACCCCGGCACTACTTGGGCGCAAGCCTTCAAAGCCGAACCTGCCATTGTATCCATGCCCCCCCGCGCCCAAGGCGAAGCCATTTGCTTTGGCCCCGACGGAAAATCACTCTACCTAACCAGCGAAACCCCCAACCAACCCTTCTGGAAACTCCCTTGGGTCCAATTTCGCCCCCAGGAGTAATTCTCTTCAACAATCAAAAATCCCCATTCGCCAATCTTCAATCCATTTCCCACCATGTTAAAGCACCTCCTTCCAGCCTTCCTTCTTCTCCCCTCCGCTTTCTGGGCCGCCGCCCCGCAGCCCTATTCCAGCCCGGTCGTCACCAAAGCGACCCCTGGACACAAGGTCGACATCAAGCTAGACATCACCGGAGCAAAGGAACTCATCCTTGAAGTCAACGACGGCGGCAACGGAACATCCTACGACTGGGCCGATTGGATCGATCCCCGCATCACCGGCCCCAAAGGCGAACTCAACGTCACCAAGCTCCTTCGCATAGCCCCGCCCAAAACGGGTATTAATAAAAACCAAGGTGGCCAACCCATGAAGGTCAACGGGCAGCCTTTCGCTAACGGCATCGGTGTCCACGCCGCATCCACGCTCCGGATCAAGCTTCCCGAAGGCTACACCACCTTCCTCGCCCAAGGCGGCCTTGACGACGGTGGAACCACCCAGAACGGCAGCACCACCAGCGTCCAGTTCGTCGTCCGTACCGACCTTTCCGCCCCCCCCCCGCCACCGCCTCCCCCTCCGCTTGATGTAACCCTCCTGCCTGGTTTCGAGATCGAGCGCCTCTACACCGTAGACCTTCAAACGGAAGGCTCCTGGGTCGCCCTCGGCCTCGACCACAAAAACCGCCTTATCGCCTCTGACCGCCAAGGCGCCCTTTACCGCATCACCCCGCATCCTGTCGGTTGCAAAACCGGTAAGACCCAAGTCGAGCGCCTCAAAGTCGATGTCGGCCAGGCCAACGGCATCCTTAACGCCTTCGGTAGCCTCTACGTAACCGGCAAAGGCC
>JAYPDO010000158.1:0-10479 GCA_038125285.1 Opitutia bacterium
CTGCGTTTCCATGGGGAGCCTTATCATTTTCCTTCACACTCGATCCAGTGCTCTGGGCTTGGTTTTCCATTGGTATTGAAAGGATGTGGGTGTTTGGGATCCCGGGCTAAATAATCATTTCCTCGCCAACCCGTGGATCCTCAGTTGTCGCAGACATTGCCTTTGTCCCCCTTGTGGAAAGCATCAACAGTTCCTGTGAATTTTCGGACTGGAGAGTCAACAAGAAGGCAGCGATCGCCTCGGCCTCATCATCGGTGAACAACTTAGTATGCGCCACAGCCATGGATTCAACCCTGTCGAAAAGGCCATGGATGGATCGAGAGTCCATTAGGCCATCAACTTCTGCGAACTTTTGCCACATGCGGTTCCCCTGCATTACTTTTCCATGTTGCTGGAACGATTGGATTACATCTTTCGTGGCCAGGTTGACTTTGACGGGTGTATGCGTCGGAAAGACCATTTCATTGGAAGTGAATATTCCTTGGGCTGGATAATGGAATGAGAACCACCATTGGAGGCCAGTGGCATTGATGAGCAAAGTGTCAGGGGAATCGGTGTCGAATTTTCCATTCCCTCCGTTTGGCTCCGTCTTGTCGAATGTACTGGCTTTGGAAATTGGCGGGATCGTCGATTTGCAAAAATTCAAGAAACCCAAAAGGAGTACAGGGGCAACCACCATGCCCGCCAACCATAGAGCTATTTTGTCCTTGGTCAGAGGGAATTCGGCCTGGAGGTCCTGTCCATCCTTGCCCTCGGCTTGGGCGTTCTTGAAGATGGCATAGAGCAGGATGCCCAACATCGTAATTAATGAAAGTGGGCAGACCCATAATTCCAGGAGGATTGAATCGAACTGGGATTGCGCCATTGAACCCACTGGTACCAGTACAGATTGAATCCCGGCTAAATCCCCCCCAAAGAATCCTCCCTGCCCGGTAACCCACTCCTGGCTGAAGGCCAGGAACAGGACGGCAGCCAGTAGGAAGGCCGTCAGGGGGAGGGCTTGGGTGTTAAACCTCATTAATCAACCGGGCTACCGGGGCAATTTGAATTACAAATAGCGGTCCAATGCGAACGAGATCATGAAAACGGGGAGGTATACTATGGTGGAGTAGAACAGCGCTTTGGCGTTGGCTTCACGGTTCTCCTGGGAAAGGAAACGAAGGGCATAGGCCAAGATATAAAGGGAAAGCAAGGTGTTGAGGACTAGGTACCAGGTGCTGACCTCGTTTCCTCCCGGCCCGTTCCCGGCGATCGAAAGTGGGAGGTAGGTGAGGGCGATGAGCAAGACTGTGTAGAAAAGGGATTTCCTTGCCGAACGCTCCGTTCCGTTGGCCTCATGTACCAACATCCGGAAGCCAGCCTCTTTGTAGTCCTTACTGTGGATGTAGGAGATCGCCATGAAGTGGGGCATTTGCCAGGTGAATAGGATCCCGAACAAAAGCCATCCATAGAGGCTTTCCGGCCCACTGACCGCCCCTGTGGCGGCCACATATCCTAATAGTGGTGGTAGGGCTCCGGAGATTGCCCCCACCTCCGTGGAAAGCGGGGTTGCTTTCTTCATCGGTGTGTAAAGGGCCAAGTAGGAAAACAGCACTCCGGCAGTGAGCGCCGTGGCCCAGGTGTTGGTTCCCCAATAAAGAATCCCGAGACCCAGGATCGAGATGATAGAACCGATCCACAAGGCATGGGAGGGTTTGACTTCGCCTGATGGGATCGGCCTGTCCGAAGTCCGGGCCATCATCCTGTCTTCCTTGGCTTCCATCCACTGGTTCAAGGCAGCACAGCCACTTGCAGCCAGCACTGTCCCGGCTAACAGGCTCAATAATTCTGGGTCGTTGCGCTCTGGGGTCGCCGAGTAGTAACCAAAGATGACGGAAGCAACCGACATCATGCTTAGCCTAGGCTTGGTCAGCTGGATGTAAGGCGCGATTTTATTACCCGCTTTCCGGTCGGTTTGAAAGGCTTTAGAGGGAATGGTCTTTATGGATTCTGAGTTCAAGGGGTTGTGCGAAAACAGCTCTATCCGGAGGGAAATTTCTGATGTTTTACAAGGAGGGGATAGGTTCAACCCAAAAACAGGGACGAATTTCGAGCCGAGGAAATTGAAAGGCCTGGAACGCCTATTTATTAGCGGTTTTAATCCGGGCTTAGGGTGGGAGCTCGTGATCCTTGTGGAAAGCAGTGCAAAATGAGCAGAAACTGGAGGCTGACCAGCCCAGTGGATGCCAACAAGTGCAGGATCTGGCTTGGTAGGGGAACCCCGTTGTAGGCCATGCTCACCCCGATCAGGACTTCTGCTACCACCAGTACCATGATCCAGTTACAAACCGACCGCAAACTTGCCGGGGTCTCCGGGGAACGGGTCTTACGCAACAACAGGATGCTAAGGATCCCAACGATCCAGGAAAAAGACCTGTGGATATAGTCCTGTTGGTTCATGGATGCGATCCAATGATCCCTGGGCAGGGTGCCCTCCAAAAGGTGGATATCGATGATACCCCTGACTTGTGTGCCCAGCAGCATTTGCACCAAGGTAACCAGGAATAGCCCCATCGCCAGGTTCCGGATGACGGGCGCTACATCTTTGCCATGGGGGTTTTCTTGGGTAATGTGTAGTACCCACATCAAGGCCATGACCTGTGCGATGGCCAGTCCCATGTGCAGGGAGATGATATCGGGGTTCAATTCGGACTCCACGACGTTCTTTCCGAGCCACCCGTTTGCAACGACCAGTACAAAAGCGGCGAACGAACCCCAGAAAACCGCAGGAAAACTTTTCCGGTAACGGAAGGATTTGAAAAAAGTGGCCAATACCAAGATCCCTATCGTCACACCGACCAGCCGGTTTACGTACTCCGTCCACATCTTCGTATTGTTCAACTCGCTCAGGTACTGTTTTCGCCCCTTCTTGTCCAAATAGTAAGGATTCCCGTCCCGGTCCTGCTGCTGCGGAATGGCCGACACTTCGGACGGCGGCACCCAGCATCCCCAGCATTTTGGCCAGTCCGGGCAACCCAAGCCGGCCCCGGTCACCCTCACGAAACTTCCAACCCCGATCAGGAAGAAGGTAGCGACCAAAGTGGCCATAGCCAGTTTCCTGAAACTTTTTCCGGGTTGTTCAGAGCTTACTTCTCTTTTTGTGGCCATCTTCTATCTTTCGGGGATTTTATGGCCATATTGCCGCCCCGGTTCCCGAATTAGAAGGAAAATTTATGTTACTCCCCGCTTCTTATTAGCTGGATTTATGGAGGCGTTTGGTGGTGATTTCAAAATTCCAGGTTTTTCAACAAGGGGATTTGCAATCTTCCGCACTACCTCTATCAAGCAAGCCGCCATGAAAATTGGACTCCCTCCCCTGTTCCTCGCATTTACTCTCTTTTCATTTTTCACCGGTTGCAGCCCTGGTGCCTTCCACAATGGCGAAGTCGTCGGAAGGGTTACCGGCTTCGACCAGGCGAACTCTACCATCCAGGTCACCCCGCAACGGGGAGGGGAGGCCGTTTCTTATGGCGTTTCGGACGGCGATGCATCCTGGCTGTCCGAAGGCCGGGAAATCCATGGCCTCAGGGTCGAAAAGGAAGGCCGCATCTTCCTTGAAAGGATTTTCCCCCATTCCAACAAGGAGCAAAGCCAAATTTATTCCAGGAACCAAATCCTCCGCCGGACCACCGACAAACTGGGCGACCAGGCTTTCCGGCAAATCGGGGACGAAATCACCGACTTCGCCCTCTTCGACCAGGATGGCAATGTTGTGACCCGTGACACCCTCCTTGGCAGGACCACTATCATCAATTTTGTCTTTACCCGTTGCACGGTCGCCTCCATGTGCCCCGCCTCCACCCAACGCATGGCAAGGCTACTCCAGTTGGCCAAAGAAAAGTCCCTCCAGAACGTACTTTTGTTGTCTTTGACCCTCGAGCCGGCCTACGATTGCCCAGGGATCCTGAAGTCCTACGCGATGGGGTTCCAGGTCGACGACCCACAATTCCGCTTCCTTTCCGGGCCCCTCCAACCCCTGAACGACCTAAAGACACAGCTTGGCGTCCTTTCCAGTACCATCGGCCAAGATTTCATCTCCCATACCATGCGGACCATCCTGGTCGGCCCGGACTTGAAGGTAGCGTACCAAGTGCCCGGCAGCCAATGGGAGGCCGAGGATTTTTTTGAAAAAGTCCTTGCCTTCACCCAGCCTCCCGTCCCAGTCGGTTCCATATCCCCCATTTCCCCCTCCGGAGGGTCAACCCCCAAAAATTGAATCAGATGAGTTTCTGTCCGGTTCCCAAATCCGGACTGAACCGTCCCTGGCCTCCCGCCGTTCCATCCTTTCTCTCCATCTACCTCTATCATGATAGAAAAAATCAGCGACAAAGCCGCCTTGCGGTACATCTCTCTACTCAGTGCCGCCGTTGTGGCGTTCCTCTTTTGGTATATTTATCTTCGTGACAGCAGCGGCACTACCGAGCACGGCTTCGTCAATTCCCTGCCCTTGGTCAATGCCTGCCTAAACGGCATAAGCGCCACCTTTGTTGCCTTTGGGATTTTCTTCATCATGCAAGGAAATAAATCTTCCCATGCCTTCTGCATGGTCACAGCCACCCTCAGTTCCGCCCTTTTCCTGGTCTCCTATCTAACCTATCACTATTTCCATGGTGACACAAAGTTCCCCGGCCAAGGCCTCATACGTCCTGTTTACTTTTTTATCCTCATCTCCCATATTATTACTAGTGTGATCGCCCTGCCTCTAATCTTCACCACCCTCTTCTTCGCCATTTCCAAACGATTTGATAAACACAAGAAGGTCGCGGCCTGGACCTATCCTGTATGGCTCTACGTTTCCATTACCGGGATACTCGTCTACCTCGTTTTAAAGCATTACGTCGTTAAAGCCGTAGTATGACCTTCCTCGGCAAAGCCTTGCCCTTACTTCTTGCCCTGGCCGTCCTTCCCCAGGCCTTTCCGCAAAAGCAACACCAGGACATCCGGCGCCTCGGCGAAATAACCGCCATCGTCAACCAAACCGACGAGGAACTTATCCTTACCGACCGCGGCATCGCCGGCACCCTCATCGCCCAAGGGTCGAAAGAGGCTACGAAAGAACTGGTCTCCGAAATCGAAGGGACTATCCTCACTCTGACTCGCAAACCCTCGAAGAACCACCTCCCCAAGCTACCATTTTTCAACGCCAGCCTTACCGTTAGCGATCCCCTCCGCATCGTCATCTCCTGCCCCTCCTTGGCCAGTTTCAAGACCTCTGGCACCGGCAGCACCGCCCTGGTTTCCCAACGATTCAAAAACCTCAAAGTCGAATCCGAAGGCGAAGGTGCAGTTCACTTCAGCAATTGCCGGTTCTACTCACTGGAGGCCAAGCTCCAAGGCTCTGGAAACCTTGTCTTCGAGAAATGCGAAACCGTCGACGCCCGCCTCCAGTTGGAGGGCAAAGGCGAACTCTTCGCCCACGGCCTGCGTTGCAAAAACGTCAAAGCCCTCCTCCACGGCAAAGGCACCCTCACCACCTGGCCATCCCAATTCCTTGATGCCAAGGTCATTGGCCCTGGCAAACTTCTCTATCGCGACAATCCGCCCACCCTCAAGGAACAAACCCAGGACGGCGGCACCATCGACCGCTATTTCCCAACGGACTCACTCCACAATGGAACAAAGGAGTAGGCCCAGGCTGCCGCCCAATACCAACCTTCCCATTCTCAATTGTTAAACCGGAACAACGCCACGTCCCCGTCCGCAAACTGGTATTCCTTCCCCTCTAGGCGGTATTTCCCTGCATCCCTGGCTGCGGCGACACTCCCTGCGGCCACCAAATCGCTGTAACTTACGACCTCCGCCTTGATGAAGCCCTTTTCAAAGTCGGTATGGATCACCCCGGCACACTGCGGGGCCTTCATCCCTTTGGTGAAAGTCCAGGCCCGGACTTCCTTTTCTCCTGCAGTGAAGTACGAGGCCAAGCCAAGCAAGTCATAGGTCGCGCGGATCAATTCCGAAACACCGGAGTCCGAGACCCCCATGTCCGCCAAAAACTCCTTCGCCTCCGCTTCGTCCAAGTCGATCAAGTCAGCCTCCAGCCGGGCAGAGATCAAACAACTCCCAGACGCCCCCAAATCCTTCACATAATCCCGAACCTTTTTCACGAAATCATTCTCCTCCGCATTGGCCAAATCGTCCTCCTTCACATTGCAGCAGTAGAGGATTGGCTTGGAGGTAAGGAGGTTAAAATGCTTCAACCGGACAAACTCCTGCTCATCGTACTCCAGGCTCACCGCCGGTTTCCCTTCTTGGAGCACGGGGATGATCTTCTGGAGCAGGGTCGCGTCCGCCATTGCCTCTTTGTCCTGCCCTTTGGCTTTCTTCAGGAGTTTCACCAACTGCGCCTCGGCCGACT
The DNA here is from genome assembly GCA_038125285.1 of Opitutia bacterium. Lineage (GTDB taxonomy): Bacteria > Verrucomicrobiota > Verrucomicrobiia > Opitutales > JABJCN01 > JAYPDO01. Next base: position 6,395 of record JAYPDO010000158.1, read on the forward strand.
CCATGTCCGCGAGCACCAACTCCGTGTTGATGATGTCGATGTCCCGAACGGGATCCACCGAGCCTTCGTTGTGGATAATGTCCCCGTCTTCAAAGCACCGCACCACCTGCACAATCGCGTCCACCTCCCGGATGTTCGCCAAAAACTTGTTCCCCAAGCCCTCGCCCTTGCTCGCCCCGGCCACCAAACCCGCAATGTCCACAAACTCGATCGCTGCCGGGATCACTTTCTGTGTTTTCGCTATCTCCTTGAGCGGCTCCAAACGGGCATCCGGCACCAGCACAACCCCTACATTCGGGTCGATCGTACAAAACGGGTAGTTTGCCGACTCCGCCTTCCGCGTCCGCGTCAGCGCGTTAAAAAGTGTGCTTTTCCCCACATTCGGGAGACCTACGATTCCTGCGTTCAACATGTCGAGCCCATGCTACTGGGGGAAGCTTGGGGCTTGTCAACGCCTATCCTTCGCCAGGCCACTGTCCAGAATCAGCTTGCCCACCTATCCCCTCAACCGTTTTTACCAAGATCGTCCCTCCGCTATGAAATTTTTATTACCCCTCTCCCTCCTCGCCATTTCATTCCCATTGGCCGCTAACGTACCCAGTGTGCGTGTCATCATCCCGGAATCCCGTCCGGTCTCTGTCACCACGACGCAGCCTGCCTTTGCCGAGGCTTTCCATACCGCCGAAATCGGTTCGCGGGTGTCCGGGGTGGTGGGGGAGTTGAAGGTGGACATAGGGCAAGAGGTGGCCAAGGGAGAGATTCTGGCTGTGATTTCTGCTCCGGAGTTGGTGGCGAGGCGGGATGCCTTGGTGGCTGAAAAGGAAGTGGCCGCCACTCAACTCGTTGCCCAAAAGGCAAATTTGGAAGCTGTCGAGGCGGAGACCGGACGGATCCTGGAGTTGGTCAAGGCCAACTCCGTCACGGCCAAGGCCGGAGAGGAGGCAAAGAAGAAACTGGCATCCGCAAAAGCCCAGCACAAAGGGGCCGAAGCCCAGTTGGAGGCCGCCGCAGCGCGGGTTTCCGAAGCGGGGGCGATGGTCGGTTTTGCAACTTTGCGGGCACCGTTTGACGGGGTTGTGACATCCCGGAACGTGGATCCGGGGGATCTTGTCGTCGGGGATTCTGGCAAGACCCTGCTTACCCTCGCTTCCCATGCGGACGACCTGTTGCGAATTGTCATCCATGTCCCTGAAAAGGATGCCCGGTTCCTGGATGTCGGGGATGCCGTGGAGCTTGCCTTCGACTCCCTGCCCAGACTTGCCCTGAAAAGTTCCATCCAGCGCATTTCAGCCAGCCTGGATCCAAAGACCCAACGGATGCGGGCGGAAGCCGTTTGCTCCCGGAATGATGAAGTCCGGCTCTATCCAGGTGCTTACGGGCGGGCTACCATTATCCTGGAAAAAAAGGAAGATGCCCTGACCCTCCCGGCGGGCGCAGTCCGGTTTGAAGGCGGCAAGCCGATTGTCTATGTGGTCACCGGAGGGAAGGTTGTCCACCAACCGGTCACCATAGGGTATGACCAGGGGCAGTGGGTCGAAATTACCTCTGGCTTGAAGGGTGGGGAACAAGTCGTCCTCGGCACCATCGACCGGCTTCCCGCTGGTACGGACGTCACCATCCGCTAATATCCATGTCCGACAAACCTTCCGAAAAACAAGGTGGCCTCGTCGCCTTTGCCTTGAAAAACCCCTATGCCGTCTTTGCGGGCGTCCTGGGCTTAGCCTTCCTTGGGGTGATGGTCTTCCCGAAGATCAATGCGGACATCCTGCCCGATTTCAAGAAGCCGGTCATCATGAGCTTCTTTTCCTATCCTGGGTTGCCGACCCAGGAGATGGAGAAGTCCGTCACTTCGCGGGTGGAGCGAGCCCTTACCTTGGCCGGAAACCGTGAACGCATCGAGTCACGGACACTTCCGGGTGCCAGCTTATTGAAAGTAACTTTCGAGGCCGGGGCGGACCCTTCCGCCGCCATGAACGACATTTTTAACTACGAACTCAGCGACATGTTCCACCTGCCGCCGAGGATCGAGCCTCCGTTTACCCTACGCAGCGAGCCTTCCAATATGCCTGTCCTGCTCGGCGCGATTTCAGGGGAAGGACTTAGTGAATCCCAGCTCTACACCATCGGTTACTACGCCGTCCGCAACAAGATGGGCGGGCTTCCGGGTGTCCAGATCCCCCACCCCTTCGGTGGAAAGTTCCGTCAGGTCATGATCTACCTCGACCCTGGCAAACTCGAAGCCTTCAAGCTCACTTTTGACGATGTGGTCCAGGCCATGGAGCGCAACAACATCGTCCTGGCAGGAGGCACGGTGAAAATCGGTGAGAAGGAGTACCAAGTACGCCCAATCAACACTCTCCTGGACACCGCGGAAATCGATAATCTCGTGGTCACTTGGCGGGACGGCCAGCCCATCTTCATCAAAGACCTGGGATACGCCAAAGACGATGCAGCCCTCCAGTACAACATCGTCCGGGTCAATGGCAACCGCTCCGTCTACGTCCCTCTCCTGCGCGAACCAGGGGAAAACACCATCCGGGTAGTGGACAGCATCCGTGAGGGCATCGCCGAAGAAATCCCGGCCATGAAGCAACGGGGTGAAATCCCGGAAGCTGTCCAGGTCGACCTCGTTAGCGACCAGTCCACCTACATCCGCGACGCCATATCCAACCTCCAGACCCAAGTCCTGCTCGGCGCTTTGCTGGTCCTGGTCGTCGTCATCGGTTTCCTGAAAAACTTCCGTGCCTCCATCGCCGTCCTGATCCTCTTGCCCCTAGCCCTGTTCACCGGGTTGCTGGGGTTCTTTTTTACGGGCGAAACAATCAACGTCATGACCCTCGGCGGTCTCGCCTTGGCCGTGGGCACAGTCGTGGACGCAGGGATCGTCGTCGTGGAGAACATCGTACGTCACCGCCGCATGGGCAAAGATGCCCGGGCCGCAGCCCAGGACGGTACCTCCGAAGTCGCCGCCCCGGTCTTTGCCGGTACGGTCACTACGCTCGTCGCGTTCGTCCCCGCCCTGTTCCTGAGCGGGATGGTCAAGTTCCTCTTCCTGCCCCTTGCCCTTGCCGCCGTATTTACCATCGGGGCTTCCTACGTCATTGCCATGACGGTCGTCCCGGCTTTCTGTGCCCGTTTCCTTGTTGAACAACAAGCTACCGGTACCTCCGCCTCGACTTCCTCGCAAGGCGGTTACCCAGCCCTCCTAGGCAAGGCCATGGCCGCACGCAAAGCCTCCATCCTTGCCATGGCTGGTGCCTGCCTGGGTTCCTTCTTCCTCTTGCCAAACGTCGGCACCGAGTTTTTCCCCGAAGCCGACGCAGGGAGCTTCGAAGTCCGCATCAAGACCACCCCTGGCACCCGCCTCGAACTCACCGAGCAAAAGGTCATCCGGATCGAGGACTCCATCAAGGCCGCGGCCGGGAAGGAGAACATCCAGGCCATCATCTCCAACATCGGCCTTCCGGTCGGCAAAGGCGCCGGGTTTTCCACCATCCTGAGTCCCAACTCCGGCCCTGATACCGCTTACATCATCGTAAACCTCAACAACTCCGGCAAACGCGCCCCGACCCGCGACATTATACGCCAACTCCGGGAAAACTGGGCAACTGAATTCCCCGACGAAAAGTTCCTCTTCGTCAGCGGGGGCATTGTCAACGCAGCGCTCAACGAAGGTGCCCCCACCCCCATCGACATCGAAATCAAGACCGGCAACCTCTCCGCCGGGCGCGAAGCCGCCGAAGCCATCCAGTCCGCCATGCAAGGCATCCCAGGGGCGGTGGACATCCAGATCGCCCAAGCCCTTGACTACCCTCAGCTCGACATCAAGGTCGACCGCACCAAAGCCGCCTACTATGGCCTCGACCAGGAACAAGTCGCCAAGGCCATCCTTACCGCCTACGGATCCAGCACCGGCTACACCCAAATGATCTGGATCGATCCCAAGTCCGGCACCGACTTCTTCATCGGTGTCCAGCTTGCCGACAACGAAGCGGACTCCCTTGACGAACTCCGCAACCTCCCCATCCGCATCCAGTCGGACAACGGCCCTGCCACTATCCCCCTCTCTGGCATCGCTTCCATTG
>JAYPDO010000159.1:0-6370 GCA_038125285.1 Opitutia bacterium
TCAATAAGGTGCGCATCGTTGGCACCGGCTCCGTCACCATCACAGCTTCGCAAGCCGGTGACGCTACCTATGCCGCCGCCGTGCCGGTGAGCAAGTCCTTTGAAATCGGCAAACTGGACCAGACGATCGCCTTTGGCGTGCTTCCGGAAAAGTCGGTTGGGGACTTTGACTTCGACCCAGGGGCAACCTCCGGCTCCGGCCTACCTGTCCACTACTCCAGTTCGGATGCGTTGATTGCGACGATAGTGGGTACGGCAGGCAACGAGAAGATCCGGATCCGCGGCGCTGGTTCGGTGACGATCACCGCGACCCAGGCCGGCAACGACACCTACAATACAGCCCCTGCGGTACAGCAACAGCTCCAGATCAACTACTACAACCTCTTCGCGGACTCGATCCAAGGGATGAAGATGTGGTACGACGCGGCGGACGTGAATGCGGACCGCAACGTAGACACCAATGCGGACGCCTCCGTCATTTCGACTTGGTCTGACCGCTCAGGAAATAATCTTAACGCCATCCAGGGCGACGTGGCCAAGCTGGTCAAATACAAGAAGAACGCCCTCAACGGCCTCGCTACCATCCAAATCGAATCCGGCAAGACCCTTGGCCTGCCCAATATCGAAGGTGTGGGAATGCTCTTCGTCGTCCTTAAGCAGGACGCCGGGCAAAATACCGCCACGAAACCTTTCGGGGGCAATGTGGACCTGACCAACGGATCTGGCCAACTCGTGCAAGCCATTAGCGGGCAATATAGTTTGGATTCCGCCGTATCGAGCCACCAGTTCAACATCGTGACACTGCGCCTTGCCGCGGGGAACCAAGGTTTCTGGGTCAACGGGACGTTCGTAGCCGGTGACGTCAATGCCACTGCATCTGACGCGTTCGATTTCATCGGGAACGACTTCGTTGGTGAAATCGCTGAGGTGGTGGGCTACGAAGGCAGCCTTGCCAACCTGACCCGGGTAAAGATCGAAGGTTACCTTGCTAGCAAGTGGGGCCTGCTAGACAAGCTGCCCTCAGACCACCCACACAAGATCGCCCGCCCGACCTTCGGTGGTGCCCAATCCATCGTCTTCCAACCGCTGCCGGACAAGACCCCGGAAAGCGCGCCGTTCCGCCTCTCCGCCGAAGCCAGTTCCGGGTTGCCGGTGACCTTCTCCAGTGCCAACACGGCCATTGCGACGGTCAATGGGGACATCGTGACGGTGGTCGCGGAAGGCACTGTGAATATCATTGCCATCCAAGGGGGTGACGCCAATTGGTTCGCCGCTCCAAACGCGACCCAATCCTTGAAGGTGACCGCAGTACCCCGCGCCGACCAGACCATCACATTCAACCCGCTGGACGACGTGCAGCTAGGTGACCCGGCCTTCGACTTGGCCGCGACTTCCAGCTCCGGCCTTGCTGTGAGTTACGAAAGCTCGAACACCGCAGTTGCGACCATCTCCGGCAAGACCGTGACGATCGTAGGGCAAGGGATCACGACGATCCGTGCCAGCCAAGCTGGTGACTACGACTACAACCCTGCCCAAATCGTGGAACAAGACCTCACTGTGACCAAGCGCGGCCAAACCCTGACCTTCAACCCGCTGCCAACGCTCAACCTCAGTTCTGGCGTTTACATCCTCACAGCGACCGCCGACTCGGGGCTAGCCCCCGCCTTCTCGATCGACGACACTTCGATCGCGACGGTACTGGGCAACCAGCTCACGCTCAAGGCGGGCGGTACGGCCAAGGTGACGGCAACCCAAGGGGGCAACACGACCTACAACCCTGCTGCACCCGTGCAACAAACTGTGACAGTGGTGGACGATACCCTGCAACCCCAAGTCATCACCTTCACCCAAGACCTTTCAGGCAAGAGCTATGGGGACGCCGACTTTGCCCTTACCGCGACAGTCGATTCCGGGCTTGCGCTGACCTATAGCAGTTCCAACCCGGCAGTAGCATCGATCAGCGGCAACACGGTAACGATCAACGGGGCGGGCACGGTGACGATCACGGTGGAGCAACCGGGCAATGAAGATTGGCAAGCGGCCACCGCTACCAAGCAACTGGTCATCGCCAAGGCCAACCAGACCATTACCTTCCCGGCCATCGCGGACAAGGCGGTGGGCGACCTCGACTTCCAAGCCGGTGGCACTTCCGACTCCGGATTAACGGTGACCTACACCAGTTCCGACACCTCGGTAGCCACGGTCTCCGCCGGGCGGATCAGCCTCAAGGGCAACGGCAGCGTGACGATCACCTCCAAGCAAGCCGGTAACGATAACTACAATGCGGCCAGCGAAGTGACCCGTACCTTCAATGTGACCCTGGCCAACTTTTTCGCCGATTCCTATCCCGGCCTGCGGATGTGGTTGGACGCCAACGACATCAATGGCGACGGCCTGGCCGACCAGCTTTCGGACTTCCTCGGGGGCGGGAAAGTCAGCCTTTGGAAAGATCGTTCCGGGCAGAACAATGATGCCACCCAATCCGAAATCGCAAAGATGCCGGTCTTCAAGCCCAACACCCAGAACGGGCGTCCGGTCATGCAATTCTCCGGTGGCCTCATGGACATCCCGAACTTGGGCCTTCAGGGCGCAAAAAACCGCTCCGTGATCGTAGTCGGTTTCTCCGCCCAGGGACCCTACCTTGCCTTCGGTAAGAACCAGGAGCAGCAACGGATGGTCGTTGGTCGGGATGTGGCCAGTAACAAATTCGCCGTAGATCTCTTCGGCGCGGGTGGCACGCATGTGACCGCAGGAGCAATTGGCTCGATGTCCATCTCCCGTGCTATCCTGGAGGGCAGCAAGATGGCCGACTTCACCTTCGCCGTCAATGGCACCAAGGAGACTGGGCGTGGTGAATTCCCTGTCGATACCCGCGAACAAGGCACCAACCGCCTTGGCGGAACGCTGGACGGTCTCGGCGGCCTTCAAGGCCAACTGGCCGAAGTGTTGGTGTTTGATACTGCACTGACCAGCCGGATGTCCCAAAAGATTGAAGGCTACCTGGCCAAGAAGTGGGGCTTGCTCTCCCTTCTTCCGGACAACCACCCCTACAAGGCTACCGACCCATCGTTCGGCGGCACACAAGTCATCACCTTTGCAGACATCGGGGACCAAGTGGTCAGTACTGGAAGCCTCGACTTGGATGCTTACTCCAATTCCGGCCTGCCCATCACCTACTCCAGTTCGGACACCACCATCCTGGGGATACAAGGCAGCAAGGCCACGATCCTCCAATCCGGTAGCGTTACGATCACAGCTACCCAAGCCGGGGACAACCACTACTCCGCCGCTGCGGACAAGACCTCCAGCTTCACCATCAGCAAGGAAGACCAGACCCTTACCTTCGTCCAGCCCCCGGACATGAACATCTACGACCCTGACCTGAAGTTGATCGCCAGTTCCACCGCCGACCTTCCGATCCATTTCACCATAGTGTCCGGCCCGGCCAGCATCAAGGTGGGGACTACGGATGTCGTGGAACTGACCGGCGCTGCCGGGGACGTGGTCGTCCGTGCCGCTCAACCGGGGAATGTGGCCTACAATGCAGCCACCCCGATCCTCCGCACCTTCAACGTGAATACCAACGAGCCGCAGGTCATCACCTTTAAAGGGTCGGGGGAAACCGGCTCCAAGCTCCGGAACCTCCAGATCCGCCCAGAACCCTTCCTTATCCCGCTCCAAGCTGTCTCCGGTGGGAATTCGGGCAATCCTGTCCAACTAACCATCACGGGCGGCACCGCCGCCTCCGGTGCCCGGACCAAGGTAATCACTAAGAACGGGCACCAGTTCTTCGCCATCATCGCGTCCTCCCCAGGTACGTTGCAGATCACGGCCTCCCAGGCCGGTGGCGACAACGGTGGACTGACCTACAACCCTGCCGCCCCCGTGACCCACCAAATTACGGTTCGTCCAGCATCCAAGGCAAACTATATCCTCACCATGCGGGAGCATGAAAAATACTCTACAAAATATAGCCAGTTCCAATCCAAGTACACTGGGCAAACTAACCCCGATACTGGCTTCACCTATACCCCGACCGAGATCCAGAACCTCTTCGAAGCGGACGAAGGCGACCCGGATGGAGACGGTGTCAGCAACCTCCTGGAATACGCCTTTGGGGGCGACAGCCTCCTGGAAACTGACGACGAGCGCAAGACCCGCCCGAAAAAGCAGCCAATTGACCGTAAGGGTAACCAGTCCAAGAACTTCCGCTTCACCTACGTCCGCCGCACTGCCTCTACGGACGCGAACCTCACCTATACCGTGGAGTCCAGCAACGATATGTATAACTGGACCAGCTCCGGCCTGACCGAGGAATCCGTCACCTCTATGGACGGTGGCATGGAACGCGTCGTCATGAAGCTGGATAAGTCCTATGCCGACCCCGACGCACCGAGGAACCAGTTCATTCGCCTGAACGTGACTTCTGCGGAATAATCCCCGTTCCTAGGGAAGCTTTTCGAAGCCTGGCAAGCCGGGGGTTATCCTGGCCTGCCAGGCTTCGTTTTTCATCGACTGGGGCTGGGGTCTTCGCTTCGATGCATCTTCCCCTGCAACGAGCCTCATGATCCGAACTTTTTCTGTCCCTGCCCTATCCATAATGGCAACTTCCCATTCCTTTGCCGGAAACCCGGAAACCCCAGCTTGAAGTGTACCCAGCCCAGTATCCGCGCATTAGCCGGGGAAGGCGCGGAAAGGCAAAGTTAAGGGGACGCTGGTATTGACCTTGATGCTGAGTTTGCTTGGGAGATAGTATTCATGAAACGTGTTCTTGCCTCCTCCCTTTTTCTCGGCTTGGCCGGGGCAGTTTTCGCCACCCCGATCCCTGATGGGATCCAGCAACTTTTGGGGCGTTACTGCTTGGACTGCCATGATGCCGATAATCAAAAGGGGGAGCTGGACTTGGAACGCTTTTCTTCCACCTCGGACATCGAAAAGGATTCCCACGCTTGGGAGAAAGTCCTCCACCAAATCCAGGACGGGGAAATGCCCCCTAAGGAGAAGCCGCAGTTTACTTACCAGGACAGGCAAACATTCACCGCATGGGTTACCTCCACATTGGATCAAATCGCCCTCGATAATGCCGGTGACCCGGGTCCTGTTGTGTTACGGAGGCTTTCGAATTGGGAGTTCACCTACACCCTCCGGGATCTGACCGGCGTGGATACCCTTCTCCCCGCCCGCCAATTTCCGGCGGACAATGCGGCGGGCGAGGGGTTTACCAATGTCGGGGCTGCGATGGCCATGTCCCCAGCTATGGTGACCAAGTACCTGGACGCCGCCAAGGAGGTCGCCTCCCATGCCGTGCTACTTCCGGACGGTATTGGATGGTCACCCTACACATCTCGTGCAGACTGGACACGTGAAAGGCTGGAGGCCATCCGTGCTATTTACGACCGTTACACTAACATCGTGGGGGTGAAGGAGGATGTCGTCCAAGGCGTCAACGTGACTTCAAAGGAGGGCGGGGCGATCCCACTCGAAAGCTATCTCCAAGCCCTCCTGGGGAATGGCAGTGAGGGTCCTGCCGGACTTAGCCCGAAGTACCTCACCCTCCTCAAAAATACCCTGGAAAGCAATTCCCCTTCCCCACTTCTCGACCCGCTCCGGGAAAGGTTCCGCAAGGCAAAGCCCTCCGACATCCCGGCCATCGCGGCGGATATCCGGAATTGGCAGCGCGGCCTCTGGCACTTTGCCAAGGTGGGGCACATCGGCAAACGGAACGGCCCGCCCAGTTGGCAGATCCCGGTCAGTCCGATGGCCATTTCCCATCTTGTAAGGATCCCCGTTCCGGAGTCCGGGGATACAGTATCCCTCTACCTTGTGGCCGGGGATGCCGGCGATGGCAACGATGGGGATATCGTGGTTTGGAGGGATGCCCTCCTCAATATCCCCGGGAAACCTGGGTTGCCCATCGACCGGATCGAGGATTTACATGAAAAAGTAGCCTCACTCCAGGAAACCCATCTGCACAAGACGGCCGCCTACCTGGAGGCTTCAACCGGTAATACGGTCGCCCCTGGTCTGGACAAGCGGGTTTTGGCAGGGTGGCGTGCGTTTGCCGGGTTGGAGGGGAAGCCCCCGTCCTTTCCGCCTTACCTTCCCCCGTCTGATGAAGAAATCGGCGGGGACCCGAACTTGCGGAAGTTGGGGAATTACGTGCCCAATGCGACGGCAAACCGTACCAGCGAAACAGTCAAGATCGGTAGCTTCGCCTTACCCGCCCGGGGAATCACGATCCATCCTTCAAGGGATGAAGATGCCGTCGTCATCTGGCAAAGCCCCTTTTCCGGTAACGTCCGCATCCGCGCCAGTGCGGAAAAGATGGATCACAACGGGAATGGCGTGGTCTGGGCCTTGGATTTGGTGGA
>JAYPDO010000159.1:6380-10407 GCA_038125285.1 Opitutia bacterium
GGTTGGCTGGGGACGCTCTGGCCAGGAATGGCCGCGCGGAATTCCAATCCGACCAACAATACGCGCTCATGGAGGGCGATCTGCTTAAGATTTCCATCGGTGCCAAAGACGGGCATTTCTACTCCGACACAACTGCCGTATCCTTGACGGTCATAGAAGCGGGCGGGAAGGCTCGGGCCTGGGATCTTGCGGGGGATGTCGTGGATCAGTTCGGCAAGGGAAACCCGCTGCCCGATAGCCTTGGCAACCCAAAGGTCTGGCACTTTTGCCAGGCCAAGGTGGAGGGCAAGGAACCTTTTACCATTCCCGTCGGAACCACCCTCGGGAAATGGCGGGACAGCATTGTCCGGGACGGGGAACCTGTCCCTGCGGCTGTTGTGCAAGAGGCCATCCTTTCCCCGCAGTCCACCCCGGACAAAGCCCTGGTGGAGGAAATCCGGAAGTGGGGCGGGGCTTTCAATTGGATGGGGTTGGTCGACTTTGACCCCTCCGCCCCCTCCAAACCCTTCGAGCAGGCCGCACCTTCCGTCCGGGAATTCAGGATCCCGGCGGGCATGCTTCTTGGTGGTGCCGAGTTTTTCGCCACAGTTTCCTTGAAACGGGATGCCGCCGCCAAGGGTAGCTCCCAGACCACGGCCAAAGGCAGTGTCCAAGCCTATGCCAGCCTGTCCCGGCCGCAAGACGGGCTTCCGCTGGTTCCCGGGAAAATCGTCCCAATAGGGGAGAAGGATGGCAAAAGCTGGTCAGCCGGGATTGCTCCTGTGGGTTCTGACCGCCCTATCCTTGTCCATTCCGGCAGCTCCGCCCAAGCCCTTTTCGACCGGTCGGTAGCGGAGTTCCAGATGTTGTTTCCCGCTGCCCTTTGCTACCGTCGCATCGTCCCCATCGACGAGGTGGTCACCCTCACCCTTCATTACCGTGAAGACGGTTTTCTCCAAAGGTTGATGCTGGATGACAAGGAGACCGCCGAACTCGACCGCCTTTGGGACGGGATGCGCTTTGTCTCCCGTGAGCCTTTCCTCCAACTAGACGCCTTCCAACAGCTCTGGCAGTTCGCTACCCAGGATGCCGACCCTTCTGCTTTCGAGCCGATGCGCGACCCGGTCAACCAAGGCGTCGTCGCCTTCAAACAACGCCTAATCAGTGTCGAACCGGTGCAACTCCGTGCCGTTGTGGATTTCGCTTCCCAAGCATGGCGACGCCCTCTCCGTGAGGCCGAGGAAGCGTCCCTGCAAAGTTTGTATTTGGCTTTCCGTAAAGAAGGGCTGGGTCACGATGTCGCCCTCCGTCAGTTGCTTGCCCGGATCCTGGCTTCCCCGGATTTCCTCTACCGCAAGGAAACCCCCGGCGCAGGTTCCCGACCCACGCCCTTGGGCGATTGGGAGATCGCCTCACGCCTCAGCTACTTCCTCTGGTCCTCCGCTCCAGATGGCAAGCTCATTGCGGAGGCTACCGCAGGCCGTTTGCAAGACCCGGACAACCTGGCCATGGAAGCCCGCCGCATGCTCCAGGTGCCCAAGGCCCGGCGCCTGGCAACGGAGTTTGGCGCGCAGTGGTTGCATGTGCGGGACATTGCCAGCCTCGACGAAAAGAGCGAGCGGCATTTCCCGTCTTTCCTGGGGCTCCGGGAGGACATGCAAGAGGAGGTTGTGCTCTTCTTCACAGACTTCTTCAAAAACAACCGCCCTGTCCGTTCCTTGCTGGATGCCGACCACAGTTTCATGACCCCTGCCCTGGCCCAGCACAACGGCGTCACCATCCCGGAGGGAAAAGGCGGTTGGCAACGCATCGATGGACTCCGCCAAAAAGGCCGGGGGGGCGTACTGGGCTTTTCTGCGACCTTGGCCAAACAAAGCGGCGCGTCCCGCACCAGCCCCATATTGCGGGGGAATTGGGTCAGCGAAGCCCTCCTCGGGGAAAAACTTTCAAAACCCCCAAAAAATGTCCCAATCCTTCCGGACGAACCCCCCTCTGGCCTGACCGAGCGCCAGTTGATCGAACGCCATAGCCAAGACCCGGCCTGTGCCAAATGCCACGCTAAAATCGACCCCTTCGGCTTTGCCCTTGAAGGCTTCGACGCCATTGGCCGGTTCCGTGGAGGAGTGGATACCAAGGTGACCCTTCCCTCCGGCGCTAAAGTCGACGGCCTTGTCGGGTTGAGAAACTTTATCCTGGAGTCCCGCCTGGAGGAATTCTCCCGCCAGTTCTGCCGCAAGCTCCTTGGGTACGCATTGGGCCGCAGTGTCCAGCTCTCCGACAAACCCCTCCTGGACAAGATGGTGGCTCAAACCCAGGATCCTTCCACTGGCGTCTGGGAACTGGTCAGCCTGATTGTCACCAGCCCCCAATTCCGCAACATCCGCGGAGCAGATTTCTAAAGCCCGAACTATCCACTAGGATCCATCATGAAAAAGACCTTCCAATCCCCCCTTTGCCGCCGCCGCTTCCTTCATGGCGTCGGTGTCAGCATGGCCTTGCCCTGGCTTGAATCCCGTCAACTGTCCGCTGCAACCAACCAATCATCAGAAGCCCCGGTACGCCTCATGGTCGCCTTTTCCGGTAACGGCTTCCACTCGCAGGAATGGTGGGCCAAGGGCGAAGGCAAGTCCATGGAATTGGGCAAAGTCCTGGAGCCGCTCCACGCCTTCCGGGAAAAGCTGGTCTTCGTCCGGGGCCTCTACCACGAGCAAGCACGCAAGGGCAACATCCACAGTTCCCAGACCGGCAACATCCTCTCCGGCGCCCCCATTGCCCCCGGCGGGGAAATCCGTTCCGGCACAAGTATGGACCAACTCCTCGCCCAGACCTATGGCCGGGCCACCAAAGTCCCCAGCCTCGTCCTGGGCTGTGAGAAGTCCAATCCCTCTGTCCACAAGAACTACTCCATGCTTTATAGCTCCCACATTTCATGGAGTTCCCCTACCACGCCCACGCCACTCGAACTCTATCCTGCCCTCGCCTTTGACCGCCTTTTCAAAGACACCACCGCCCCCGCCGACCGCTCCGTCCTCGACGCCATCCTTGAAGACGCCAAAACCCTCCGCAGCACCATCAGCCGTTCCGACCAGCACAAACTTGACGAGTACCTGGACTCCGTCCGCCAAGTCGAACTCCGGATTGAAAACGCGGGCAAACGTGGCGAACTCCAAGGCTGGCGCCCCACCCTCGACAAACCCGACATGCAACGCCCGCCCGATGGCATCCCGCAGGACATCGGGGAACACATGCGCCTGATGTGCGACATCATCGCCCTCGGTTTCCAGACCGACACCACCCGCATCGCCACCCTCAAGCTCAACAACGACCACAGTGCCCTGCGCTTCCCCAACCTCGCCTCCATCCAGCAACCCGGCAACGGCATCGACTACATGATCCACCACCTCCTTTCCCACTCCGACAAGGAAGACTGGCTCAAGGTGAACCAATTCTTCATGGAACAAATCGCCTACCTCGCCAGCAAGCTCGACTCCATCCAGGAAGGCCCGCGCACCCTTCTCGACAACACCATGATCCTCAGTACCTCCAGCATGATGGCCGGCTCCAAGCACAACAACGACCAACTCCCCATCTTCCTCCTCGGCGGCGCCGGAGGCCGCATCCAAGGCGGCCGATCCCTCGACTACTCCGGCAAATCCGACCGCCAACTCTGCCGCCTCTTCCTCTCCATGATGGACAAAATGGACCTCCATCCCAAAACCTTCGGCGACGCCTCCACCAGACTGGAGGAAGTCTGAGTGTTCCGCCTACGATAAGTTGGGAGCGGTGGACGGTCTTTTTTCTTGGGGCTGGGACTCCGGTTTGGATGTGGTGAAAGAGGCTATTGGGCGGTATGCAGTCCTCCCGTTTTCCGCCTTCGGGAAGTTGCAACTAGACCCCATTTCTCACGCAACTTCGTCGCGATACGCAGCGAACAGCAACACGAATACGCTCCGCCCATGGTTTCTTCCCACCCAGCCCGGCGTCATCAACATTCCAGGAATCCCATTGGTCGCCTTGGATTCCGCTCTATTAGAATGGTGGAGCCGAT
>JAYPDO010000160.1:0-10335 GCA_038125285.1 Opitutia bacterium
ACGCCGGGGCGGCGACAGCAGGGGAAAAGGACGCGGCCGCCAATGCAATGGAGCGGGTGCGTGCCAAGCTCAAGGCATTGGAGAAGGAGGAGAAGCCCATGGAGTATAAGTTCACCATGGCGGACCAATGGTCGAGGCAACTGTTCGTAGCCCTGCTGAGGAGATATGGGATTGAACCTTTCCGCTATCCCCGGCAGCGCTACACCACCGTCATGGCCATGGTACCCAAATCCTTCGTCGACTCCACCCTCTGGCCAGAATTCCAGGAACTTTCCGAGGTACTCCGAAAGTACGTCGGGGACATTACCGCCAAAGTCATCCGGGAAAACATCTTCGACGGAGAGGCTGAAGCGACAGTGAGGGAGGAACCCCGGCAGTTGCGTGGATAACAGAACGGCGATATAGGTCTGAATGGCTTGATGCTTGAATCAGTGGACTTGCCATAGACTCCAGCACCAAAAAATTGTCAAGGACACCCAGGAAAATCGATTCCCGGATTTACACCAAATAGATTAACCTGACAAATAATAGACATTTTAATCTATTATCTAATGATGATGGGAGAAGAAACCGACGATATTAGAAGCCATGAACTCCTTGAAAAACCGCCTGACCAGCCTCCTAGCCCTGCTTTCCCTTTCCCCCATGGCCCAAGGCCAAGTGGAGTTCGAACGGCCACCGATCGACTACCATAACAGGGAAACTTCCAACCCGATCGAGGACATCCGGGCAAAGGTCTCCAGCGGAGAGGTGAAGCTCCGTTTCGACGAAACCCACGGGTACTTGGTGCATTTGTTGGAATTGCTGGGAATCGACACTTCATCCCAAGTCCTGGTCTTTTCAAAAACGAGTTTGCAACTCAAGAGGATCAAGCCGGAGAGGCCTCGGGCGATCTACTTCGATGACGTCAACTACATCGGATACTGCCAATTTGGCGATGTGGTGGAGATCGCCACCACAGACCCAAAACTCGGCGCGATATTTTACACCCTGGCACAGGAACCGGTAGAAAAGCCGGACATCATCCGGGATCGGGGCGAGTGCATGCAATGCCATGGCTCGAACCGCACCAAGGGAGTGCCGGGCCACTTGATACGGAGTGTCTACTCGAACAAGTACGGGCAACCGGAATTCGGGCGCGGCACTTATACAACCGACCACTCGACACCGTTCGACCAACGTTTCGGCGGTTGGTATGTCTCCGGAACCCACGGGAAGATGCGCCACATGGGGAACGTGTCGCTGGAATCCCCGAAAAGCCTGGATCTCGACCGGGAGGCCGGGGCGAATGTCACCGACCTTTCCATGCTCGTGGATGTTGCTCCCTATTTGGAGCCCACCAGCGACATCGTCGCCCTGATGGCACTCCAGCACCAGTCCCAGATGCACAACTACCTGACCCTCGCAAACCTGGAAACCCTATCCGCCCTGTACTACAACGATGTGATGGCGAAGGCCTTCGACAGGGAGGATGGATACCTGTCGGGTTCCACCAAGAGGCGTATTCGCTCCGTGGCGGAAAAGTTGGTCAAGTACATGCTCTTTTCCGAAGAGTTCGCACTGGAAGCCCCGGTCGCCGGGACATCGGATTTTGCCAAGAATTTCTCCGCACGGGGACCCAAGGATGCTTCAGGCCGATCTCTCTTCCAACTCGACCTGGAAACCCGTTTCCTAAAGTATCCTTGTAGTTGGTTGGTCTATACGGATTCTTTCGATTCCCTCCCGGAAATCACCTACGATGCCGTGGCCACCGAGCTGTACTTTGCCCTGCGCGGCCAGGACGAAAGGGGCGATTTCGTCCACCTCAGCTCACGCCAAAAACAGGACATCTACGAAATCCTTTACTCCACCAAGCCCGGGCTGGCCAAGATTTGGGAAGGCCTGGGGACGGACGCCTGAGCGGATTATAGGTCGTATATGTCCTATACGACCTATTTTTTCTTGGGTAAACCCTTGACTCCCGGCATACTTCCACAGGCTGTCCCTCCTGAGAAATGGGGCGTATCATTAATTTGGATTGGAGTAAGCCGGCTTTGGCCGGGATGACGGAGCTGTTGCTGGAGATATATCCGGTGGAGGCAGGGCGGCCTTTGGACTTGGGAGGGGTACTGTTGGTGACATCCACGGGTACGGGCGGACGGCGTTTGAGGGAGGCGCTGGCCTGGGAAGTGAGGAAGCGTGGGGGGAGCGGGCTGTTCCCTCCGGAGTTGTCGATGCCGACGGGGTTGTTGCGGAGGGTCGGAGGGGTGTCGCCGGAGCACTTGCCGGTGGCTTCGGAACTGCAATGTTTATCGGTCTGGACGAGTGTATTGGAAGGGTTGCCTTTGGGGAATTACCAGGCGTTGTTCCCAAGGATGCCAGTGGCGAGGGGGATGGATTGGACGATGGGGCAGGCCAAGGAGTTCCATGGCTTGCGGAGGGAGTTAGTGCAAGGCGGGATTGGTTTTGAAGGGGTGGCCGGAATGGATGTAAGCCATTGTCCTGAAAGGAACCGTTGGCAGGATTTGCGTGAACTGGAATTGTTGTACCTCGACAAGCTGGCGTCGGCAGGGTTGGCAGACCCGTATTTGGAAGAGTTGCGGGCGGTAAAGGAAGCGGCACTTCCGGGGGAGGTCAGGAAGGTCATCCTGGCCGGGGTAACGGATTTGTCTCCGCTGGTGGAAATGGCACTGGAGAACTTGGAAAGCCGGCAACCGGGATGCGTGTCCATCGTCACGGTCGGCCCGGATGGGGGCGAAGGCTTGTTTGACGATTGGGGACGGCCTCTGCGGGAATGTTGGGAGGAAAGGGACACAGGTGTCCTGGAAAGCCACCTCCACCTTTGCCTGGACGAGCAAGAGGAGTCCGGGCGGATTGCAGCGGTGCTCGCAAGTGTGAAGGATTTGGGAAACAGGCCTGCAGTCGGCGTGGCCGACCCGGAGCTTGTCCCTGCACTGCGGAAAGCCTGTTCGGTTGCCGGGATAAAAACATACGACCCGCAGGGGTTGCCCGTGCCCAAACATGGGTTGTTCGACCTTCTTCGCACATTGTCGCGGTTGGCGGAACGTAAAGATTTCCATGATGTTGAGCAGTTGCTCAAGTTCCCCTTGGTGGCTAGGTGGTTCGAGAAATCGACAGGGCTGGAGCCGGAACAAACTTGGCGGTATCTCGACGATGCACGCCAGTCGGGCTACCCCTCTTCGTTGGAAGCCTTCCTACAAATCCCCCGAAAGGAAAAGGATGCCTTCTACAAAGGTTTGGAAGGCCTAGGGAAACGGATCGACGAAATGGAGGAGGAAGGATTCGTTGTGAAACTCCGCCAATGGGCCGGGGAATTGTTTGAAGGCATGGAAATCAGCGACCGGACGGAAAAGATCCTCCTTTCCAAGTTCGCGGATGTCCTGTCCAAAGGGATGGAAGATCTGGAAAGCCTCCCCTTCCATATCCCCGCCTACACGGCCTTTTCCCTTCTGTTAGATGCCTTGTCAAAGGCCCAAGCAGCCACAGAACACGACCCGCATGCGACGGAAGTGCAGGGCTGGCTGGAAATCCTCTGGGATCCAAACCCTAACCTGCTCCTGGCCGGGATCCAGGATGGCAAGGTTCCCCAATCCGTGACCGCCGACGCTTTTTTGCCTGATTCGCTGAGGGAAGCCACAGGATTGCAAACGAACGCATCCAGGAAAGCCCGGGACACCTGGTTGCTGGCCACCCTCCAAGCTTGCCGTACCGAAGAGGGCTCTCTGCAGGTTTTCATGGCCAAATACAAGGCCTCGGGGGATCCCATGTTGCCATCGCGGATCCTGCTCCAGGGTCTGGGGGAAAGGTTGCCGGCCCGGGTGAAGGCATTATTCAAGGATGTGCACGACAACCGGCCGCGCCCGGCATGGTCTTGCCCGGATGGCCTGAAACTGCAACCCCCGCCCCTAGACATCCCGAGGATCCGGGTCACTGCCTTTTCCGCCTTCCTGGAAAGCCCCCTACTCTTCTGGCTTAACCGGGACGCCGAGGACTTGGACGCCCGGAAGTCAGAAATGGCCGCCCATGATTTCGGCATCCTGCTCCATGAGGTGTTTGAGAAATTTTCCAAGGATCCGGGGCAGGCCAGCACGAACGAACAAGAAGTCCGGAAAACCTTGTTCAAGATCCTGGATAACATCGCCTTGAACCGTTTCGGCACGCAACCGGCATTGGCAGTACAAGCCCAACTTTCTGCAGTAAAAGAACGCCTCGGGGTAGCCGCCAAACATCAAGCCGCTTGCGCCCAGGAAGGTTGGCGCATCGTCCAGAGTGAAATGTGGATGATAGGAGGGGATGATTCCCCTGTGCTGGAATTCGACGGCACCCCGGTCAGCGGTATAATCGACCGTATCGACTACCACGAAGGCCGCAATGAGTACCGGGTCATCGATTACAAAACCTCGGACACGGCTAAAACCCCTTCCCAATCGCACCTTGCCCAACGTGCGGCCAGCATCGCAAAGCTCCCGGAATTTGCCCATTTTTCAGATGCAGATGGAAAGGATTGCGCCTGGAGGGACTTGCAGCTTCCCCTCTATGTCCTCTGGGGGAAACTCCGTTTTCCCGGCGCCAACTTCTCCGCCGCATATTTCAACCTCCCCGCCACAACAAGGGACTCCGGCATCCAACTCCTCGATCTCTCCATCGACAGCCTCGCAGCGGCCGGGACATGTGCGAAAGGGGTCATCCGGGAACTGAAAACCAACCCGGCCGCCTGCAACGATTTGAAGGTTACCAACCCGGCCCCGCACTTGGAGCCGTTTGCCAGGCTCTATTTCCATTCACCCGCCCAAACCCTATGGCTGCCGTCATGATCCTCAACGAACTGATCTCCGCCTCCGCCGGAACGGGCAAGACCTACCGCCTGACCACCCGCTTCTTGTTTTGGCTCTTACATGGCGGCGATCCGGCGCGGGCAATCGCGCTGACTTTCTCCAAGAAGGCTGCGGGGGAATTTCTGGACCGTATCCTGACCCGGCTCGGCGAAGCCGCTACGGATCCCAAGGCTTTTGATAAACTGGCCAAGGATTTCGCTGCATACACTGCCCCGGATGGCGCACCCCCAGTTACCCAGGCCGGTTGCCTGGAAGCATTGGAGAGGTTGGTCTCGCAAATCCACGCCATCCGTCTCGGCACATTGGACAGTTTTTACCACATGGTGCTCTCCACCTTTGGCTATGAATTCGGGTTGCCCGGCGGGTTCGAAATGCTGGACGACTTGGGCCAGTCTAATGCCATCCAGCAAACCCTTTCCCAACTAGCAGCGGAAACCCCGGGGCTGCTGGATGACTTCATCACCGCCAACGAAGGGAAGGCACCAAAAAACGTAGGCAAAACCTTGGAGGAATGGGCGAATCGGTATGCCCGGATCTGGCGGCAAGCTCCGGACCTTTCCCTCTGGGGCACGTCCCATGCAATTTGGGGGTCGCCGGAACCACCTTTCACCCTCCTTGACGACCGAAGGCTCCGGCAAAACCAGGGCACCATCGAACAAGCCTGTGAGGATCCTGGCCAACTTGACGGTAAAGGGAACACCGTCAAAGGCCTGCGTTCAGCTTTGAAAAACTTCCGGGAGTGGTTGCCAGGGAAATCGCCCGACCTCGGGAACCTTGCCGCAAATGCTCTGGCCAACCTTGAAATCTTCAAGGCGGGCAAGGGCACCCTGCCATGGGGGAAGTCGGAATACACCTTGCCCCCGGAAGTTTCCCGGGCGGTCGGTGAATTGCTGGAAGATCGCCTCCGCCGGGAGCTGGATGTCCTCCTGCCCAGGACGGCCGGGCTCGCCCGCATCCTCCGCCAGTATGAAGACCTCTACAACCGCAATGTCCGGGGCAAGGGTCTCCTCACGTTTGAAGACTTCCCCGTCCTACTGGATCCCACCACTCCGGACACCCATACCCTGAGCCTCCGAAAGCCAGACGAGGTGAGCCGTTTGCAGATGGATTTCCGGTTCGACGGGCAGTTTGACCAGTGGTACCTCGACGAGTTCCAGGACACTTCCAACCCGCAATGGCGCGTCCTCAAAAACCTGGCCGAGGAAGCGATGTCGGATGACCAGCAAAAAGCCCTCTTTCTGGTCGGGGACCCCAAACAGGCCATCTACGGTTGGCGGGGCGGCGACCACACCCTTTTCCACAGGATCGAGAAAGACTATTGGGAGCCCGGCCTGAACGCCCCGCACCTCTTCCGGAAAGGGCATTTGGTGGAGTCTTACCGTTCCTGTGGACCAGTGTTGGAATTAGTTAACGAAGTTTTTGGGCAACAAGACCTCCACGAGGAATTCGACACCACCGCTGCCGCGGAATGGGCACATGCCTGGAGCGAGCACATATCCGCCGGAGCAATGAAGGACAAATGCGGGTTTGCCCAAGTATTGGTGGCACCCAAAGCCCAAGGCGAGGAAGACGACCCAGCACTCAAAGCGACCCTCGGCCTCCTCAACGAAATCCGGCCATGGGAGAAAGGCCTGCACACCGCTATCATTGTCCGCAAGAATAAGCAAATCCAGGACACCATCACCTACTTGCGCGCCAACGGGCCGGAGGGATTGAGAGTCACGGGGGACGCATCCTACTCCGCAGGTTTTGACAACCCGCTGGCCACGTACCTGATGTCCCTGCTCAAGGCGACGGCGCACCCGCTTGATACCTTTGCCCAACGGCATTTGTCGATAGGAGCACTGGCGGATGAATTGTGCTTTGAAAAAAAAGGGAAGCCCCGATTGCGCAATGAAGTCCGGGCGAACCTCCTGGGCTTGATCCAGGCCGAGGGCTTTGAAGCCGCTTTGGAACCCTGGGTCCGGAAGCTCTTGGCCAAACTGGGCACGAAAGATGCCTTCACCGAAAGCCGCGCCGACGAACTTTTGGACATTTGCCGGGAATTCGACGCCACCCACCAGCGGGACATCGACGCATTTCTCGATTTTGCAGCCGCCTACCAAAGCCGCGAACCGAACTCTGGCGGGAGCATCAAGGTGATGACCATCCACCGCTCCAAAGGCCTGACTTTCGACCTTTCAATTGTCCACGGAATCGACGGGCACCAAGCCCTGGCCACCCCGAACCGGGAAAGCCCCTTCATCCAATACTGCCAGGACGGACGCCCAAAATGGGCTTTCCACATCCCTTCCGAAGCCATAGCCCGCGCCATCCCCGAATTCAGGCAACCTTTCGAGGAACTCAAGACCCAGTCGTGCTACGAAACTTTCTGCAACTTGTACGTCGCCCTGACCCGGGCAAAGTATGGTTCCTACGTCATCCTGGAACGCCCTGGCCCGGGCACCCAGAATGTCTCGAAGTTCCTCCACATGGCTTTGCACCCGGAGGAAGCCGAATATTTGGGGAATCGCAAGAAGGACGACCCGCCGACGACATTGGAAACAGTCGCCGATTGGGAAAAGACGGGCGTAGCACACCAACCCGAGGCATGGAAACAGGAAACGTTCGTACTGTGGTCTTCAACCTCCCCCAAAGCTTCTCAGGCCTGGCACTCGCAAACTAACAAGCAAGAGGACAGGGAGAAAAGCCAAGACTCCCCCCCTGCCCTATGCCCTGCCGTAAACCCAACCCTCGGCCTAAGGACGCACAACCCTTCGGAACATGCCCAAGCCTTAAAAGGCGAATGGCTCTTCCCGGTGGCCAAACAACCTTCCGCAGCGGATTTCGGAACAGCCGTCCACGCACTATTCGAAGACATCGAATGGCTACCGGTCGACTTTGCCCCGGAGAACTTCCACCTGCCAACCCCCAATGCGGCAGCTAAAGACCATGTCCGGGAATGCCTTTCGCATCCGGAACCCAGGGCGTTGCTAACCCGACCCGCAACCCCTGTAGAAGTATGGAGGGAAAAGCGGTTCTTCCACATCCTGGAAAACGATTCAGGGGAACCTGATTCCTACTGCTCCGGCATCATCGACCGCGTAGTCCTACACAAGGACATGGCCGGGGATTTGCAAGCGGCGGAGATCATCGACTTCAAGACGGATCGGCTCGGTGAGGAGGAACTGGACGAAGCCATCCGACGCCACGGCGAACAACTCCGGCTCTACCGGCAAATCCTCTCCAGCCTCCTACGCATACCGGAAGCTAAAGTCTCTTGCAAATTACTGATGACCCACAGCAACCGGGTCGTGGTAGTATAGGCTTAGGCGGGTGGATCAGACTGGTCAGACTAATCCGCCCAGCCAAACAAATCCCTCAGATTTCCGGCAGGTCGACCAGGAACGGAACCTCCACCGACTCGAACTTTTCCGGGATGAAAATGTCCATCCGTTTGAAGGGCTTTTCCGGGGAAAAA
This sequence comes from Opitutia bacterium, assembly GCA_038125285.1. Lineage (GTDB taxonomy): Bacteria > Verrucomicrobiota > Verrucomicrobiia > Opitutales > JABJCN01 > JAYPDO01. The sequence continues at coordinate 8,296 of JAYPDO010000160.1, forward strand.
TTGTACCAGTGGTTGTCCTGCAAGGTTCCGTCCGAGCCACCGGAAACGAGCCGAACCCTAGCTCCATCCTGGTCATATCCAATGATGCAGGCATCGAAGTCCGGGGAGGGGCAGGGGTGCTTGATGTAGATCCCGTTGCTGACTGTCACTTTGTAAATGTCTGGACGGCTCCGGAGCGGCTCCAATGTCCAGGGCAAGCCGGGCTTGACCTCGTATTTTGTCACATTGGCCGGGAGCCGGAATTTCAACTTCCCGGTGACTTGGAGGACTTTGGCATTTTCCTTCCGCTTTTTCAGGCCGAGTGTGCGCAAGCCTACGAGTTTCCCGCCCAGGTAATGGTAAAATGGGATCCTGCTGCTCCAGGGCTTTTCCAGCCGGTTGTCAAAAATGTTGCGCCCGTCCTGATCCACGACGGACTTGGTCAGGATCTCTAACGTGCCCATGTGGGCGCTGGCGATTTCCCCCGGACGCCCGGACCAGAGGTTCAGCTCATGGTCGGCGGAAAAGGAGAGGAGCATCTCGCGGTCTTTGACGTGCTCGACGGAAAGCGTGAGGCCATGGAGCTGAAACTGGTGATAACGCTTGACGGCGCCTAGGGATCTGCTGGTAAGGCCTTCGACCAGCGCCGGCGGAAGCGTGTGGGGTTCAAAACCGTCCGGAGGTTCGCCGGAAGCACCGAACGTATGTTGCGCAGATGCCGCAATGGAATATTGCAACAGCGCCAAGTTCAGGGGAGGAGGCACGGACTTCATCGAGTTGTGTTTGAGGAGGAATAGTTAACAAGGTTCAGTTTCGCCCGGATTGCGGCGATGTAAGAAACCGCAAGCAATTGCTGTTCCAACCAGGATCAGGACCGCAAAGTTGTAAAAAAGTTCGGCACTCCGCGCCAATGCAGGAGCCGGGCTAATCGCACTCAATGGAAAATTGGAAATGACTTTGCGCGGAACCGGTGTCCTTGGCCTTCGGGGCGGGCGTCTTTTTCCCGTGAGCCAAAACTTTGGCCGCCCCTTTGGCCATTTCCTGGGTCAGGCCGACCCGGAGGCCGAATGGCGTAAAATCCTCCTGGTACTTGGCATAGGCTTCCTCCATTTCAGCGACACATGCCCAGACCCGCCAACTGGCGTCCTTCAGCCTCCCCGCCTTGGCCCGCAAGACTTGGGCGCGACCGAGGAGGTTGAAATGGTCAGTGACCTTTCCTTCCGCAAAAACCGGTATCCCAAGGCCGGCCTCCCCGCCAAACCAAAAGTCAGGCAACCGGGATTCGTCCACCACGCATTCCCCGGCCTTTTCCAACTCGGCAAAGACATGGGAGCGAAACACCTCACGTTCAGACCGCACCTCCTTGCGCGTGGTCTGGATGGTATGGATACGCTCCGTTTCAAATAGATGCACCAACTCCCCTGCAGCTTCCCCGCCCAGGGATGTTACCCTGACAAACCGCTCCAATGTACTGCGCTTGGGGAGGGACTGGCCCTTAAGTATGTGGAAAAGGGAAGTCCGGGACAAACCGACCGCCTTGGCAAAGTCGGTCTTGCCCAGCCCGCTGCCTTCCACCAGCTCCTTCAGTCTCTCATGCAATAGTGCCATGGGATGCACGCTAAGGCCCAATTGTAACGTTAGGCAAACCCATAAGCGAGGGGGACGATTCGAAATCTCCCCAATAGGCCTTGGCCTAGCTTGCAAGGCAGTCCCATCACAATAACCCTAGCACATTCTCCGGTGGCCTTCCCAGCACAGCCTTGTCCCCACGCACCACAACCGGCCTTTCAATGAGGATGGGGTAGTCCGCCATGATTTGCAACCACTCGTCCTCAAGACGATCGTCTTTCTTGGAAAGGCCGACCTCATTAAACAACTTCTCACCCGTCCGGATCCATTCCAAGGGTTCCTTGCCCAACTTTGCGTTCAATTCCCGGAGGGTATCAAGGGAAGGCGGCTCCTTCAAGTATTCCACTACTTCTGGCTCGACACCTTTCTCACGAAGGAGTGCCAATGTCTGGCGGCTTTTGCTGCAGCGGGGGTTATGGTAAATGGTAAATC
>JAYPDO010000161.1:0-10206 GCA_038125285.1 Opitutia bacterium
GTGACGTGCAGCTCGTGGGTACAAAGGTCGGTCGGGGAGTGCAGCACACCGTTGGGCATCACGAAGCCGTTATCAATGTGCATCATGGTGTGCGGCGACAAGTGCCGGACACCGTTGTACTCGCCCTGCCCCCAACGCTTCATGCAGGCAAGGAAGTCGTCCTTGGTCACGAACGGGTAGAGTCCCATGGCCGTGGTGTGGTAATGGGACGGGCTGACGCCGGGGTTATCAAAGGAATTGATGTCATAGACTTCCCATTTCGACCAGTGGAGGTGGTGGGGAATCGGGTTCAAATTGTCGAACTTCTTGGACACGATCGGCCAGGTCGGGTCGCCATACAATTCTTTCGCAAAAGCCGTGACCTTCGCCCCCATGACCGCTTCCGGGTTGCCGAGGATCAAATCCTGCAGCGAAATGACTTGCCCGTCGGGAGTGAGGACGTGGGCTTCCCCTTCGCGGAACGGGGCTTTGCCGGTGCGGGTATCGATGACACCGGTAACGATGGGCACAGTGCAGCACATCCAGATTTCATCTAGGCCAGTGCCGCCCATGTAGTCCGGGTAGTACGACTTCTCATCCAGCCGAATGCGTTTGCCAGGGGAGCAAAAGGTACGGCCGGCGTAACGGTGCAGGAGTTGCAACACCCCGCCGTTTTGGTCCAGGCAGTCGTCAAGGACCGAAGCGGAATTCCCGACAGATCCGTCGATGACCTCTTGTTGGGGGTATTCGTGAAGTTTTTCGGATAGGATCGATGTCGAAGCAGCCATGGGTAAGGGATCTTGGGTTGGTTAGGGAAGTGTGTCCGTCGGGACACGGGTTGAATTCGGTAACGTTTATTTCAAATTGCTTTCAATACTGCGAGGCAGGCTGTTGTACGGAAGCAACTAGGCTTGAAGAAAGGGAGTGGCGAAAGTGATGTCAAGAGGGTTGCCTCTTCGCTGGAGGAGTATGGGGGCAATCACGGTTGATGTCTGTCTCGGGAGGGACTGTCTTGCGAGATGCAAGGCTGTAGGGCTTCCTTGCCCAAAGCGGGAGCAGGCTACCCCATTCCAAAGTCCTCACCGAATACTTCCTTTTCTGGCTTTGCCCACCTTGGACTGCGTGCAGCCCTGCTTCCGCTTTCCCTTGTCCAGGCTTCAATAGAAACCCCTTCCGGTGAATTGATGCTGTCCTGCTTCCTAATTTTGGAAAATGGATTCCGTGAGATATGCGGGGTAAGGCTGGTGGCCTGTCCGGTACATTCGCAGATGACAGGCAGGAATGCCTTTATCACCTCCTTGTGGCACAGACATTCCTCAAGTCGGCAATCACGCTGACGCCCAGCCAGAACCGTAATTTCTTTTCAAAGTTCTTCACCCTGGCTTGGCAAAGCCAGCCTTTTTTGCCTATTCCAACAATTCATACCGATGCGATACTTCCGTCAACCAGCCAGGACAGCATTGCGGGTGGCCGTTTTCCTCACCTTCCTCAGTGGGCTTCAGGCCGTCGATTTCCTCCAGGACGTCGCACCTGCATTGAGCCGGTACGGATGCAACGGGTCCAGTTGCCATGGGAAGGCGGAAGGGCAGAACGGTTTCAAACTTTCGGTCTTCGGCTCGGACTTGGACGCGGATTATGCCGCCATTGTCCACCACTCTCGCGGGCGGAGGCTCATGGAAGCCGCCCCAGGGATGAGCCTTTTCCTTCTCAAAGCCACCGGGGAAATCCCCCATGAGGGAGGCGGGCGGTTTGCCAAAGGATCGCCAGGATACCGGCTTTTCCTTGATTGGATCAAGGGCGGGGTACCGTTCCTCGAAGGGGAAGTGAGGGAGGCCAAGGGTCTTCGGGTCGAGCCTGCCGAACGCATCCTTGGCCAGGGCGAAGGCCAGTCCCTCAATGTGTTCCTCGAATATGTGGACGGGGGTAGCAAGGATGTGACCTGGCTTGCCGAATTCCACACCAATGACCCAGGGCTCGCGGATGTCGATGAAAACGGTCTGGTCACAATCGGCAAAACTTCCGGGAAAACCGCAGTCCTCGCGCGCTACGGTGGCCATGTCGCAACATTCCGGGCCATCGTGCCCCAACCCGGTGAATTCGGACAATATCCCGCACTGCCTGCCCGCAACTTCATCGACACCCACATCGACAAGGGTCTTCGTGACCTCAACATCCATCCTGCCGCCTTGGCTGACGAGCCGACCTTCCTCCGCCGCGCCTACCTCGACATCGCAGGCCGCATCCCCACCGCTTCCGAAGCCCGGGCGTACCTGGCGGATCCCGACCGCAAAGCCCTGGTCGACACCCTCCTCGAAAGCCCTGGCTATGTCGATTATGCCAGCCTCCTCTGGGCCGACATCCTGCGTGTCGACTCCGATGCCTTGGGCCAGCGCGATGCCTACGCCTACTACCGCGCCATCCATTCCGCCATCGCCCAAAACGTCCCGCTGGACGAGTTTGTCAGGAAATTCCTCACCGCCACAGGCCCGCTTCCGGAAAATCCAGCCGGTCATTTCCACCGCGTCAACAACAAGCCGGGGCAAACAGCCGCCATGGCCGCCCAGACCTTCCTCGGCCTGCGCATAACTTGTGCGGAATGCCACCAGCATCCCTACGACCGCTGGACACAGGAGGATTACTACGGTTTCCAAGCCTACTTTGCCTCCGTTTCCCCGAAAGCATTGGGGGCCAACCAATTTGCCCTCCTGGCCAACAAACCGCCTACCGCAAAGCACCCTCGTACCGGCGAACGGATTGTGGCCCACCCTCTTGGGGAAACCCAGCCCGAAGAAGCCGCCTCCGGCGACCAACGTCCCGAGCTTGCCAGTTGGATGACTTCCCCGGAAAACCCCTGGTTCTCCCGCAACATGGCCAACCGGATCTGGGCACGCCTCCTGGGTCGCGGCCTGGTCGAGCCTGTCGATGATTTCCGCTCCACCAACCCGGCCAGCCACCCGGAACTCCTGGTCGCCCTTGCCGACTACCTTGTCCAGCATAACTACGACGGCAAAGCCCTCATCCGCCTCATCACTTCATCCCACACTTACCAACTTGCCTCCACCACCTCCCCGGCCAACCAGAACGACGAAAAGAACTTTTCCCGCGCACTCTTCCGCCGCCTTCCGGCCGAAGTCCTCATGGACGCCGTTTGCGATGCCACAGGAGTCCCCGAAAAATTTACCCGTTCCGCCCCTGGGATGCGCGCCGTCCAGCTCTGGGACAGCCGCCATGAACATTACTTCCTCAAACTCTTCGGGCGACCTGCCCGGGTTTCCCCCTGCGAATGTGACCGTGCTACCGGCGCATCCATTTCCCAAGCACTCCACCTCATGAATTCCCCCGCCATTGAGGCCAAACTTGCCCACGCCGGTGGACTTATGGCGCGGCTCAACGAAACCTTCCCTGATGACACCAGGCTTGTCGACGAACTTTACCTCACTTGCTTCGCACGTTACCCTACCCAGACTGAAAAAGACCAAGCCACAAAGTACCTCCATCGTAAGGCCGCCCATCGCCAACAAGCCGTCCAAGACCTCGCCTGGTCCATGCTCAACTCCATCGAATTCCTCTTCAACCACTGACATGAAATCAACATCCCACCACTTTGCCCCCCGCCGCGACATCCTCCGTATCGGTGCCGGCGGGGCACTCGGGCTGAACCTTCCCCTCGATAAGCTCCTTGCCAAACAGGCCGCCGCCAAGCCGGTTGGCAATGACAAGGACGACGTTTCCTTCATCTTTGTCTTTTTAAAAGGTGGCCTCAGCACCATCGACACCTTCGATATGAAGCCCGACGCCCCTTCCTCCGTGCGCGGACCGTTCAAGTCCATGTCCACCAACGTCCCTGGGACTCGTATTTGCGAATACCTCCCCAAGGTCTCCCGTACGATGGACAAGTTTTCCATCCTCCGGAGCATGACCCACAGCAACGCCGGGCATGGCCCCGCAGACCATTACGTCATCACCGGATACCACCCCGGCCCCGGTTTTAACGTCGGCCTTAAGCCCAACAACCAACACCCGGCCATGGGCTCGCTCATTGCCTCAAGGCTCGGGCCACGTGGCGGCATCCCCCCCTACATTTGCCTCCCCACCATGCCCAACAGCGGTAGTTCCGCCTACCTCGGCCCCGATGCCGCGCCTTTCACTATCGAGGCCGACCCGAGTTCCCCCGACTTTGCCGTCCCGGACTTGCTTCCACCGCTCGCGGTGGATTCCGCTCGCCTCGACGACCGCCGAGACCTTATGGCCACCGTCGACCGTTTCCGCGGTTCCGTCGAGCAACAGGCCAACTCCGGTTCTCGCGAACTCGCCGCCTTTTCCGCCCGAGCCACCGACCTCATGACTTCCCTGGCCGCCCGCGAAGCCTTCGACCTCTCCCGCGAACCCGACAAACTTCGGGACGCCTATGGCCGCACCACCCTCGGCCAATCTTGCCTCATGGCGCGCCGCCTTGTCGAAGCCGGAACCCGATGCGTCACCGTCGAACACTCCAACTGGGACACCCATTATTACAATTTCCGTGTCCTCCACGACGACCTGCTCCCCAAGCTCGATCTCGCTATGTCAGCCCTCTTTACTGACCTTGCAGACCGTGGCATCCTCAAAAAGACCATCGTCGTCTTGACCGGGGAATTCGGCCGCACCCCCGTCATCAACAAAGAGGAGGGCCGAGACCACTGGAGCCGTTGTTTCTCTGTCCTCCTTGGAGGCGGAGGGATAGAAGGAGGCCGCCTCATCGGGAAAAGCGACAAATGGGCATCCGACCCCGCCGAAGACCCGTATGGTCCGGAAGACCTTTGCGCCACCGTTTACCACCTTCTCGGTATTGACCCCCGCTCGGAGTCCCTGACGCCGGATGGTCGCCCCGTCATGGCCACCAAGAACGGCCGCGTCATAAACGACCTCCTGTCGTGATGGGTAAGGCTGGATCTTTCCGAAGTGGCGGTTTGCAACTGCCGATTGTACGGCGGTTGCAAACCGCCGCCCCCGCTATGTTGGCACTCCTCTTCGCCCCTTCCCTCATCGCCGTCCACCCTGTTTCGAGCTATATCTTCCCGGCCGGCGGCCAAGCTGGCACTGAAACTACCGCAAGGGTCGGCGGGCTCTTCTTCCATGGCGAAGTGGCCTTCCGGATCCTTGGCGAAGGCATCCAAGCATTTCCTAAGGCTACGCCCATGGAAACCCTCTATTTCCAAGGCCCCCTCATCTACCAACCGGATTCCCAGAAAGCCGAGGATTATCCCCTCGACCACTTGGCCACCCTCCAAATTTCCAAAGACGCCATCCCCGGAATCCGTTACTGGACTTGCCTAAACGACCAAGGGATCACCGTCCCCATGAAGTTCGAGGTCGGGATCTATCCGGAAGTCGTCGAGGAAGAAACCGAAGGTACGCCTTCGCCAGTAAAATTGGCCAATCTCCCCGTCACTGCAAATGGCCGGATCCATCCCCGGCAAGACCTCGATATCTGGGAATTCGTGGCCAGGGAAGGGGAGTGGTTCACCTGTAGCCTCTCCTCTGCAAAACTCGGCTATCCCCTCCAAGCCGTCCTCGAAATCTTCGGCCCGGACGGCAATTTTGTCCAGGCACACTCCCGCCTCTTTTCCGGCGATCCCGTCATTACGTTCCAAGCCCCGGCCTCCGGACCTTTCCAAGCCCGCATCCGCGATGCCCTTGATCATGGCGGGCAGGATTACGTTTACCGCCTGGCCCTTGAAAAAGGGCAGGGCACCACGCCCACTGCACAAGCATCACTGCCCAAACCGGGGAAACTATCCCTCCCCTCCGATGTCCGGGGCTGCATCATCGAACCTGGACAAACCGATACATGGTCCATCGAACTCCCAGCCAAATCCACCTGTCTCGCCGAAATCCAGGCCGGCTCCCAAGGAAGCCCGCTGGACTCCTTCCTCGAAGTCCTCGGCCCGGATGGCAAAATGCTCGTTTCCAACGACGACGCAGAGAAAGGAAACCCCGATTCCGCCCTCACTTTTACCACCAAGCAGGAAGGTATCCACCAAATCCTGGTCAATGACAACTATCCTTCCCGGGGCGGCCCCGAATTCCTTTACCAACTCAAGCTCACCCAAGTCCCTTCCGAAGGGTTCCGCCTCACCTTGGGCTCGCCTGTCCACAACACCGAGGCCAAAGCCCCCCCGCCTGAAGGCGAAAAGTACAAACGCACCAGAGGCACTGGTGTTGAACTGAACCTCGAAGTCTTCGGGAAGTATAAAAACAAAATCGAACTACGCGCTGAAGGCCTGCCCGAAGGTGTCACCCTCTCCGAAACCAGCCTCCAAGCGCGGGCGAAAAAGTTCGAGTTGTACTTCGACGCCCTTCCGGATGTCCCGTCGCAAGCCGCCGAAGTTACCCTCTTCGGCACTTTAATAGCCGACGACGGGATCAAAATCGAAGAAAGGGCACACATCCAGGTTCCCCCTAGATACCCACAAACGGACAAGCTCCAACTCTTCATCGCCCCCTTCGTCCCCTTTCGCCATTCCGGCCTCTACTCACTCATCAACGATGTCCCTGCTGGCAGTACCCTCGTCAAGCACTACACACTCGAACGCTTTGGCTACGACGGCCCCATCACTGTCCGCCTGGGCGAAAGGCAAGGCCGCACCCTCCAAGGTGTCACTGGCCCGATCCTCCAACTTCCCGCAGGTGCCACAGAATTTGACTACCGCGTCCAGTATCCTGCCGAGATGGAACTCGGCCGAACCGCACGCCTGCAACTCCAGCTCGAAGCCAGGATCCCCGATGCCAACGGAGTCCCCCGTATGCGCAGTTATACCTCCTTCGAGCGCAACGACCAGATGATCACCATCGCCTCCAACGGTCGCCTCGCCCTCCGCGCCGATCCCCCGAATCTCCGCCTTCCCCAAGGTGCGTCCAAAGAAATCACCTTCCATCTCCAGCGCGGCCACAACCTTGAAAACCGCCCCCTCCGCATCGAACTCATTCCCCCAAGTCACCTCGCCAACGCCTTTTCCTGCAAACCCGCCACTCTCAATCCGGGGCACTCCTCTGCCACGTTAAGGATTACCAGGAGCAATTCCACACCCTGTAACGCACCCCTTGTTTTCAGAGCCTCGACCGATGACCCGAATCCCGACCGTTACCTTGCTGAAGTTCCCGTCGAGATTGTGGAATGAATGAAAGCACTTATCCGATGAAACACTGTTTCCTGGCTACTTTGTGTTTATTCACAGGAGTTGCCTCCTTGCTCGCCGGGCCTGCGGAGGACCAGGTTGCGGGATTCAGGAAACCGGGGGATGTCTCCATCGGGGTCTTTGCCTATGAAGGGCAATTGAACAACCCGGTCGCCATTTGTGTGGATCCTAAGGGGCGTCTGTTTGCTGCGGAATCTTTGCGTCAACAGTCCGGGGTGTACGGGACTGCCGGGGCTCAGAAGTTCTGGACGATGGACGATTACACAACCACACGCCTGGAGCAACGGTTGGCGATGTATTCGAAGTGGGAGCACAAGATCCCCGCCTCCGATTACACCCGTATTGGTGAGCGCATCCGTTTGCTGGAAGATACGGACGGCGATGGCCGGGCTGACAAGTCGGTCGTTTTCGCCGATGGGTTTAACGACATGCTCGACGGGGCGGCGGCAGGGGTGGCCGAGCTGGACGGGAAGGTCTATTTCACTTGCAGCCCGGGGCTTTGGATGTTGCCAGATGAGGGAGGAAAGGCAGGGGTGCGGAAACTTTTGCACCGGGGGTTCGGCATCCGGGTCGGGATTCATGGGCATGACATGCACGCCCCGGTTTGGGGTCCGGACGGGCGGTTGTATTTTAATGTCGGCGACCGGGGTTTCCATGTCGAATTGCCGGCCGGGAAAGTACTTTCTGCGCCACACCGGGGAGGGGTTTTCCGGTGTGAACCGGACGGCGGGAACTTGGAGCTTTTTCACAAAGGGGTCCGCAACCCGCAGGGCATGGCATTCAACGAAGTGGGCGACCTGTTCACCGTGGACAACAATATGGGCGGAGGGGACAAGTCCCGTGTGCTCCATTTGGTGGAAGGTGCCGATTCGGGCTGGGATGCCGGGTTCCAATTGTCACGGAACTTCCGTGATGTCCTTGGCCGGGAAAGCCATGGGATCCAGCCCCCTTGGTTTACGGAGGGGCTCTACGAGGTGAAAAGCCCTGGCAGGCCGGCTTGGGTGAACCCGGCGTCCGGGCATCTGACCGCAGGGCCGAGCGGGTTGGATTATTACCCGGGCATCGGCTTGCCGGACCGGTACCGTGACCATTTCTTCGTCTGTGATTTCCGAGGCGGTGCGGCGAACAGCGGAATCTACGCATTCCAACTTAAAAGGGACGGTGCCGGGTATGTGTTGGCCGAGTCGGAACAGTTCCTCTGGAACATCCTGGCAACCGATTGCACCTTTGGGTTCGATGGCAGGCTATACGTGGTCGATTGGATTTCCGGTTGGCGGGGTGCGGGCAAGGGCAGGATCTACACGTTGGGAGGCGGAGACCTAGGGGCGCGTGACATAGCGGCCCGGGGATTCGACCTTCCGAAAGGGGAATTGGCCAAGTTGCTGGGGCATCCGCATTCCAAGGTCCGCCTGCGCGCCCAATTTGCCCTGGCCAAACAAGGGGCAGTCTGGGAACTCTCTGGAGCCGTCCAGGACTCTTCGGACCCATTGAAGCGTTTGCACGGGATCTGGGGGCTCGGGCAAATCGCCCGCAAGGGAAACGCCGGCATACTTGAACGTTTGCCGTTCGGGGATCCTGACGAGGAAGTGCGGGCGCAGGTTGCCAAGGTCGTAGGTGATGCCCGTTACCAACAGGCCGCCCCTAAGCTGCTGTTGCGCCTGCGGGAAGACCCGTCGGCTCGGGTAAAATATTTTGCCGCTACAGCCCTCGGGAAGCTCGGATACAAACCGGCTTTGGAAGCCTTGGTGGATGTGGCGCGGAATTTTGGGGACGAAGACCCAGTCCTGGGAGGGGCATGTGTACGCGCCATAGCAACCCTTTCAACCGAACCCCCGTACAAGGAGTGGGCTGGGGATCCCTCCCCCGCTGTGCGTCGCATGGCTGTCCTGGTGCTACGCGAGCTTGGAAGTCCTGGGCTTTTGAGTTTCCTGGAAGATCACGACCCGTCCATCGTCCTTGAAGCCGCGCGTGCCATTCATGATGTCCCTGTCCAGGAAGCGATGTCCGGGCTTGCGAAAAGGGCAAGTGCCTACGCCTCCGGAAGCTGCGACGAACCGGACACCTTGGTACAACGCACCCTCAATGCCAACTTCCGCATCGGATCTGCGGAAGCGGCGGCAAGGGTGGCGGCAGCGGCGGCCAACCCCGGTTTCCCCGAAGCCCACCGGAGGGAAGCGTTGGCCATGCTCCGGAAGTGGCAAGACCCTTTGGAGTTCGACCGCGTTTTGTGGACATACCGACCCTTTCGCCAGCGGTGCACGGACGGTGCCGGGTTGGCCGTAGCAGCCTATTTGCAAAAGGTCATTGCCAGCGGAGGCGATTTGGCCGCCCCCGCAATCTTGGCTGCGGCGGAGATCCGGGCGCAGTTGGAGTCTGAAGATTTGCTGCCCAGGCTGGAGGACCCCTCCGCACCGGAAGAACTCAGGTTGGCCGCGCTGGAGGTCATTGCCCGAGGAAATCCTCCCCAGCCACTTCTGCTCGGCCTGGCCAAAGACAATTCAAGGAAAGTGGCCAGGCGTGCCCTGGAGATCCTGTCCGGCGTCGATCCGGAAGCCGCTTTATCCGGGGCGGTGCAACTCCTGGAAGCCAAGGATGTACGGCTAAGGCAAACCGGGTTTGACGTGCTGGGAAGGATCCAAAGCCCCGGTGCGGACAAAGTTTTGTTGGGGGGGATCATGGGGTTGGACAGCCAGGACCGGGCGTTGCATCTGGAAATCTTGGAAGCCTGCCGGGACAGACCTGCCCTCGCTGATGCCCTGGACAAAGCACTTGGCAAGTTCGGGGAAGGGGCAAGCCTGGAAGGAGGGGATGCGGCGCGCGGCAAATACTTGTTTTTCAACCACAGCTCGCAGTGCATGCGTTGCCATAAACATGGGAAGGAAGGCGGGTTGGCCGGCCCTGACCTGACCGGGATCGGGAAGAAAAAAGACCGGGTTTATTTGCTCGAAAGCCTCCTTCGCCCCCAAGCCTCCATCGCGCCGGGGTACGGGGTTGTCCAAGTTACCTTGGTGGATGGTTCGCTCTTGGGCGGGATCCTCATCGGGGAATC
>JAYPDO010000162.1:0-9807 GCA_038125285.1 Opitutia bacterium
GTCTGGGTCAACCCTCATGGTAGGGTCAACGGTTTTCGGGATAGGGAAGTCAGCACGGGCAACGACGAGCGTGGTGTTCTCAGGTTCTTGACATGGAAGGATGGCCATTGCGTTCCCCGCCTCGTCTTGGCTGATCGCTTGGAGGCTGGACTCCGTGAAGCGGTCCAGGAGGAAACGCATCCTGCTGCTCTCCTTTCCTGTAGGAGTAGGGATTTCGCTGACCATCACAGCATTCGCGATTAATAGCTCTATGAGCTTCTGCAACTTGGGCAGGAATGCAGGCAGGTTTTCGGTAATCGCGATAAGTCCTTTAGGGTTTGTTTCCATCGATCTGTGGTAAAGATGGCAGGATCAACCCACGTTTAGAAGGAGGAATTTCCCTTTTCCCATTCTTTCTGGGGTGCCTATTTATTTCAAAGCTTGATTTAGCTAAGCCCTTGCGGGTAGTCTGTTGGTTCCTGTCCTGCCCGGACCCTGGCAATCATATGAGCGAAGAGGAACACTATTATGAAGAAGAGGCGCATGAATACGCCGATGCCGCACGGATAAAAGAGGCTCCTTTGCTCCAGACCAAATTGGTCGGCAAACGGGGCGGAGGGTTTGACAAGATGATGGCGGTCTCGTGGGGGATCAGTCTCGCCATGGGCGGCTTGCTTCTAGCCCTGGCCACGGTGATCGTCCTGTTTGTCACTGAGGACGAAGAGGAACAGGTCACTTTGTCCTTTGCCCCGCCCATGCCTGACCAGCAGGAAGAAATGGAGCAAAAGATGAAGCAGAAGCAGTTGGAGAGGAGTTCTTCTTCCGCGACATCGACGGCTCCTATCGTGGTGGAAATGAACATCGCAGATATATCCGTCGAGTCTGTTAACATTGAGGTTGGTGCGGATGTCGGGGATGTCGGGAACATTTCCGGGGCGGGGAACATCGGGAATTTGAGCGGCCTGGGCATGGGGGCAGGGATGGGCATGAAGATGACCTTCATGGGTGCCCAGGCGCAGGGAAACAAGTTTGCTTTCATCATCGACTATTCTGCCTCCATGGGGCCAGAGCAACTAAGGGTCATGAAGAGTGAGCTGAGCAAGGTTTTGAGGGCGATGTCCCGTGATGTGCAGGTAGCCCTGATCTTTTTCTCTGGCCCTGCTTTCCTTGCCGGTACCGACCCTAAGGCGGAAGCGGAAAGATGGACGAACACCGGGCCACACGATTTTGCCCTCAAACAAGGGGAGAAATTGGCGCGGCCAGCCTGGATCCCTTGTTCTCCCAGCAATGTAAATACTATGGAGGAGCAGGTTTGGAATACGAAGACATCCTTCGGTACGGATTGGCGCCACCCGTTTGACATGGCTTACTCCATGAACCCCAAGCCGGATGTGATCTATTTCATGACCGACGGTTCAACGAGGAACCCCGAAGAAACCGTGAACAAGGTGCTCAAGAACAAACGGATCCAAGTCAATGCCATCGCCTTCGGGATTCCGAATGAGGATGCCAAGGTGCCCATGCAAACTATGACGGAATCGACCCGAGGGACTTTCAAGTCTTACGACAAGGCGGAGATTGTAAGGTTGGCCGCTGGTATTGCCCCTCCTGGGGCAGGGAACTGACGTTTTTTGATTTTCGGGGCTCTTAGAGCCTTGGAACGGACATTCCCCCATCCACCATGAAGACGTTCCCGGTCGAGTAGGGGAAATCACCCCTGCACAGTGAAAGTACTGCCTTCCCGATATCCTCAGGGGTACCCCAGCGGGGATTGATCGTAAGCCCTTCCGCAATCAGCTTGTTATACTTTGCCGTTACATTTGGGCTTGCCGTCATGTCGCTTTTGGTAATCCCTGGCCGGATTTCATAAACCGGTATCCCTGCTTCCCCCAGCCTGGCCGCAAAGAGCTGCGTCATCATGGCGATCCCAGCTTTGGCGACGCAATATTCCCCCCTGTTCACCGAGGCCATGGTCGCCGATATCGAGCCAATGTTGATGATCGCGGGGAATCTTCCATGAACCGCTTCCTTCTGCTCGACCATCCATTTCGCACAAGCCTGGGAGAGGAAGTAGGCGCCCTTTAGGTTAATCCCCAAGACGTGGTCGAAACTTTCCTCGGTTGCGTCTAAAAGATCCACCCTATGTTTTGGGGCGATCCCTGCATTGTTCACCAAGAAGTCAAGCCTCCCAAAACCGCTCTTTACAGCTCCAAGAACTGCTTCCCGCTCCTTTGCTACCGCGATGTTCCCCTGGCAGTAGACCACTTTTGCCCCAATTCCACGCAATCCATCAAGGATCACTGCAACTTCTGGTTCCTCCCGGACTCCATTGAGCGCCAAGTCAATGCCCGCGCCAGCCAAGGTTTTCGCTATCCCCAGGCCGATCCCCCGTGTGCCGCCTGTTATCAACGCCACTGGTTTCATGATGCCAGGTTGCGAAGTTCCGGAACTTCCATCCATCTCCTTTCTTTCCATGATTGGAGCCCGATTGCTGCAAGTTGGACGCCTTTTGCGCCTTCCCTGAAATTCCAGGGGAAGGGCTCATCATTGACAACGTGCCTAAGGAAGAGTTCCCACTGGGTTTTGAAGGCATTTCCATAGTTCTCTTGGTCAGGGACTTTCGACCAGCCTTCACAAAAGTTGAGGGGTTGTCCTTCGTCTGGGTTCCAGGCTGGCCTCGGAGTGTTCCCATAGTGCTGGATCCAGCAATCCTGCAGGCCTGCAACTGCTGAACCTTGGATCCCGTCGACTTGCAATGTCAGCAAGTCATCCCTCCGGACCCTAGTGCACCATGAAGAATTGAATTGGGCAATGATACCCCCCTCCAGTTCAAACGTTGCATATGCGGCATCATCAGCCGTGCAATCATAGGAATTTCCCTCCTCATCTACCCTCTCCGGGATGTGGATCGCCCCGGTGCATGAAACGGCCATTACCTTGGAGAACAGGTTATCCAGGAGATACCGCCAGTGGCATAGCATGTCGGTTATGATACCCCCGCCTTCTTCCTTGAGGTAATTCCAGGAGGGTCTTTGCGGGGGGATGCTTGTGCCTTCGAACACCCAGTACCCAAACTCCCCTCGGATGGATAAGATTTTCCCAAAAAAACCGTTTTGAATCAGCCTTTTCAATTTTATGATGCCAGGCAACCAGAGTTTGCTTTGGACGACACCAGACTTTACACCTGCATGATGGCAAATATCGGCTAGTTCGACTGCCATGGGCAAATCGGCCGCTATGGGCTTTTCGCAATAAATATGCTTACCTGCTGCTGCCGCACGGCGGATGCTTTCCGCCCGGTGGGAGGTTGCCTGTGCATCGAAATAAATCAAATTGCGAACATCAATTAGAGCCGCCTCCAGATCCGTACTCCACTTTGGAATACCGGTTTGTTTTGACAGTGCCTCCAATTTCAATGGGTTCCTGCCTACCAGCATTGGATCCGGCATGATGTACTCAGTCGGGGAGACTTGGATCCCTCCTTCCCTTATGATAGGGACGATTGACCTTAGCAGGTGCTGGTTCATCCCCATACGACCAGTCACACCGTTCAGGATTATGCCTATTTTGTGGATGGTCGGATCTTGTGGCATGAACCGGATTTCCAAAGCATGGCTTGTTGCTTGTCAACCCGATTGCCTTCCATATCGATACCGCTTCCCCCGATTTCCTCCAGATATGAAGTGGCATGGTGCTTTAAGATCGCTCTATCCTGTTGACTAAAGGGGCAATCGATAGAATTATTATTTTAATTAATTAAAAGATTATAACTTTACTTCACTATACATGGTTCATTTGACCTAAATCAAACGATCATACTTCGAAAGTTTTCCCTCTTGCAGGGTTTCTTCTGTCAATTCATAGTTCGTCCTTAGAGGGATGAAGTGAAGGGTTGTTACGGTTAATTGTTCAGTTATGGAAATCTGGCTCATACAGCAAGGAGGAGAATATGGCCCTTACACCTTGGAACAAATAAAGAAATTTGTTGAGGATGGCGATGTTTCCACATTCCACCAGGTTAGGTGCGGGGCTGAGGGGGAAGTCATGACAGTCGAGGATATTCCTGCCATTGGACTGAAGAAGAAATTCAGTTTCAAAAAGTATGTCGGGAACAAATCCCACAGTAATTTTACAGCGGCCTCAGTTACCGTCTTATTGGCCTTTTGCATCCTGATCCCGACCACCGCCTTGCTCAAGTGGTCGATCTGGAAAACGCCCTCCCAACAGACTACCTCGAATTGGGCGGAAGAAGTTATGGCCAAAGTTACGCATTCTAGGGACATGAGAACCCCTGACGAGAAAATGGAGGATCTTGGCGGGTTGGTGGCGCAGGCCAAAGATTTTCTTAAACTCCAGCACCGGGTGGACAACCTTTGTTATATGCCCAATTCCAACTTACCTTTTACTGGCTGGGTAAAGAGGCACTATGATGGAAGCACCCAAGTGAAATTTCTCCTCACGATGGATGCAGGGAAGCCTGTGGAAATCAGGGCGTGGTATTCGAATGGGACTCCTTGTGCAATTTCAGGGATCCTGCCCGATGGCGATACCGTCGGAGATGTTCTTGAGATTGTGGACACTTATGGCGAGTTGGATAGTAGTCCGCTAAAATCCCTTACAAAGCATTTCGATGGTATATATGCCAAATGGTATGACAACGGCCAGAAGGAAGAACAATCCACCTACAAGGAAGGTAAGCTGGAGGGAGCTTACACCCGATGGAGGTACAATGGTCAAAAGGAGGAAGAAGCCTTTTTTAGAGATGGTAAGAAGCATGGATCCAACATACGATGGAGGTATACGGGACAAAAAGAAGAGGAGTCTCATTATTCCGAAGGCCAGTTGGATGGTCTCTCCACGCGTTGGTGGACGAACGGGGAGAAGTGGAAGGAAGCAAATTACAAGACGGGAAAGTTGGACGGTGTTTCTATCCGTTGGCGTTATACGGGGCAGAAGGAAGAGCAGTCCACCTACAAGGACGGTAAGTTGGACGGTCCTTTCTCCGATTGGTACAAGAATGGTCAACGGGCTAGCGCCCTCCACTATAAAGACGGGAAATTAGAAGGCTCCTTCATCAGTTGGTTCAAGAATGGCCAGACGTCCCGGGAATTGAATTACCAAGACGGTGAACGTCACGGCTCATTCACCAGTTGGTATGAAAATGGGCAGAAGGAGGAGGAGTCTACCTACAAGGAAGGCAAGTTGGAAGGCCGCTACAGCAAATGGTGGGCTAACGGCGAAAAATGGAAACAAGCAAACTACTTTGATGATAAACTCCATGGCTCCTACACCCGTTGGTTGGAAACCGGACAAAAGGAGGAAGAAGCAAATTTCCAACATGGGAAGTTAGACGGTCCCCTTATCCGATGGCTTGAAAACGGCCAGATTAGCGAAAAGGCAAATTTTAGGGACGGGAAAAAGGAAGGCCTATATACCAAGTGGTGGAACAATGGCGAACGCCAGGTGCAATCAAACTTTCGGGATGGTATGGAGTATGGGCTCTATATGAGTTGGCACAAAAACGGTATCAAAGCTCAGGAGATTACCTACAAGAACGGGGAAATCCTTGGGCAAAAGCGTTGGGACGAGACTGGGAACGAGAAACTCTGACTGCCCACCCATCTCGCCCGAAAACCCCCGCGGCAACCATGCGCCCAGGTGGTCTCTCCGAAGTTTCAAGTCATGAAAGAGTTAGATTCAACTGCTCTTTTTAGGATATGAGTCATTGATGGCAAAAGCCCCCGTCCACAACTTTCTGATATATCTCTAACTCCAGTTTTCCAGGGTTTTTTAGCAGGAATAAACTGTATTGGGGTCTGGCTGCCCCATGACTTTTGCTTGACTAGCCCTTTGGAAGAAAGGGGTGGAGGCTTGTCGCAATAATGGCGGAGAGGGAGGGATTCGAACCCTCGGTACCGTTTCCAGTACACAGCATTTCCAGTGCTGCACAATCGTCCACTCTGTCACCTCTCCAGCGCAAATGGGATGGTAGTTTAGATTGGGGTTTAAGGTGGGTTCGTCAATTATGAAAGCTGGGAATTTTCGGGGTTGTCAAGATACTGCGATTTGATGCCCCGCCTTCCCTGTCCAGTTGACACCTTTGCAGGATATGAGGTACGAGGAACCATGAATACCAAACGATCCCTTTTGCCCGTCCTTATGTTGTTGACCCCGGTTTTTGTTCCCGGGGTTGTTTGGGCGAAGGAAGCGTCAACAGGGAAGGCCCGCAAGCCTTTGCCGGGGGCGGAGGTGATCGCAAAACTTCCCAAGGATGGCGGGGAGGAATTTAACCGGCTGGTTTTCGAAACGAGCCCCTACTTGCTCCAGCATGCCCGGAACCCGGTAGACTGGTATCCTTGGGGGGAGGAGGCTTTTGCTTTGGCTAAGGAGACGGACCGGCCGGTCTTCCTTTCCATCGGTTATACGACTTGCCATTGGTGCCATGTGATGGAGCACGAATCGTTCGAGGATCCAGAGGTGGGGAAACTGCTCAGCGAGAAGTTTGTCTGTATCAAGGTGGACCGGGAGGAACGTCCTGACATCGATGCGGTCTACATGGCCGTGACCCAGCAGATGACGGGATCCGGGGGGTGGCCGATGACGGTCATCATGACACCCGAAAAGGTGCCGTATTTTGCGGGGACTTATTTCCCCAAGGAGAGCCGTTTTGGGCGTCCGGGTTTGGTTGCCCTTGCCCATGGGCTCGCGGACGCTTGGAAGAATGACAGGGAGAAGGTGAGGGAAGTCGCGGCCGAGGTGACCCGTTTCCTAGGGGCGGCGAGTTCCGGTGCACCTGGTGAGCCGTTGGAAGCCGGGGCCTTGGACTTGGCATTCGCTCAATTGCAGAGGCAGTACGATTCCCAATACGGAGGTTTTGGCCGCGATAAGAAGTTCCCGACTGCCCACCAGCTTTCATTCCTTGTAAGGTATTGGAAGCGTACAGGGGAAGCGGATGCCTTGCTGATGGTGGAGCACACGCTATCCCATATCCGCAATGGGGGGATCTACGACCACGTCGGCCATGGTGTCCATAGGTATTCGACCGACCGGCAATGGCTTGTCCCGCATTTTGAAAAGATGCTCTATGATCAGGCCATCCTGGCTATAGCGTGCTTGGATGCCTATCAGGCTACGGGCAAGGAGGCTTTTTCGACTTTTGCCCGGGAAATCTTTTCCTACGTGATGAGGGACATGCAATCCACGGAGGGAGGGTTTTTCAGCGCGGAGGATGCGGACAGCGAAGGCGTTGAGGGCAAGTTCTACTTATGGCAACCAAGTGAGGTCGTAAAAGTACTGGGGAAGGAGCGCGCCGCGAGGTTCAACAAAATCTACAACATCCGCGAGGGCGGGAATTTCCAGGACGAGGCGACCGGTCAGCCTTCTGGTGAAAATATACCCCACTTGGAAACGCCCCTTTCCAATTACGCATTTCAGCACAAGGTGTCGGAAGATGCGCTCCGGAAACTTTTGGAGGAGGACCGGCTTGCCTTGTTCGACTATCGGAAAGGGCGGATCCATCCCCAGAAAGATGACAAGGTGTTGACCGATTGGAACGGGATCATGGTCGCAGCTTTGGCCCGGGCCGGCGAAGTCCTGGACGAGCAGAAGTACACGGATGCCGCCAAGGCTGCGGCGGATTTTTGCCTGGCCAAGCTCCGCCGGGAAGATGGGCGGTTGTTAAAGCGCTACCGCGAGGGGCAAGCCGGCCTTCCCGGCCATTTGGAGGATTACGCTTTCCTTACATGGGGTCTGCTCAACCTTTATGAATCGACCTTTGAGGTGGCTTACCTCCAGGAGGCCGTCCAACTTAACAAGCTGGCCATCCGGCACTTCTGGGATGACAAGGCCGGGGGCTTTTTCATGACTGCTGACGACGGGGAGAAGCTCCTTGTACGGCATAAGGAACTCTATGACGGGGCAATTCCTTCCGGGAATTCCGTTGCCGCGATGAACTTCCTTCGCTTGGCCAGGATTACCGGGGACACTTCCTTGGAAGACCGCGCTTCCAAGCTGATGCAGGCTTTTTCCAAGGATGTTGTCCGGAGTCCCTCCGCTTATACCCAGTTGTTGCAAGCCCTGGATTTCGCGACTTCAGAGGGATTGGAAATCGTGGTCGCCGGGGAGCTTTCAGACCCCCGTACCCAAGAACTCTTGAAGGCTGTCCGTCTCCCTTTCCTTCCAAATAAGGTCGTCCTCCTACGCCCGGCGGTTGAAAAGGCAGCGATCACCGAGATCGCCTCTTACACGGAAGCCCAGGAGCCTGCGAAAGATGGGGCACCGAGGGTCTTTGTATGCAGCAATTTCCAGTGCAAACGCCCAGTTTCCAAGGCGGATGAAGTGCTGGGCTTGTTGGAGGGGAAAAAGTGATGTAGTCCGGCTCTTTCCTGGGCCTCCGTCATTTCCGCCTTTGCTTTTGACGCATCTCCTTGCCTTGGAGGAGGCTATATTTCCCGGCCAGGGCAATGGATACGCCGAATAGCCACAAGACCAGGGGGTGCTGGAGAGGGGAATCCACCATAGCAAGGGAGGAAACCGCTCCGATGCTGGGGAACATCCACCGCCCGATGGAGGAGGTCATGCCGTTGAGGAGGGATTGTATGAGGAGCCCCCCCAAGGGGAAGGCAAGCAACAATACGCCCACCCATCCCATTTCGATCCAGTTTTCCAGGTAGTCGTTGTAGGCGCAGGGGGTGCTGATGTCCGCACCGTCCTTCTCCGGGGCTTTCTCCGCCCCGATTTCTATGGGATGGTAGATGCCCTTGTAAAAGAAGTTGAGCCTTACCCGCCTGGATCCAATCCCTGACGCACTTATCCCGATCCCGCCCGGGGCTTCGTGGTGGAAGACTTCGATGTTGTCGATATCCAGTACCGCCCCGGCAGCTTTCCCTGATTTGGAGTGCCTGCGGATGGCAAAGTTGCCGTTTTGGTAGTCCCAATAGGGGCTGGATACGTAGTAACTCCGCCATTGGGTCGTGGGGACGGCCAGGGGGAATTCCTGGAACTTGTTTTGCACTTCCGGCCCCATTTCCAGCCCGAGGGCAGGCGGGTTTTCCGGGTCGACCATGTATTCCCCCCGCTTGGCCCAACACAGGAAGGTATAATACTCGTTGTCCTTGAGGTGCGCTAGCTTCGATTTGATGCGGAAATAGGGGCCGTTCAAGTAGTCCGCCCAGATGCTGTTGGTATCGAATTTGCCCACGCGGATCCTTGCAAACCGGCCTTCTTGCAAATAGGATCCCGGAAGCGCGTCCCTTGCCCCGCCTTTGTTCACCCTTGCCAGTTCGCTCTTGAAACCGTCGCCCGCCTTTTGCCATTTGCCGTCTGGGAAGTCTGCAACGTCAGTGGTGTTGCGGTCGTAGATTTCAAATTCCCAACCGGCATTGTCCATCATCACCTTGCCTTCCCTTTTCTTCAGCATGGCGAAGTTCCAGTCGATGATATTCGGAACTAAGGGATCGCTCAGGCGGAGCAAGTGGGCATCCTCGTCCAGGAACACTTTGATGTAGCGTTCGTCCATGACCACATTCCCCAAGTACACGGTAAAAGTGACTTCGGTTTCCCTGTGCCTCCATGCGTCCGCCTCCTGTACCCAAGGGAATTGGAGGGGCTTGGAGTACTCCAGGGTGTATTCGGTTTGCCTTGGTACATCATCGGACTGTGGGAATGCTGCGAAGTTGGGCCTAAAGCGGAGCTTTCCGGGTTCTTCCTTTACCAATTCGCAGTAAGCGGGATCCATGGGCAGCCTCTTTTGCCGGAACTCTTCCCCTGCGAACTTTTCTGAAAACACCTTGGGAAACGCGCCGAGGCCCCAGCCCAGGTAGATCCTAT
>JAYPDO010000162.1:9817-10195 GCA_038125285.1 Opitutia bacterium
GATTGCATCCCGGATCCTATTGCCCGGCCATGAGCCTTCTTCTGTTTGGGTTGTCATGGGGGAGGCTGCTACAGATTTGTCCCCACCCTTCCCTTGGGGTATTTTCCAGGTTGCCCACGCTGCCAACCCGGAGAGGACAAATAGTGCCATCTGCCCGACAAGGGGGACTTCCCGGCTGTTTGCACAAAACAACTTTGTCCCCGTTTTCCAAAGGCCCCAACCGGCGAGCCATGTACCCAGGAACACCGTCGGCACAAGCCCGGTTCTGGGCGCTGTGAAGGGGATGGTTCCAATTAGGAGTAGCGAAATGACCAGGAGGATTGGCCAGGGTTTTCCCGGTTTCTCGGGATGCCTCCGCCGGATATCGTATTCGAATAA
>JAYPDO010000163.1:0-4583 GCA_038125285.1 Opitutia bacterium
CTGGGGTTAAAGCGATTCTCAGAAGTAATTTCCGATTGAAATCCCCTGCACCTCGTACTCCTTCCGACTTTTTTTACACAAAATGCATTTTGGGCTGGCTCAAATTCAGGAAATTTCTTTTCAGAACTTTGTCGAGTTTGGCGATCTCGTGGATCGACTGTTGGTCGCGCAATGCCACCAGGGCGACTTTGCTCTTGAACAGGGAGGTGAACGTACTTCTCTTTTACATGGGTTGCTTTTGTCTTATTTTGCTTCGGCAACCTGTCCAATTTTACCCAGCTCGCTCATAACCGACTAGTATGAGACTACGTGACGTCAGGCAAGGATTTCCTTGGCGACCTTCCCTCCTTCGGGGCCGGTGATGCGGTGTTGGCGGCCTTGGTAGTGGTAGGCCAGGTTGTCGGATTCGAGGCCGAGGAGGTGGAGGATGGTGGCGTGGAGGTCCCGGAAATGGACTTTGCCTTCGACGGCGCGGGCCCCGGTCTCATTGGTTTTGCCGTGGACGAAGCCCCTTTTGACCCCGCCTCCGGCAAGCCAGAAGGTGAAGCCGTTCGGGTTATGGCCAGTGCTGTCCTTGCCGTCTTCCGGGGTCAGGCCGGGGCGGCCGAACTCCCCTCCCCAGACAACGAGGGTGTCGTCAAGGAGGCCACGTTGGTCGAGGTCACCAAGGAGAGCGGCAATGGGGGCATCAACCGTTTCGCAGTTGGCCTTCAAATCGCGGCGGTGGTCTTTATGCTGATCCCAGCCTCCGTGGTTAATTTCGATGAAGCGCACCCCAGCTTCGGCGAACCTTCGGGCAAGGAGGCATTGGCGACCAAAGTCAGTGGGGCGGCAGGTTCCGACGGATTGTTTGACGCCCACCCGGTAGAGTTCGAGGGTTTTAGCGGATTCCGTGCTAAGGTCCATCAGCTCCGGCCCGGAGGTTTGCATGCGGAAACCGAGTTCCATGGAGCGGATGACCCCTTCGAGGCGGGAGTCATGGGGACGGGACTCCAGGTGGCCTAGGTTCATGGCTTGGAGCAAGTCGAGTTGGCGACGTTTGTCCTGAGCCCCCAGATGGTCGCCCCGGAGGTCGGGGATGGTGGCTTTGGACATGTCTTCCCCATTGACACCGATGGGCGTGCCGGAGCATTGCGTAGGCAAAAACGCGCTGGAGTAGACGGCTGGCTTGGAGGTGTTCATGCTGATGAACCCGGGCAAGGTTTCGTTCTCGGTACCCAGGCCGTAGTTAATCCAGGCACCCATGCTGGGGCGTTTGCGGAGCCGGTCGCCCGTGTGGAGTTGGAGGAAGGATTGGGCGTGGTTCCCGGTGTCCGCATACATTCCGTTGAGGATGCAAAGTTTGTCCACATGCTTGGCCGTCTCCGGCATCAACTCGGAGACCCAGATGCCGCTTTCCCCGTGTTGGCTGAAGTTGAACACGGAGCCTGGGTGCTTTTTCTGCCCGGTCTGCGGCTTGTAGTCAAAGGTGTCAAGTTGGGCGGGGCCGCCGCTCATGCAAAGGAATATGACCCGGTTTGCCCTGGGTCGGACAGGAGGTGCCTTGGCGGCTGCGGAACATAGGCCGGACAGCGCAAGGTAGCCGAAGCCACAGGAGGCGGTTTGAAGGAGTTCGCGTCGGGATGGCGTGTTCATTTCCAAATCAGTCTTTAAAGAGGAATTCGTTACAGGTGAGCAAAGTTTGGCAGAGCCCGGCAAATCTACCTGATGACTTTAAATAGCCGAGGGCACGGTCTGTCTCGGCCGGGGTGGGGTTTCGCTGGAGGATGCGCTGGTAGGCTTCGCAAACCGATGCAGCCTTGTCATCCCCTGTCAAACCTGCGGCCAATGTTTCGGCCTGGGCAACGACCATCGGGTTGTTGAGAAGGAAGAGGGCTTGGGCGGGAAGGATGGTTTCATTGCGCTGGCCAAGGGGTTCTGTGCCATCGGGCAGGTCAAAAGCCATCAATTCCGGTGGGGGCGCATTGCGCATCATGCAGAGGTAGATGCTGCGGTGGAGGCTGGGTTTGTGGAGGTTGGTCGCGTTGCCGATGGGCCAGTTCAGGAGGATGTCGGTATCCTGTATGTCGGAGCCTTTACCGGGCTCACGTTCAAGTTTCCCTGAGACGGCCAGCAAGTTGTCGCGCAGGGATTCTGCGTCGAGGCGTTTGCGGTTGGCGTGGCTGAGCCAAACATTGTCGGGGTCGAGCTGGAATTGGGAATCGTCGGAACGGCTGTCCAGGCGGTAAGTCCGGGTAAGGACGATAGAGCGGATGAGCGTTTTGACCGACCACCCGTGCTCCATAAAGCGGGTGGCCAGATGGTCGAGTAAATCGGGATGCGTAGGTTTGGAGCCGAAGATGCCGAAATCGTCCGGCGTATCGACCAAGCCCTGGCCAAGCAAATGCAGCCAAATGCGGTTAGCCATGACCCTGGAAGTGAGGGGATGCCTGGGGTCGGTCAACCAAGCGGCCAGTTCCCGACGGCCACTCCGGTCTTCCGGGATTTCGGGCAGGTCGTTGATCGTGGTCACGGCAGAGAGAAACCCACGCGCCACTTCTGGCCCGAGTTTCTTAGAATCGCCTTTGATGTTGATCTTGCAAGATTCAGGTTTGCTGCGGTCACGTACACCCATAGCGAGGTGTTTGGGGACTTCCTTTTCCTCCCCGGGTTCCTGTGGGCCGGAGCCAACAGGTTGGCCGGAGGCGCGGTGGAGGGCTTGGGCTTCCTCCTGGGAAAGGGCACGGTTAAAAAATGCGAACTCGGCCATGAATCCCTTCAACGGGGCAAAATTGTCGTGCCGGGCGCCGACGAAATAGGTGCTATTATCCCCGATTGTGCAGGTGACTTCGCCCTCGAACTCGGGGGATCCGCCCCCGTTGAGCCATGCGGTCACCTTGTCCCCATCGCGGACGAGGACAACGTGGTTCCAAGTCCTGGGCTGGAGGGTCGTTGTCCCCCGGACGATTTCCTTTTTGGCAGGGCCGTTGAAAAGGAAGAGTCGGCCTGGGTCGTTGCCTTTGTAGTTACCGCTGATGCCCAAATGATCCCCCACGCCTGGATTTTTCGAGTCAGGCCCGAAGGAAAAGAGGTATGCCGTGACGGGGCGGGATTTGTTTGGGACATCATTCCTGAACCAGAAGGAAACCGAGTAGGCCTGCCCCGCTCCTGACTGTTCCCCATGGAGACGCCCGGAATTGAAAACACCGAACTTCCCTTTGCTGAATTGGACGTCATGGGGCTGGTCGAAACGGGCATGGAGGACTGGTGCCAATTGATCGACCGCACAACCATAACCCTTTGCAAAATCCGGCACGATGAAGGCCTTTTCCTTCGGCTTCTCCCCTGGCTTCAGACCGATACTTTTCAACTCGTGCAAGGGAGTGGGAGGGGCGGTCAGCTTTTCATTGGCCGCCTTGCCCCAGAGGGTCTCAGTGCTTTTGAAAAAACCGGCCAATGCATAGTAATCACGGGTGGGGACGGGGTCGTGCTTATGGTCGTGGCATCGTGCGCAAGCCACAGAAAGCCCCATGACGCCACGGCCTACGACGTCGATTTGGTCTGCCACGACATCCATGTCAAAGTCATTGTTCATGGCCTTGGCTGGCTTTGCTCCAATGGCGAGGAACCCCGTCGCAATCAAGTTGCGGTCGTGGAGCTTGGGGTCTTCCGTAGGGAGTAGGTCCCCGGCAATCTGCTCTGTGACAAATTGGTCGTAAGGCCTGTCCTCGTTGAAGGCCCGGATGACGTAGTCGCGATATCGCCAAGCATGAGGGAAAGTCGCGTTGCGCCCGAGTCCATCGTTTCCATTGGACTCACCGTAACGGGCGACATCCAACCAGTGGCGTCCCCAGCGTTCCCCGAAATGGGGTGAGGCCAGGAGCCGGTCGACAAGCTTCGAGTAGGCGTCCGGGGATTCGTCCTTTTCAAATTTTTGCACTTCCTCCCAAGACGGCGGAAGCCCGAGCAAATCGTTATACAACCTCCGCATGAGCGTCCCTTTGGATGCCATTGGTGACGGGGAAAGCCCGGCGGACTGCATCCGGGCGTATACAAAGCGGTCGATCGGATCCCCTTGCCATACATGATCACTGGCTTCGGGCGGCGCAGGATTTCGGATGGCCTTTAAGGACCACAAGTCCTTCCCTTTCGCCAAAATAGCATCGCTCGCATCCCCCGGCTTAACGGCGGGGAAAGGTGCCCCCCGCTTGATCCATTCTTCGAAAACACTGACGACGTCTGGAGGCAGGGGTTCGGAATCGGGCGGCATTTCGAGGCCATCGTGTTTCAACGCCTGGAAAAATAAACTTTGGCCTGGTTTCCCAGAGATGACAGCGGGGCCGGATTCCCCACCCTTCAAGAAAGCATCGGAGCCGTCCAACCGGAGTTTCCCACCCAACTTTTTCGATCCGGCGGAATGGCACTCGTAACAATGGCGGACCAGCAGCGGCCTGACCTTGTTCTCAAAAAAATCCTTGTCCTTTTGGGGCATCCCTGGATCCGCGGCAACCAGGACGCCAACATTGGCACATAAGATTATTGGAACGGCCAGCAAGGGATTGCCACGGATTATATTCAACATTGCGAAAATTTTTGAACTTAGG
>JAYPDO010000163.1:4689-10048 GCA_038125285.1 Opitutia bacterium
CTCCAGCAAGGTTCCCGTTAATTTTTCTTAGGGCCAGGCGGCGAGGACACCCACCCCCGCAGGACAACCCCGATAGCCAAACCACAACCGAAGACCGCCCAAAACAAGGCCGGGCTAACGTTTTCCAGGCCACTGGCCAAGTTCATCCCGAACAGGGTAGAGACGGTAATGAGGGGGAACGAGAGCGCGGCCAGGAGATTCAGTTTGTGCTGGGCATCCAGTGCCTTCTGGGAAACTTCCGTCCCGGCTTCGGCATGCTCCGCAATTTTGTAGTCCAGGGTCATCTTGACCTCCGAAAGGAGGAGTTCGAAGTTCCGGTGGATATCGCTGGATTGATCCCGGATTTCCAAAAAGAAATGGTCAGCCTTCGCATGGGTCCTTGCAGACTGGAGGGCTTGTGCGAGGTTGCCTACAGCGCGGCAAACCGGGGTAAGTTCACGGATGACCTTGAAGTATTCCTTCGCCTCCTGAGCATCGTCCCCCATTTTTTCCAACAGGCGGTATTTATCTTCGTACTCCAGGAGGAGTGATTTCATGGGCTGGGTCCCTTCCCCCATGCCGTTGCAGAAGAGCGTCCCGCCAGGTTCTCTCCAGAATACCATTTTTTCCCGGTGCAAGTGGTCTGGCGAAGGGACTTTGTGGAGGATGATCAACATGTGGCCTTCCTCGGCCACGACACGTTGGTTCCCGTACGATGCATCGCTGAGCCGGTCGGTAATCGCCTTGGGAAGGCTCCAGTCAAACTCTTTCCTTTTCATATTCCTAGGGCTTCCTATGGATTTTTCCCACCGGTCCGAGCAGAAAGAAACCCTTTTCAAAGGCAAAATCTGGTAACCATGGGAAATGGATTACCCTTGCAATCCATGGACAAACCACCCGGACTGACCGATGGAATATCGAAAAATGAACATCGTCATCGTAGATGGTTACACCCTCAACCCCGGGGACTTGTCCTGGGCAAGCCTGGAAGAACTCGGGACAGTGGAAATCCACGACCGTTCCACAACGAAAGAACTCTTGGGACGCTCGGCAAACGCTGACATCATCCTGACCAACAAAGCCCCCATTAGCAGGGATACGATCGGGAAACTCCCGAACCTGAAATTCATCGGCGTCACCGCGACAGGCTACAACATCGTCGATACGGAAGCTGCATCGGAAAGGGGAATCCCCGTCGCGAATGTCCCGGCCTACGGTTCCACATCGGTAGCCCAAATGACCTTCGCCCATATCCTGAACCTGACCCAGCGGGTCGGCCACTATGCGCATGAAGTCGATGCCCAACGCTGGCACGAATGCCGCGACTTTTGTTTCTGGGACTACCCGCTGCTAGAACTGGACGGCATGACGCTGGGGATCGTCGGCTATGGTAGCATCGGCAAGCAAGTGGCAAAGATCGCCAGGGCATTCGGAATGGACATCCTTGCCAACAGCCCATCATTGCTACCCGGGACAGAATTGGAACCGTGCATCCGGGCGGTTGGAATGGACGAGCTTTTCCAGAAGAGCGACATCGTATCCCTCCATTGCCCGCTGACTGAGGCGACCCATCATCTAGTCAATGGAAAGACCTTGTCCCTGATGAAAGCCACCGCTTTCCTCATCAACACATCCCGGGGCCAACTTATCGACGAAGTCGCCCTCTGTTCGGCATTGGAAGACGGGAAGATCGCAGGGGCAGGTCTGGACGTCCTGTCCTCCGAACCACCGGCTCAGGACAATCCCCTCATCGACTCCCAAAACTGCTACATCACCCCTCACATCTCCTGGGCAACAACGGCAGCCAGGGCAAGGCTCCTGGACATTTGCGTGAAGAACGTAAAGGCGTTTCTGGACGGGAATCCAGTCAACGTGGTGAACCCGGCTTCCTTACGGACTGCCTGACGGGCACCGCCTCTAAAGGTCAAAGCATCCATCGGAAGCCCCGGGGAACCAATGGAGCATAGATAAACGGCACTAGGGGCATTGTTAAAGCTGCAAAACCCGCTCCCCCCTTCCGCCCCCAATATACTTTAGGACGCGAAATCTTCCTTGCGGGGACGGGCACGGCAAGCGCAATTCTCGGAGTAATGCTCCTCGGTCGGATTGTGTGCAGTTTGCTCCATGCGGGCAAAAGCATCAGGCCAGGCCAGCCCTTACGAGCAGTGCGTCCTGTTCCGGGTCGCGCCCCATGAAGTCGCGGTAAAGCTGGGCGGGGTCGGCTGAATTGCCTTTAGAAAGGATAGTTTGGCGAAAGGCCATGCCGGTTTCCGGGTTGAGGATGCCTTCCTTTTTGAACCGGGTGAAGGCATCGGCATCGAGGACTTCTGACCACTTGTAGGAGTAGTAAGCTGAGGCGTAACCGACGGAACTGGAGAATAGGTGGGTGAAGCGGCGTGCGATGTTCGGGGCGGGAGGATCGGTGGGGATGATGTAGTTGGCAATGATGCCGCCGATGATGTCGTCCAGTTCCTCGTCTTTCAGGTTCCCGGCATGTTTGCTGTGGAGGTCGATATCCATCTTGCCGAGGGACAGTTGGCGCATGGTGTCCATGGCGGACTGGTAGTTGCGGGCTTTGATCATCTTGTGGAAGAGCTCCTCCGAGATCGGCGCACTGGTCTCGTAATGGCGTGCAAAGAGGTCGAGGCTTTCGCGTTCCCAGCACCAGTTTTCGAGGATTTGGGAGGGCAGTTCGACAAAGTCCCAAGCCACGTCGATGCCATTGAGGCTGCGGATAGGGACTTCCCCGCAAAGGTGGTGCAGGAGGTGGCCGAACTCGTGGAAGACAGTCTCGACCTCACGGTGGGTAAGGCAAGCGGGCTTGTCTTTGGTGGAGGGGGTAAGGTTGCCGCAGATTAGGCCGAGGTGGGGCAGGAAGTTGCCGTCGGCATCTGTTTCCCCCGTCCGGAGGGAGTTCATCCAAGCACCGCCACGTTTAGGTTCGCGAGGATGCCAATCAGCGAAGAAGCTGCCCATTTTTCGCCCGGTTTCGGAGTCGAACATATCGTAGTATTTGACTTCATTGTGCCAGACTTCGACTTGGCCTTCCTTGATGGGTTGGCCCGCCTTTTCGTCACCTACAGGGAAGAAGACGGCCTCCCGTTCCTCGATCCGGATCCCGAACACCTTGGAATAAATGGAGAACATGCCGTTGATGACATTGTTGATCGGGAAATAGGGGCGGACTTCCTCTTCGTCGAAATCGTACAATTCCTTGCGCTGCTTTTCGGACCAGTAGGCAATTTCCCAGGGGGCCATCCGAGAGGGTTGGGTGCCGGTAGCCTTGGCCTTGTACTGCTCCAG
Source organism: Opitutia bacterium (assembly GCA_038125285.1). Lineage (GTDB taxonomy): Bacteria > Verrucomicrobiota > Verrucomicrobiia > Opitutales > JABJCN01 > JAYPDO01. Next base: position 7,972 of record JAYPDO010000163.1, read on the forward strand.
TTCCTCAATCTCTTGCTCGAAGGATGAAAAGACTTTGGTGTGGAGCCCGGTTACAAACTCATCCGCCGTCTTGCCATCCTTTGCCATGCGGCGCTGGAGGATGTGGTCAGAGAAATCTTGGTGGCCGAGGAGTTTGGCCTTTTCATGGCGCAGGCCCAGAATTTGCTTGATGAGCCCGGTGTTGTCGTGGTTCCCCTTGAACCCGATGGCAGAGGCGGCTTCCCAGATTTCCTTCCTCAAGCTGGCATCATCCAGGTATTGTAGGGCTGGGTAGTAGGAAGGGAAATGGAGGGTGAAGCGCCAAGCGGGGTCTTCCTGGGTGGCCTTGCCCTTGGCCAATGCGTCCTCGTAGGCAGAGGTTAGAGCGGTCGAGGGGAGGCCGGAGAGCCTGCTTTTGTCAGTGATCACGAGTTCCCATGCGTTGGTCGCATCAAGGACGTTTTCCCCGAACTTCTGGGTGACTTTGGAGAGTTCGGTTTCGAGTTGTTCGAGGCGTTTCTTCTTTTCCGGGGGAAGGTCGGCACCAGCTTCGATGAAGTCGGCCATGGTTTCATCCAAGAAACGCTTTTCGGCTCCTTGGAGTGCCTTGGCTTCTTCGGTGTCGGCAAAGGCTTTGAGGACAGCCCAGAGCTTGTCGTCCAGGGGGATCTTGGCAAAGAATTCGGAGACTTCCGGCAACATTGCGTTGTAGGCTTTGCGGAGCGAGTCGGAATTGCAAACGGAGTCCAGGTGGCCGACCAAGCCCCATGCCCTACCCAATCCTTGGGCGGCGTCTTGGAAAGCCATGAGGGTATTGTCGAAAGTGCGCCCATCAGTGCCGGCTTTGGTAATGGCGTCGAGGTTTGCCTGGGCGGTGGCCAGAGCTTTTCGGATGTCGGCCTCGATACATTCTGGGTCGAGGCTGGACCAACGGATTTCGAAATCGGTGGTGAGGAATGGATGGGACATAGTTTGGGTAACTGAAGTTAAATGGTTTTGTCCTTGAATGGGGAGGCGGTTCAGGGTTCAACCTTTTTCGGAATAAATGAAGTCAAAGGCATTGGTATTTTCACAGTTCGGCAAACCGGGGGATGTCTTGCAGTTGAAGGAGATGGAGACCAGGGAACCGGGAAAGGGGGAAGTCCTGGTGAAGATGCTGGCGGCAAGCATCAACCCTTCCGACCTGGGGACCATCGGGGGAAGTTACGGGGCATTGCCGGAGTTACCGGCGGTTGGTGGGCTGGAGGGCGTAGGTGAAGTGACGGAAGTTGGCGAAGGGGTGGAAGGTTTGGTGGCCGGCGACCGGGTCAGGTTGCCGTCGGGACATGGGGTATGGCGGACGCACTTGGTTTGCAGGGCGGAAGAATTGGAGAAAGCGCCGGGGGACATACCGGTCGAACAAGTGGCCATGGCAGCGGTGAACCCCTTGACGGCAGAACTGTTGGTCGGACAACTGGAAGGAAAAGATGGCTGGATCGTACAAAACGCAGCCAATTCAGCAGTAGGGATCGCCGTCATCCAGATTGCGAAGTCGTTGGGCATCCGGACAGCGAACTTGGTCAGGCGGGAGGAGTTGGTAAAACCCCTGCAGGAACTCGGTGCGAAACATGTGTTCCTGGACAACGAAGAAGCAGTCAAAGCTGTCCGGGAAATCGGGGGGCAACATGGGCTGCCAACGATCGGCCTCAATGCCGTTGGTGGGGAAAGCGCCTACCGGATGACCAAGATGTTGGCAAAAAATGGTCAACACATCACCTACGGGGCGATGACCAGCGAACCCGTTCGTTTCCCTACCCGACACCTGATTTTTGACAATATCCGGTTCACAGGTTTCTGGGTAACCCGTTGGCGGAAGGAAGCATCCGCAGAAGCCATCCGGGAACATGAGGAAAGGGTTTACCGTTATTTCAGGGAAGGCATCCTCAATCTTCCTATCGAAGCTACTTATCCGCTTGAATCTTTTCGGGAAGCTTTGGAACACAACGCAAAGCCCAGACTGGGGAAAATTTTGTTCAAGCCCGTAGAGGAATGATATTAATTGGTATGCGAGCAAGGGGAATACATGCGATGAGTAATTACGATAAGAAAAAGGGCGGCG
>JAYPDO010000164.1:0-9615 GCA_038125285.1 Opitutia bacterium
GCCCTGCAGGAATGGGAAAACCGCTCCTTGGTAATAGCCATTCACCTTTTCCAGGTAGATCCGGTGGACTTTGGAGTGGGTTTGCTCGGAAATGAAAAGTTGGTTTTTGAATGGGCCGAATTTGCCATTGGTTTCGTCACACTCGACCCCTGCAGGGGAATTGCCAAGGATGCCGTGGGGTATGACAACCGGGGGCGGTACGAAGGCAGGCAATTTTTGCCGTTCGATTTCAACTCGGCTTCCGGACTTCGGATCGGGGGGACGCGGACCCAGTGCATCGGTGAGGGAAAAGTATTTGTTGCCGGTAGGGTTTCCTTGGAAACTACCTGGCGCAAGGTGCTTGAGTGAACTGGAACCATTCCAAAGGCCTTGGTTGTCACAATAGAAGACATCGCCAAGGTGATTGAAGCCGATCCCTCCAGGAGAACGGATCCCGTAGGCCGTCGGGATGGTTTGCCCGTCGGGGGTCACGCGCATGCACCAACCCCGGAAAGGGCTTTTGTCCGATGCGCCGCCGGAACCTGTTAAGCAGAGTGCTACCCAGATGTTCCCTTCCTTGTCATGGCGGGTACCGAAGGCGTATTCATGGTAATCCCCGTCTATGCCCCAGCCATCCCCAAGCGTTTCAAATATGTCGGCTCGGCCATCGCCGTCGGAATCCTTGATCCGGGAGACTTCAGGGCGTTGGGTAAGGTAGAGCCACCCATCCTTCCATGCGATCCCGATGACTTCATGGAGACCCCGGGCGAACAAGGACCATTTGGGCGGGTTTTCCGGGGTGGAAACCAAGGCGTTTTCCGCTACCCAAATGTCACCCCTGCGGCTGGCAACGGCGATCTTACCGTCCGGGAGGATGTCGATCCCGCTGACTTCGAGCACTTCGCCATCTGGGAGTTGGATGTCCTCGATAGGGTAGTAGTCTGCTTGGGCGGGGCTATCCGGGTATCCGCTGGTTGCGGACAGGAGGAAAACAGGGAGGAGTTTTGCGATTTTCTTGTTCATTCTTCTAAATTCCTTCTGCTTACTGAACCCATTGGTAGGTGATATGGAGGGAGGCCTCTCCGTTTTTGAATGTGACGGGGAACCTCAACTCATTGGGCACTTTGGATGGCTCGGCACCATTGACTTGCAGGGTTACATATTCGCTGAGGCTGTAGCTTTCCCCGTTTTTGGGGAGAGCCCCTGAGGCTGCGCGGAAGTAGAGGTTGTCCGGTCCATTGCCAGGAGCCTTGATGTGGATCGTCCGCTCCAGTTTACCTGTATAGGGTTTGGCCGTGTCTTCAAACTTCAAATCCCCTCGCTCGTAGAGGAACGTCGGGTGCTGCTTCTTGTCCAATTTGTATCCCTTGAACTTGAGTTCCGATGTGCGGTATTCCGCTTGTGGCCAAGGGCTCTCCGGGGTTTCCAATACGGTGAAGGCAATCCCATCTGGGAACTTGGCCACATCTTCCCCGGAAGGAGGTTGGTAGCCCTGGCCACGTCCTTGCCAATGGCGGGCACCGTCCATGAAATCGCCTTGCCAGACCATTGCGACTCTCATGTTGTTCGCATCGAAGGCAAAGTTCACCCCTTCGGAATAACCCACTCCGATCGCCCTCGGGCCTGCATCGGCAATGAAGTTCCGGTAGATGGAAGCCTCACCGGCGGGTGGGACTAACGGAATGCCAGTCTTTGATGAATTGTTCGACGATCCTGGCGATCCCAGCGAGAGGGGTTGGTTTTTAAACCCTGGGCCGCTCCATCCGACGTATAGGCTTTCCTGCCCGCCTTGCTCGAAATAAAGCACTTCGATATCGTGCTTTCCCTCCGTCAATTTGGCCTTCCCAGATTTGTTGCTGTGCGCGTGTATATTATCATGGTCGATGATAACTTTTCCATCGACCAGCAACCTGGATCCATCGTCGGATCCCAAGTCGAACACATAGTCCCCGTCTTCCGGGCAATCGATGTTCCCTTTGAAAACAAACCCGAACTTGTCCCCGCGCTTCCTCGGCGAGATGTCGAACAAACCTTTGGGCAAAAATCCCTTTTCCTTTGGTTCCAACGGGCAGAAATCAGGGAGCTTGTTCCAGTCGCCCTCGTAGTACTCGTATGTGAGGTTGGTGATGGGGTTTGCCAGCTTGGAAACTACCATCATTCCGTTCATCAATTGGAAGTGTCCAGGAAAGGTGCATACATAGGGGTAATTCCCCTCGCTTTTGGGCGCTGTGAAATAGAGGACTTTGGTCTCTTGGGGCTGGGCCATCCCGACGCTCTGCAGGAGCCGGGGGTGCTCCTTCGGTTCCCAGTTGAGTTCGACCCCTTTTTCCCCTAAAGCGAGGACTGCGTCCACCAGTTCCTTGCCTTTGTCCTTGCCCTTGGATTTCCCTGGGGTGCAGATGATCAGGTTGTGGGGCAAATCGTCAGGGTTTACGAAGGTGAGCTTTACTTTGGAGCCCGGCTTCACGCTAAAGGAATGGACATCATATTTCATCTGTGCCCGTAGGGTTGTGATTTTGATCTCCTGGTCGATTTTCTCGAAGCCCTTGGGGGGGGCTTGGTCAGCTGCCACCAGCAGGGAGGATATACTGTAGGCGATGGCGGTAAGAAGGGTGTTGTTCCTAGTCATTTTTGGATGTCGGTAGGTTGGGAGGGTTTTCTGGCTTTGGATGTGTGGGTTTAGAGGGAGTGGTCAAGCAACCATTCGTATAGTTCCGCATTGTCGTAGGTGACAGTCCAGGAGTCATGGCCGGCATCGGGATAGGTGGTGAATTTCACATCCTGGCAGCCATACTTTTTCAGACCATCCACCATGACCTTTGATTGCTCCGGCAAGACTACGCCATCCTTGAGGCCATGGAAGACCCATACCCCGAGGCGTGCCAAGGCCTCCGGCTTCGCCCCTTTTGCCGCATAGATCTTGATAAAGTTCCCCCCCCCGCAAATCGGGGCGATGGCAGCAAAGCGTTCCGGGTAGGTAAGCCCCAGTGAAAAGGTTCCGAACCCACCCATGCTCAGGCCGGTCAGGTACACCTTCTTCCCATCAGCCCGGTACGTAGCCAGGACATGGTCAAGGAGGGTAATTAGGGTGTCGTTGTCCCAGATCTCATTGGTCGGGCATTGGGGGGCAACAATAATGAACGGCAAATCCCTCCCGCCTTTTTCTACAACCTTTGGGGGGCCGTGGACCTTTACTTTATCTAGGTTATCCCCCCTTTCCCCCGCTCCGTGTAAAAACAGGATCACTGGCCACTGCTTATCCTTGTCGCAGTCGTAGCCTTGGGGGAGGTAGAGTTGGTACTTTACTTTGACGGACTTCGTGATCGTTTGCTCCAGGCTTTGCTGGGTAAAGCCGAGTTCCGATCCAAAGGAGGTGAAGCACTGGCAAGCAGCTACCAATGCAATGAGGGTTTGCTTTGCCTTCATCTTTGTTACCTGGGGATGGTTTATTGGAGGCGTTTCGGTTGGGCGTTTTCCCAAGTGGCCTTGTCCACTTTTTCAGCCTTATGGATGAAGACAAAAGCACCCTTCTTGTTTCCGACCGCGACATCCGCAAGCCCGTCGCCATTGATGTCCCTTACATCGTGCTGGGTGCCTACCCCGGAGGCATCGTCGATCAGATGGGGGACGAAATCCACCCCGTTTTTTGTCCTTGTGGTGCGGAACCAATACAGCACCGGGGGAGCAGAGGGTTCGTCATCTTTATCCGGCCCATGTGCCCAGAAACGTTTCCCGGCAACAAAGTCCATGACCCCGTCGTTGTCCACGTCGGCCATGGTAATGGAGTGGGGTTGGGTGAACTTTACGCCATAGGGACTGTCGGAGGGCTCTTTAAAAACGAGGATGTGCTTCTCAAAATCCACACTACCGTCCTCTTTCACACCCTTGCTTTCGTACCATGCGATCCCATAACCATGGCCATCCAGGCTGGTGAGGACGTCGTTGTCGCCGTCGCCGTCAAAGTCATAAGCGTACATTTGTGCACCGCCGCGGCCTGTGCTGAATGGATATTGGTGGAACTTCCAGAGTTGCCCGTCGTCCTTTTCCGGCTGTTCACGCCATCCGCCGCTATCCAAGATATCCATCCTGCCGTCGTTGTTCACATCGCCAGCCCCGTAACCATGAGTGTACCGGGACCACTTCCCTTTTTCGGAAATCTTTTTGAACTGCCACGGTTTGGCGGGTTGGCTCCAGTCCCCATAGACGTAGCCCAGAAACCCTCCGGAATGGAGGAGGAGTTCGGGTTTCCCGTCCCCGTCCATGTCTAGTGGCCTTGGGGACTCCCCATCGGAAACCTTGAAAATCACGTGGGCGGGCCAGTGGCCTTTGCCATCTTTGCCAGGGTTTTCATACCAAGTCGTGTCTTTGCCGGGCCAACCGAAGACCAGGACGTCTTCCCAACCGTCGCCATTCATGTCGAAGTTGTAGGTCAGGAAATTATCGGAGTATCCGTTCTTTCCGCTAAGTTCTCCCATGAAACCGGGGATGATGTCCTTTTTCAACGGCCCGTCCTTTAGCTCGAATGACGCAGAGTCCGGATAAATCGTGGTTTTCCGTTGGAAATCGGGTCCATGGTAGATGTATGGCCCTACTGCTACATCGCCATGCCTGTCTTTGTCGAAATCGGCTATGGTTGCCCCTTCTGCCCAGAAGTGCTTGGTCAAGTGGTGCTTTTCCCAAGTGTGGAGAGTGTATTCCTTGGCTTGGGTGACGGCGATGGCCAGCAAGGAGAGGGGGAGTAGTCGGATGGTCTTTTGCATAGTCTGTGGATGTGGATGGAAAACTTATCGGGAAACCGGACAAAATCCTGTCGGCAAATGCAGAAAGTGGATCCCATCCCGGAGCGCAACGAAATCCTGCCTCTTTCCGCAGAATTAACTCCTTTGACATGATGCCTTCTCATGCTACCAACTGGGGCGAACGCGAGAACCCTGAACAGGTCAACCTTGATTATTGAAATTATCCCAACCCCGGGATGGTCGGGTGGTTGAGAAGTTCGCTGACCTCGGCGGGGGTACTTGGGTCAAGGCGGAGTTTGCCTGGGTCGAGCAGGGTGCGGAGGATTGTGGAAATAAGGTGTCCGGGGCCGCAGGGGGTATCGGCGGGTTCGCCGCCCTGCTTATCGGATTGGCCGATGACTTTGCCTTCTCCGATGCCGCCGCCGTAGAGGAGAAGCGGGGCGAGTTTTGCCCAGTGGTCGCGGCCTCCGCCTTTATTGATGCGAGGTGTCCGCCCCATTTCGCCGCAACAGACCAGTAGGATGTCGTCCTGGAGGCCGCGCGACTGGGTGTCCTGGATAAATGCGGCGACGGCGTGGTCGAAGGATTGGCCGACGGCGCGCATGCCGTCAACCATGTTGAGGTTATTGCCGTCAGCGTGCATGTCCCAGACCCCGGCATAGCTTGCATGGATGGTGACAAAGCCGCATCCTGCCTCACAAAGGCGGCGAGCGGTGAGTAGGAGTTTGCCAATGGTGGAGGCCTGGGCGTTGTAGAGTCCGGCGCGCCCGCGGTTGGTTTTGTGCCAATTGCGTTTGCCGTGGTACTTGGCCGTGTCGTAGAGGGCTACGGTGCGGGGGTCTTCCTGGGAAAGGTCGAGAGCATTGGAGACGCCCCCGCCGAGGAGCAGTTGGACGGCTTGTTGGTTGAGGTCGTCCAGGTTTTGAAATTCACCGTTGCTTTCGGTTGCGCGGTTGGCTTGGTCGAGTTTGGAAAGCAGGGCGGATCGGTCGTGGAGGAAGCGTTCGCGTGAAAGCTGTAGCTGCATGTCTTGCTGGAGCTTTCCGCCGGATCCGGGGACGAAAGGTTGGTAACTTTTGCTGAACGGCCCGGTGGACTTGAGGTCTCCGCGGGCGGAGGGGCCTGGGACTTCCTTGCTTACTGCAGCAGGGTAGAGGATGGCGTTTGTCGGAGTCCCAGTGAGCGGATGGCTTGTCCCGGCGATCCGTGCGAAGTGGCAACCGATGTTGGCGTCCTTGGAAGCAGGGCTTACAACGGGCTGGATGTTGTGCCCTGCGTTTCCGGTGGAGAAAGAGCGGACTATGGCCAGTTTGTGCGCCAGTTTGGCGAGTTGGAACATGGTGGCGCCAAAATGGATGCCTGGGATTGAAGTTGGGATGGTTCCTCCGATTGTGCGTATGGCACTTGGGGCATCGGGCTTGGGGTCGAACGTTTCCAGTTGGCTGGGGCCGCCTTGTTGAAATAGGAAGATGACGGATTTGCCCTTGAGGGGATTCGTGGCATCGGATTTTGCGGCAAGGATGCCAGGCAGAGAAAGCCCGCCAAGCCCGAGTGTTCCAATTTCCAGGAGTTTGCGGCGATGCAGGGGGAGGCAGGCGTCCGTGTCGTAGATGTTCAGCATCGTTTCCCTTCGCGTTTAAAATTCAGCGGTCAATCGCCCCAGCTTAATCAAATTAGCAAAGTTTTTGTTGGTGGCCAAGTGTTAGGTTGTTACCAAAATGAACCTCAAACCTCAGCGAACCTGAAATAGAATCACCGTCCTGTGAATCTGGAAATGGTATGACATTTAGGGCTGTCTAAACATTATGCCATGAATGAACCGCTAAAAGAGTAGGATTTCATCAGCACGCAAAAAGCGAGTGCCCGGGTAGGTTTGTTTGTGATCAAAGCCTTCCCCAAGGAATTCGGGCTTAGAGCGGGTGAAACTAACATGGCCGACTTCGATCGGCTCAACTAAGATGGGGGGCTCAATTGGTTCCTCGGCACCCGGTCTTTTCCCGACCAGTCAACCATTGGTGAGCGGCTCAGCCCTCGGGTCGGATCTCCCGATCAAGAAAACGCAGCTGAGGCTGTATTGTTGATGACTTTTGCCATGGCCATGGAAAACAGAGGTTATCTGGCCCGTCCGCAAGGGATCACCTGGTGCAAAAATCTCTTCGGGGGGGGTGGTTTGCTTCTCAATCAACCGATCCCATTGGATTGCCCCAATCCTTAGCGAATTTGGACCGCCTTGGAAGGCCGTCATACCACATGAAAAGCCTCACCAAAGTAGGATAGCCTCCCAAGTCTGTCACCATTTGGTATCGATTTCACTGGTTCGCTAATGATTGAGGTGGATTTGAAATACGATGCAGGGCAGCCTGGCATGTTTCAGGAAATGTCACCAGGGTTTAGGGCATTTTTTAGTCTTCCTTCCGCTCGCGCCCTTCTTTGTAGAGGATTTTCCGTGCCGCTTCCCAATGGCTTCCATCCGGTTCGGGCGGATCGCCTCCAGAGCATGGGCAACCGCATTCAGTTGCAGCGATTTGCCTGGCAATATCGTATAGCTTGTCCCTGTCGTACGGATGCATGAGCGGCTTTCAGCGATTTCGCGCAGTGATTTCCCATCTTTCCCCGGTGAAGCGGCCTTGCCTGATGATGTATGCGAATTGGTGGAGGGCCATGGTCGGGCAAATGTGCAAGGGAATTGAAAGGATGGCATCGCCGATTTGAAAAGTAATCGTATCTGGTGCCTTTAATACCAGGTGTTCTTCGCTTTGGGAAACGGGTACAAGTTCTGGGTACGATGGAAAGGTTGCTCGGATGGCCAAGGGACGTTCGCTGGCGACTGCCTTGTAGCCCAAGTCGATGCAGATAAGGTTCTCCGCAGGTTTGCTGATAACGCGGCAGAGTAGGAATGCCGCAGGCCCGAAGTCCATGTCCGGATGGGCTTCCCCGTACCCTGCGTCCCAAAGCACTGTCGTCCCAGGACTGCATTGTACGGGGAGTTTGGTGTGGTGGGGGAAGGTGGGACTACCGCCTGCGACAATCGTTTTTACGGGGATCTTGGCTTCCCTGAGCGTTTCCAGGAAGGGTTGCCAAGTGGCCTTGGACTTTTCGTGGGCGGCGGTGCGCTCCGCTAGGTCGGCCTCGTGGATGTGGCCGTCGTAAATGTGGAGTCCTGCAAAGTTGAGGTTTTGGGAACGTTGGAGCGTTTGGCAGAGCTGGAAGGCTTGGTCGCCAGGGGGAATCCCGGTGCGGTGCATCCCGCAGTCGATATCGACGAAGAGGTTTGCTTGGCGGCCGGTCGCCTCGAAAAGTGCAATAATTTCCGGACAATCGACGATGGCCGAGAACCGGACGTCCTCGAATTCATTCTGGAGAGCCAGGAACGCATTGATGTTGGGTCCGACGGGTTGGTAGGCCAGGAGGATGTCCTTTCCCCCTCCCAGGGCAGTCATCCTTGCTTCGGACAGGGTCGCGCACTTGTACTGGGTTATCCCTGCCTCCACTTGCATCCGTATGATTTCCGGGGTCTTGTGGGTCTTGACATGGGGGCGGAGGCGGGAGGGATCCCCGTCCACCATGGCGAGCATCTTTCCAATGTTTGCTTGGATGGTCTGCGGATCAAGGAGGATGGCGGGGGACGGGATAGTTTCTATGCCTTCTGGAAGTTGCATGGTGGGAAGTGGTAGCCGGGTCAATTATCATCCAGGAAGCGTTGGAATATGCCTTGGACTTCAACGCTTTGGCTGGCTTTGGCCGACTCGATGACCCTCTTCCTTAGGGCAGGGGGGATTTTTCCGGCGTCAAGGAGGTTGGCCAGATGGAGGGCATTACTTGGGGTGTCTGGAAGTTTGGGTGCTGCCCTGGTTTTCTCTTTACCGAGTGAAAGGATCCAGTCGTGGACAACTTCGAGCCCTTGCTTGTCGAGGGTCTTGCAGCCGATCATGGGCATATGGCCTATGCCCGTACTGGCTGCGCGGAAGTAGAGGGCGGAACTGTAGGGGGATCCTGGCTGGACAAGGGCGGGATTATCCAAGGAGAAGTGGCCTTTGGTCGGTGCTGTGCCAAGGGCATTCATCTTTTCAGGGAGTGTGCCAATGTCCAGTTGGAGGTTCACACCAGAGCCTCCGGTCGGTTTGTGGCAATGGGCGCAGTTGGCATGGAGCCAGGAACGGGCGCGGGTTTCCAAGTTGCCCTCTTTGTTGTAGGGATCGGCCATTGGGAAATCCTTGGCGGCCGTACCGAATTTTACGTCTACGATCCCGAGGCTGACGAATTTTCCAAGCTGGCCATCGTGGTCCAACTGTCCCGGGGCGAAGGCCAGCATCTTGCTAAAGTTCCCGCCATGGCAACGCATGCACTCCTCCCTGCTATGGAAACGCCAGGGTTGGCCACCGACGGATCCGTCCTCCCCATTTGCCGGTACGAGGGCCGCATCGGTCTGCGCGTCGTTCCATTTGTACGTGTAGCCCCGCCAGTAGGTATCAAAGTGGAGGACTTGGGTTTCTACTTTCCTTGTACCGTGGTAAAGGGTTTTGGCCATTACCGTGTCCTTGGGCTTTTCGTGGACTGGCAGCTTTGTACCGAAGGTATTGGCGACCCTTGTGGTGACCGCTCCGCAACCAGGAATGGCGATGTAGTGCCTGGATCTGGCACCGTCTTGCCACATCTTAGCCTTGGGGAAGAACTCGTATACGCCGGGTGACACGTCTTCTTTGGGGGTGTTTTCAAAGATGCCCGTTTGGCTGAGGAGTTTTGGGAAATCCGAGGAGCTGCCCGCCTCGGGATTAGGAACGAGGCGGAAGACGGTTTGGTTCTTCGGCCAGTTAATGAACAATATTTCCCCGTCCGCCGCTTGGCCAAATGTGACGATACTTTGTCGAGTGTCGGCGATTTTGCGGTTATCCTGGAG
>JAYPDO010000164.1:9625-9925 GCA_038125285.1 Opitutia bacterium
CCATCATGCCGCATGGCCCAGATGCGCCCGGTCGCATAGTCGCCGTAGAGATAGGCACCTTTCAGTCCGGGCAGACGGCCACTTTGGTAAACATAACCGCCGGTGATCGACGCCCCTTCGTAGTGGGAGTAGGCAATGACAGGTTGGCGGATCGAACCGGGGCCTGGGTTGTGGTCGACATTGATCGCCTTCGGCCCCTCGATCAAGCTCCAGCCATAGTTCCCGCCTCGCTCGATTTTGTGGAGCATTTCCCAGCTTTCCCATCCGACATCACCACACCAGAGGTCGCCAGTCACTGGG
>JAYPDO010000165.1:0-9818 GCA_038125285.1 Opitutia bacterium
ATAACTATTCGGCGACAAAAAATCGCCTCTCCTAGGTTGCCAAGGATTCAACAATGCAAAAGGCCGGATACTGCTGCCCGGCCTTTTGGGAAAGGGTTGGATTTGCCTTGTCCTTAGGGGATCGCGGTGCGTCCTGGTCCGGATTTTGGCATCTTGTAGAGTTTCTCGTTTAGGCGGACAAAGATGAAGTCGCCTTTGTCGAAGATAATGGCCATGGGGCCGGCTTTTTCGACGGTGATGGCTTCGCCGTCGAGGATGGTTTGGTCAAAGACCGTGCCTCCGGTGCGTTTGTCGATCAGGATGACGTGGACATCCCCGCCTTTGGCTTCGAGTCCCATTTGCTCGTTCGGGATAACGGGAGACCCGGTAGGCTCCACGGCACCCGCAGGTCCAGTATCCCCGACCTTGGGCTCGTTGACTTCCCCATGTCCGGAGTCGGCGGGTTGTGAGTTGGAAGCGACTTCCGATTGCGGGTCGTCTTTGAACATGAATGCCAGGAAGCCAACCACGACCAACAGGGCGGCGAAGCTGACACCAACTGCTCCCCAAATCATCTTGTCGTCACTTTTGGCGGACTCTTGGGCCTTGGGCTTGCGGCGGGTTGTGCCTTCCGTTTTGAGGGGCCTCTCGTTGACTTGCACATCTTCATGGCCGACGGAGAAGGATGCGTGGGTCATGTTGGTTTCGGCGGGTTTGTCACCGGCCATGGAGAAGACGCGAGTGGGTTCCGGTTCTGGAGCTTTATCCTGCTTTGCCTGCCGATCCCGCTCTATCTTTGGCTCGGCCGTGTTTCCCAGGTCGAACTTCCCGAAGTTTTCACGGGTCTGCGCCTGTTTGCCTTTTTGTGCCGGTTTTGCGTTTGTAACTTTGCCGTGCATATTGAGGTAATCGTTTTCGATTTCCTCCACGTTGAGCTCCAGCAACTCGGCGTAGTTTTTGACAAAGCCTTTGCGGTAAATCTCCGGCAGGTCGATGTCGAATTTGTTCTTTTCAAAGGATTCCAGGAAACTGGCACGGATCTTTGTCCTCTCCGCAGCCTCCTGGATGGATATCCCTTTGTTTACGCGTGCTTCCTCAAGCTTTGCCCCTAGTGTCTTCATCATTTGTCCTTCATTTCGGTTTGGTTCGTATGAGATTGGAAATTTACAGGTCCATCATATCTAGGTCCACGAGGATCTCGCGGCCTTGGGCGGCGTTGCCATTGTCAGGCCCGACAATGCCCCGCTCCTCCAGTTCGTCCATGATACGTGCAGCGCGGTTGTAGCCTATCTTGAGCTTGCGTTGGACCATGGAGGTGGATGCCTTGCGGGTGGTCTTGAGCACCCAGAGGACTTTTTTAAGCAGGTTTGCCTCTTCGTCGTCGTCGGCAAAATCTTCGCCACTGTCGCTGTTGTCATCGCCTTCGACGCTGTTTTCTACTTGGCGTTGGACTTCCTCAATGATCATCGGGGGTCCGTTCCTCTTGAGATGCTCGACGATGGCGTCCCTTTCGGGGTCGTCCAGCCAAGCTCCTTGAGCGCGTAGGAAGGTGGGTGCGCCCGGCGGCTGGAATAGCATGTCCCCTTTGCCGATGAGGTTTTCCGCGCCTTTGGTGTCGAGGATGGTCATGCTATCCCGGTAACTTTGTACGCGGAAGGCGATCCGGCTCGGGAGGTTGGCTTTGATGATGCCGGTGATGACGTTGACGGAGGGTCGTTGGGTTGCAAGGATGAGGTGGATCCCGGCGGCACGGGCAAGCTGGGCGATCCGGGCGATGGAAGTCTCGATGTCCTGTTTGGATACCATCATGAGGTCTGCCATTTCGTCGATGATACAGACGATGTAGGGCATCTTGGCGGTCGGGAGTTCGCCCTCCACATCTTCGTCCCTGGGCACGGAGATGTGATCCATCATGTAATTCTCCTCGTCGCTCATGTCCTCGTTGATCTCAGCTTCATGGATCAACTCGCGCTCCTTCTCTTCCTTGTTTTTGGCCACCTTCGCGTTGTAGCCGCCTATGTTGCGGACGCCGATGGCTGCAAACTTTTCATAACGCTGGGTCATTTCGGAGATCAGCCACTTGAGGGCGCCCGGAACCTTCTTAGGATCCGTCATGACAGGGATGAGCATGTGGGGCAGGGTGTTGTAGACCTGCATTTCCACCACTTTCGGGTCTACCATGATGAATCTCAGTTCATTCGGGGAAAAACGGAAGCAAAGGGAGCTGATGATGGTGTTGATACACACAGATTTACCCGAGCCCGTGGAACCGGCGATCAGGAGGTGGGGCATCTTGGCGAGGTCGGCAACCAGGGGTTTGCCACTAACGTCTTTCCCCAGGACAATGGGAAGGTCTCCCTTGGATTCCGACCAGGATGTGGATTCGATGATTTCCCGGAAAAATACAGGAGAAGCCTTTTTGTTCGGCACTTCGATGCCCACGCAATCCTTTCCAGGTACCGGAGCCAGGATCCGGACGCCTTCGGAACGCAGCGCCATGGAGAGGTTTTTGTCCAGGCCCGCCACCTTTTCTACCCGTACGCCCGGCGCTAAGTAGATTTCGTAGCGTGTTATTACAGGGCCGACATGGATTTCGCCGATTTCGACGTCGATCCGGAAATCCTTGAGGGTACGCTGGATGGCTTCTGCCCTGGCTTCGTGGTCTTCCTGGCTGTCCGACTTGTCAGGCGGGGGTTCAGGCAGAAGGGCTACCGGGGGGAATTCATAATCGCCGATGCGTTCCGGAATATTGATTTCGGCCTTTTCAGTCTTTTCGCCGCGGATAATTTTCAGGGTCTTTTCATCCGGTGGGGGAAGCTTTTTCTTTTCTGGCTCCGGTTCAGGTTCTTCTTCTACCAGGTTGGCAGGTGCTTCCTCTTCGGCCACTGTGGCCATATCTTGTACGGTTTCTGCGGGAAGGAGGTCTTGCACCGAGGCGGCGGGCACCACTTTGGAAGTCTCTTCAACTACAACCGGGGCTGGTGCTTGGATTTGTGGTTCGGATTCTGGGCGTGTGGACTCGGGATCCGTTGGTGGCGCAGACCTTTTCTTTTTGGCGGGGGTAGACTCGTCGGTCGTTGGGCCGAAGTCCTGGCAAGGGGCAGGTTCCTGGTTTTTGGTTTCCCTTTGAGCAGATGGTTGGTGGGCTTTAGTGCCAGGGAGCGGGGAATCCCCGAAGAGCAGGATTTCGCCATCCTCCTCAGGCTCGGGCTTTTCGAAATTAAAGAGTTCCTGTTTCTTGGGCTCAGGTTGGGGAGGCTGCCGTGCGCCTTCTTCCTTTTCCTGGGCTGCGAGTTCGGCCTCCGCCTTTTTCTGGGCGGCGTTTCTTTCTGCCAAAGCCTTGGCTTCCGCACGCAATTTCGCACGAGCTTCCCGGTTGACCCTAATCCTATCTCTTTGTTCCTTGGAGAAGGATTTGAAGCTGGCCTTGATGCTGTCGACCAAGCTCCCAGGGTTATCGGTCAGGATCAGGAGTGATGCCGAGCAGAACCCAACCAATAGGATCACAGTTCCGCCGAAGTCCCCCATCCAGGGGTCGAGGAACTCTTGGAAAATAGAGTTTCCGAGGTTCCCCCCCAAAGTGCCACTTGGAAAGTAGCTGCCGCCCTTGATGTCGATCGTCTGGCCGAAGCCTCCGGCCAGGGCGCATAGTATGAAGGGGAGGGCGACCAAGAGGACGGGTTTTAGGAAATTTGCCCTCTTGCGTTTTCCAAACACGGCCGAGTAGGCGAAGCCCAGGCAGTAAACCGGCATGAACCATGCGCCGATCCCCACTGCACCAAGGGCCCAGTTAGAGAAATTTGCCCCTACCATGCCGACCCAATTCGCCGAAGATGGGTTGGTATTGTTCGTGCTGTCCTGTCCGATTTCGTAAGACAGCAGGGCTGCTGCCGCCAAAATACCTAAGGCCGCCAGGAACAAGCCCGTCACGGGCTTTGCATTCCCACGCACATTGGTGTTTTTCACAGGGTATGCCTCCCCCTGCTTATTCTTGCGGGTTGATTTTGTTGCCACTTTCCTCGATTACAATCCTTTAGGTAATTGTCTCAATTCATCTAAGGGCGTTTACGACAACCGATTTTCCAAAATGTTCAACCAAAATCCTGCATACCGAGAAAAATCCAATGGGAAATGAATAGGCTGCATGCACAATGTTTTAAACCCCTGTACCAGGAACGTGTCTGGGGCGGGAACGGCTTGCACACTTACTTGGGGCGGGATTTGCCCGCTGGTTCTGTTATTGGCGAAAGCTGGGAAATAGTGGACCGGCCAGAGGCTCAATCCATAGCCTTGGACGGCCCCTGGAATGGTATGACTTTACGTCAAATCCTTGAAGGCCATGCAGAACTTTTGATGGGCTCCGGTTGGCCTGGGGGGAAGCGTTTCCCAATCCTCGTCAAATGGCTTGACTGTAAAAGCAGGCTCAGCCTCCAGGTCCATCCCCCTTCAGACATTGCCGAAAAATTGGGCGGCGAACCTAAGACGGAGCATTGGTACGTCGCGGAGACCACAAGGGACGCCGCTTTGATCCTAGGCCTGAAAGCAGGGGTGACCCCTATGGACTTTGAAGAAGCGCTTGCTAAAGGGACGTTGGAAAAATGCGTCCATTCCTTCCGCACCCAGCCAGGGGACAGCCTCCTGGTCGAAAGCGGGCGCCTCCATGCAATTGACGCAGGGAACCTGATCCTGGAAGTCCAGCAAAACTCGGACACCACCTACCGTGTTTATGACTGGGGAAGGCTGGGGCTGGACGGCCAACCCCGGCAACTCCATATCCCCCAAACGCTCCAGTGTATAGATTATGGGGATATTGAGCCTTCCCCATTGCGGATCCCGGAAATCCCAGGGGAAAATACTTTGTTGGCCGATTGTGCCGAGTTCACCATCGTCCGTCATGTCCTGTCCCCTGGTGAGACCATAACTTTCCCTTCCGGCGAATGCGTCCGTTTGCTCCATCTTGCCAAGGGGGCAATCCAGGAAACCTCCACTTCCCGGACCTTTCCCAAGGGCACGAATCTAGTCCTCCCTTATGCGGCGGAAGGCAAATTTGCCGCCCCTGCCCAAGCCACCCTCTTGGTCACCATTCCGAAGATGTTGGGGTAAAGGTTGGAAAATACTCGCCTACCGGCTGGTCATCCCCTTAATCCCCTCCTTCCAAATTTTTTTGAAGGACAAAGACCCGCACTGAAAAGAATGGATACAAACACTACTCCACCCCCTCCAGACCTCGAACCGGATGCCCCTTCCGATGGTGCGGAAGGTCAACCGGATTTTGCGCATGCCGATTTCCAGGCGCAGTACGAAACCGTGCTCCTGGAAAAGGACGAACTCCAGCAAAAGCTTCTTCGTAAGGCGGCGGACTTTGAAAATTTCCGCAAACGTACCCAAAAAGAGAAAGACGAGATCCGCGGGGCCACGGAAGCCTTCCTGATTGAGGACCTGCTTCCGGCCATCGACACCTTGAAGCTCGGCCTGGACGCAGCGGAAAAACATCCGGCCGCTAGCGATATCACCCAGGGCTTCCAACTCGTCCTCGACCAGTTCAACAACATCCTTAGCCAGCGGGGTCTGGTGGAGACAGATCCCGTTGGGGAGCCCTTCGACCCCAAAGTCCATGAAAGCGTTACCCAGGTTCCTTGTGATGAAACTCCCGAAGGGCATATCGTCGAAACCATCCGGATCGGTTATTTCTTTAAAGACAAGCTCCTGCGCCCAGCGATGGTCGCGGTATCCACAGGGGCACCAGACGATTCGGAGGAACCTCCCACCAGCGCATCCTGAATAACCCCGGATTCTCACTATGGCGAAAAGGGATTACTACGAAGTTTTGGGGGTGTCGAGGAGTGCCGAGGCCGGGGAAATCAAAAAGGCCTACCGCAAACTCGCGGTTAAATACCACCCGGATAAAAACCAGGGTGATCCTGCCGCAGAAGATAAGTTCAAAGAGGCTTCCGAAGCTTACGAGGCATTGAAGGATCCGGAAAAGCGGGCAGCCTATGACCGCTACGGGCACGCTGCCTTCCAAGGTGGCGGAGCCGGAGCCGGTAGCGCCGGTGCAGGGGGGTTCCATGACCCGTTTGAAATTTTCCGCGAAGTGTTTGGGGCTGGGGCCGCTGGAGGCGGTGGCGGCATATTCGAGGAAATTTTCGGAAGCCAGTCCGCCAGTGGAGGGCGTCGGCGAGGAGGAGGTGCGTCCGCTGCACCTGGGCACGACCTCCGCTACGACCTAGAAATTTCCCTCTATGAGGCGTCCGAAGGCGTCGAAAAAGAGATCAAATACAAACGCCCTGCGGTTTGCGGAAGCTGTAGTGGTTCCGGTGCCGCCTCCGGTAGCGGGCATGAACGTTGCCGGACTTGCGGTGGGGTAGGCCAGGTTTCCTCCTCACGGGGTTTCATCAGTTTCCAGCAGACTTGCCCGGATTGCCGTGGCAGCGGGGTGAAGATCAAAGACCCTTGCCACGAGTGTAACGGGGAAGGCCGCGTCCAGCAGACCACCAAAGTGAAGGTCAAGGTACCGCCTGGAGTCGATAACGGCTCGCGCCTCCGCTCCCATGGCAATGGTGAGGCCGGTCTCATGGGCGGGGTTCCAGGCGACTTGTACGTCATCATCCACGTTAAGGACCACGAGGTCTTCGAACGCCATGGGGAAGACCTGTTTTGCGAAATGCCCCTGAAATTTACCGTCGCTACCTTGGGCGGCACGGTCGAGGTTCCCACCCTGACCAGCAAGGTGAAGCTCAAGATCCCTCCCGGTACCCAGTCCGGCCAGATTTTCAAGTTACGGGGCCATGGGATTACCAACCTCCGAACCGGTCGCAAGGGGGATCAGCTCATCAAGGTCACCATCGACGTACCCAAAAAGCTCAACCGGGAACAGTCGACCAAATTGGAGGAGTTTGCCGAGCTTTGCCAGGACAACACGAACCCCATTGGGGCCGGGTTCATGACCAAGGTCAAAAAACTGTTCCAAGAACTGTAGGCTGTCCGGATCCGCTTGAGATGAACCCGGACGCCCTGCCCCCTATCCACAAACTCTATACCCAGGAGGATGCCTTTGCCCTTCGCGAAAGTTTGCGCGGATCCGGTGGGCGCACCGTCCTGACCAACGGCTGCTTCGACCTCCTCCACCCCGGCCACGTCTATTTCCTCCAGGAAGCCGCCAAGCAAGGAACCCAGCTTTGGGTCGCCCTCAACGGGGATGAAAGCGTCCGTTCCCTCAAAGGCCCTACCCGCCCCATTTTGCCCGAGAAATTCCGCGCCTATGCGCTGGCTGCCCTGGATTGTGTGTACGGTATTTTCTTATTCCAAACTCCGCGCCTCGACAACGAAATCCGCCGGTTCCGGCCTGATGTTTATGTAAAGGCAGGGGACTACACAATGGAATCCCTGGCCGCCCCGGAGCGGGAAGCCCTCCAAGAAGCAGGCTCTGAAATTCGATTCCTCCCATTCCTCGAAGGCTTCAGCACAACAGGGCTGATCGCCAAAATCTCCGCCGCCCAATCCCTTTGATCCCACGATGAAATTCGTCCTCCTCGGCTCCGGTTCCGGTACTAACGCCAAAGCTATCCTGGAGGCCCAAAAAGCCGGCCAATTGGGAGATGCCCAGGCCGTAGCCCTCGGCTCTGACAATGAAAATGCACCCTTCCTTGGTCATGCCGCCATCCTGGGAACCGAGGCGAAGTTCCTCCATCCAGGTAAATTTAAGACCAAGCTGGAAGGGGAAGCCGAAAAGGAATGGATCCGCACCATCAGGGGCTGGGAGCCGGACCTCATTGTCCTGGCTGGGTTGCTCCGTGTCCTCAAACCCGCATTTATCGAGGCCTTCCAAGGCCGCATCATCAACCTCCATCCTAGCCTCCTTCCGGCCTTCCCTGGCCTCCACTCCATCCGCCAAGCGTACGAACATGGCGCGAAATACTCCGGCTGTACCGTCCATTGGGTGACCCCCACCGTCGATGCCGGCCCAATCATCGACCAAGCCGCAGTCCGCATCCATGAAGGCGAGTCCCTAGAATCTGTCGAAACCCGTGTCCACCAAGCCGAACACCGCCTCCTTCCCGATGTCATCCAAAGGCTTGCCTCCGGGGAATTGGCTTTCCCGGGAACCTAAACATGAAACGGCTCTGGCGAGAAATTGCGGGGAAAGCCGACCTTCCAACCATATACCTCGGCGGCCAGGCTGTTGGCGGGGGATGCATCAACGATGCCTGGAAAGTGGAAAGCTCCGATGGCTTGTATTTTGTTAAGCGGAACAAACCTGAATTTGCCCAAGCCTTTGAGGTGGAAGCCGCCGCCTTGGAAGAAATTGCGGCGACCCGTACTGTCCGTGTCCCCAATCCTGTCGCTCATGGGACTGCGTGCGGGGAAGCCTTCCTCGTCCTGGAATATATCGACATGCAACCGGCCCAACCCTGGAGCCACTCAAAGGCCGGGGAACAACTCGCCGCCCTCCATAGCAAAACTTCACAAAACTTCGGTTGGAAGTACGACAATACCATCGGTTCCACTCCCCAACCAAATCCCTGGACGGATTCCTGGGTGTCTTTCTACCGCGACCACCGCCTCGAGAACCAATTCAAACTTGCCCGGGAACGCTCCGGCAAAACCTTCCAGGGCAAGGACAAACTCCTGGCCAACTTGGACACCTTTTTCAAAACCTACAATCCCCTGCCTTCCCTGCTCCATGGGGATCTTTGGGGTGGCAACATTGGCTTCGACGGGCGCGGGAACCCTGTCCTCTTCGACCCGTCCACCTACTACGGTGACCGCGAAGCCGACATCGCCTTCACGGAAATGTTCGGCGGCTTCCGCCAGGAGTTTTACGCTTCCTACAACGAAGCCTGGCCCCTGGATCCGGTTTACCCCATCCGCAAAGACCTCTACAACCTCTACCACTACCTCAACCACCACAACCTCTTCGGGGGGGGTTATGCGGAAACCGCCCAATCCCTCATCGACCAACTCCTCCACTGGCTGTGAACGACATCATCATCCAGAGCCGACAAAACCCAAAAATCAAATTCCTCGCCGGGCTCCGCAAAAAACGCGACCGCGACCAGCACGCCTGTTTCCTGGTGGAAGGCTCCAAAGAATTGGAAAACTACCTGGCTTCAGGCCGTCCACTCCCGGAATTTTTCCACTGCCCGGACATCCACAAAGGCTCCCGTCCTGCCTTTCTCCAAAAAGTCCGTGACTCCGCGACCACCACCTACGAACTCTCCCCACATGCCTTTGAAAAAGTATCCGGACGGGAGAACCCGGACGGCTGGCTCGGCCTCGCCCCCATCCAGGACACCACCCTGGAAACCCTCCGCCTTTCGGCCAAGCCCCTCCTCCTGGTTCTCGAAGGCACGGAAAAGCCGGGCAACCTAGGGGCCATGCTCCGCACCGCCAATGCTTTCGGTGTCGATGCCGTCATCTGCAACGACCCCCTCGTTGACCTCTACAACCCCAACGTCATCCGCACCTCCCGCGGCCTCCTCTTCTCCATGCAAGTAGCCACCGCCGGAGCCAAGGAAACCGCCGGTTTCCTCCAGGGGCACAACATCCCTGCCGCCGCTACCGTCTGCGAAGGCGGCCAACCCCTCTGGGATCAAGACCTTTCCGGCCCACTCGCCCTCGTTATGGGCAACGAAGCCCTCGGCCTCGGCGAATTCTGGCAGGAGCAAGCGACCCTACAACTCTCCATCCCTGCCCCCGGCCCTGCCGACTCCCTCAACCTCTCCACCGCCGCCTCTATCTGCCTCTACGAAGCATTGAGGCAGAGAAATTAGCTGTTGGAAAATGGTCGGGCCGGTGAGATTTGAACTCACGACCCCTAGTCCCCCAGACTAGTACGC
>JAYPDO010000166.1:0-562 GCA_038125285.1 Opitutia bacterium
CAGTTGGCTTTGATGAAGAAGGACGTTCAACAACCTGCGAGGCTCGGGTTTGACGAATGGAGCGTGTTCGGATGGCATGAAGGGGCGCGTTTCCATGACCCCATGATTTACCAAAACGGCAAGGTGCGGGAGGATGCAACGGGCAAGTACGGGCCGGATTTGTACGTCGAATTCCTGGCAGATTTCATGAAGAAGAGCGGTGCCGCCGGGAAGCCGTTCTTCGCCTACTACTCGATGGCCTTGGCTCATGACGTGACCGACGATTTGAAATGGCAAGTTCCGTATGTACCGGGCAAAAACCGCTGGATGGACTACAAGGAAATGGTGGCGTCCATGGACGAAATGGTCGGGAGGTTGGTCGGTGCGGTCGACAAGTTGGGAATCCGGGAAAATACCGCCATCTTTTTCACCGGGGACAACGGCACCGCCGCCCGCTCCAAACTTCGTTTCCTGGGCGAAGAGGGGAGCAAGTACGAGTACGAGAGCGTGTCCGTGAAGCAAAAGGGCAAGATGGTGCGCGGCGGCAAAGGCCTGACCAACGACCGGGGCACCCACGTCCCCC
>JAYPDO010000166.1:572-9599 GCA_038125285.1 Opitutia bacterium
CGTCCCCCTCATCGTGAACTGGCCCGGCAAGGTTTGCCCCGGCGGGGTGAGCCAGGACTTGGTCGATTTTACCGACTGGTTGCCGACCTTTGCCGAACTGGCCGGGGGACAACTTCCCGAAACCCCGCTCAACGGCCAAAGTTTCGCCTCCAGTTTCCTTGGCGGGAAGGGTACGAAGCGCACCTACGCCTTCGCTGAATCCCGTGGAGGCCGCGCCTTTGTCAGAGACCAACGCTACAAACTCTACAACGACGGACGGCTCCTCGACATCCCCTCCGACGCCGAAGAAAAAAAGCCGTTGATTGAGGGCGAGGCCGGGGAAGTTCGTGCCAAATTGCAGGCCGCGATGGATGCCCTTGGGTACGGAAAATCGCAGAGGTAAGAGGTCAGGGCGTCATGTGTGGAAGGTTCACTACGCGGAAAATTACCAAGCATGGATTCGAGGAAATCCTGGGTGAAGAGGAGTGGAAGGAGAATGAAATTCCGCCCCGTTACAATGTCGGCCCCGGGCAAGAGACGGCGGTCATCCTTACAGATGGTGAAAAGGTTGTATTGAAGTGCCTGTTCTGGGGGTTTGTGCCGAGTTGGTCAAAGGAGCCGAGGGTCAAAGTCCCGACCATCAACGCAAGATTGGAAACCGTGGAGGAAAAGCCCATGTACCGCGATGCCTTTCGTCGCCAAAGGTGCCTTGTCCCGGCCGATGGATACTACGAGTGGCTCACAGACGGAAAACGCAAAATCCCCTACTTCCTCCACCTTCCTGGCGACGTCCCTTTCGCCTTTGCCGGACTTTGGGATACCTGGGCAGGCGCGGGCGCCGAACCCTTCTCCTCTTACACCCTCCTTACCACTTCCGCCTCCGCCAACCTCGCCCACATCCACCACCGCATGCCTGTCCTCCTGCCCAAGGAACATTGGCGATCCTGGCTAGATACCGCAACCCCGGCCGGGAATACCCGCAAAGTCCTTGCCAAGCTCGTCGACAACTTCGAGTTCCACACCGTCTCGACCGATGTCAACAGCATCCGCAACGAAGGCCCGGAACTGGTCACCCCGGTTTCCCAAGCCATCCAAGGGGAGCTGTTTTAGCATCGCAGCGGCGCGCTTTGGTCGCTTTGTGCAGGATGGTTGTAAAACCGCTGGTGCAGCCAAGGCTTCGACTTTCCGCCATAGGCGACCAAAGTCCGCCCCTCCAGCTCACTTCTTCTTTTGCACCTTCTTCCGGGCGTCGATTTGCCTCTGACGGGCTGCGGCATGTTCCTCGACGGTGAACCATGGGTTTGGTGGCAAGGCCAACACTTCCTCCGCCGTTGGCAGCTTGATACGCGGGTTCGGTTTCCCGTAATCGTCAAGGTTCTCGTTAATTTGGTCTTCGGTAACGGCCAAGGACTTCACCCCGCCCTCCGGGACATCCATTCCGGCGACCCAGACGATGGCGTTGAGTACGATTTGGCGGAAGCCGTCTATGCTCCAGTTTCGGTGGTAATGCCCGCCGGTGAACCCGATGCCGCGGCCACCGTCTTTCCGTTCGATACCCCACATCAAGGTCTGCTTCTTACCGATGCCCTCATAGCCTTCCTGGGTCCAGAGGTTGATAATCTTTTTGATGCGTTCGCGGGAAGGGTTGGCCGTCACCAAGTCGAGTACTTTGCTGCGGTCTTTGGGGAAACGCATGTTGTAGTAGAACTCGTCATAAGCGGTCGGCTTGCCTTGCACCCCGTTGGACACCGGATGGTTGGGCATGGCCTCCAAGTCCGCCACCCAGTGCGGGTTGACGGAAAATCCGGTTTCGAACGCCCCGCCAATCCAGGGCCGGTAATACTTTTCTCCTTCTTCTGGACTCGGGTGAACCGCGTAGTGCATGAACATCAGCCCGACACCGGACTTCGCCAGTTGGTCCACCTTTTCCCAACCGTTCCTCACCACGCTCGTTCCGTCCGCGTAAATGACGACCGCATCCACGCCATCGAACACCTTCTCGTCCTTCGGCCAACCACTGATTACCGAGGCTTTCACATCCAGTCCGCTCTGCTCGTTCAAAGCCTTCGCCAATAACATGCACCCCGCGCGGAATTCATGGTCTCCGGAGGAATGACTCCGGGCACCGGCAAGGAAGAGGATGTTGGTCGTTTTTGCGGCCGAGACGTAAGCCCAGCTACAAAACAAAGCGAGGACGACCAGGAAGTTGGTGGTGGGTTTCTTCATAATCATTCGCGGCACAACTTGGAGGATTCCTGCAAAAGGAACAAGGGAGGATTTTGGAAAATTTTGCTGCTTCAGTTTCGCATCCTTGCGTTGTCCAGGTCGGCTTGGGATAGTTCCCGCTATGAAAGGCTGGATTATTGTAGTTTTGATGTGCGGTTTGCCTTGGGTATCTGCGGCCAACAATGGGCGTCCACTAAAGGTGTGGGAGGATAAAACTGTCGAGGTCATTAAAGACGGCGAAGGCCTCCCCGCGGAAATCCTCACGGTCGAAGCTTGGGTTCAAATCGACCAACCAATCCGGTGGGGTGGCATATTGTCGGCTATCCAGGACAATGGGAGTTACGAGCGGGGTTGGCTCCTGGGGTATGAAAACGACCGTTTCAGCTTTGCCGTTGCTACCGAAAAGACGAAGCGGTTGACCTACCTCAAGGCCAATGGCAACTTTGTCCCCGGACTTTGGTACCATGTCGCAGGAACCTATGACGGGAAGGCGCAGTGCATCTATGTAGACGGGCAGCTTTCCGCTACTTCCACGACCCAATCCGGCCCCATCCTTTACCCTCCGAAACTCACCCTTACTTTGGGTGCCTACGAGGACGACAACGAGCATTATCCGCTTGACGGAAAAGTGGCCTTCGCCGCCCTTTGGGACGAGGCGTTGCCTGCCCAGCAAATCCTCCAACATTTTGATGCCCGGAAGAAGGAATTCCCTGGAGCGGAAGAGGAGCTAGCGACGAACTCCCTGGACGGGGACTGGCCGACTTTCCAGCATGACAATTCCCGTTCCGGAAAGACTTCCCAATCCCTCCAATTTCCTCTCCATTTGCAATGGTCCAGGGAAATGAACCATCCCCCCTGCCCGGCTTGGCCACCACCGGCAAAGCAGGACTTTTGGCACACCAAATCGAACCTCAAGCCACGGGTGACTTACGACCGCGCTTTCCATGTCGTCGGAGATGGGAACCGTGCCTACTTTGGTTCTTCGTCGGACGACCAAGTCCGTTGCCTCGACATGGCCAGCGGGCAAATTCTTTGGAGCTTTTTTGCCTCTGCGCCAGTTCGCCTTGCCCCGACCCTGGCCGGCGAACGCCTCCTTTTCGGTGCTGACGACGGTTTTGCGTACTGCCTGGACGCCACCACAGGGAAGCTGTTGTGGAAGACCCGGTGTAGCCCCAACCCTCCGCGCTGGATTCCTGGGAACAGCCGTCTCATCAGTGCTTGGCCTGTGCGTTCCGGAATCTTGGTCGACGGGTCAGCCGCTTACCTTTGCGCTGGGTTTTTCCCCAACCAAGGGGCTTGGCACCTCGCCCTGGATCTGCGGGACGGCAAGGTCATTGACCGAAAACCTGTCACCTTTTCCCCCCAGGGTTATCTTGTGCAGCGCGGAAGCCAATTCCTCGTGCCGACAGGCCGTGACCCCCGAGGCCAGATGTTGACCGCTTCCCAACGCCGCTCCAAAGGCAAGGCCGCCGCTCCCCCCGTCACCACCTCCCGGGAATTCGCCTACTCCGCCATTGCCACTCCTGGCCACAAAATCTTGGGCGGGGAGGGGACGGTCGCTGCGTTCCCATTGGATTCCGAGGATGCCGTTTGGGAACATGCAGTCCAAGGGCGTCCCTATGGCCATTGCGTCATCGGGGGGAAGTTGCTCGTCAGCACGGACGACGGCACGCTCCTCTGCTTTGGCCCGGCAAAGGTTGTGCCGCAAATTACCCGTCGCGAGTTCGCTCCGAACTTCACCCAACCCCCGTATCCTATGGTTGCCAAGGCCTTGGAATTTTTGCCCAGTACAAAAGGCTACGCCCTCGTCCTCGGTGCTGAAGATACCAACCTGCTCCGCAACCTTGCCAATGCCACGGATTTCCAGGTCGTCGCCGTCGTCCCCGAACCTGACATTGCAGACAGGCTCCGCGGCGAACTCGCCAGCTACTTGGTCTACGGAAAACGCATCACTGTCCTGGACTTTCCACCCGATCAAAGCCTTCCCTTTACCAACTACCTCTTCAACTGCATCCTTGGTGCCCAGGCGGCATCCGAAACTTGGCAAAACGACCTTCCCCGTTTCCTCCATCCGACCCACGGGGTATCCATCTCCGCTGACTTGAAGGTTGCCCGCGGGAAACCGGTTTCCGGGACAGGGGAGTGGACGCACCTTTTTGCCAACCCGGCCAATACGGCGTGCAGCCTGGATACCCGCACATCCGGCACCCTCCAGCTCCAATGGTTCGGACTTCCCGGGCCGGAAAAGATGCTCGACCGTCACCATCGCTCCATTCCCCCGCTCTGTAAGAATGGCCGCCTCTTTGTTCCTGGCAATGAAAGGGTCTACGGGGTCGATGCCTACAACGGTACCGTCCTCTGGGAGACGGAAATCCCCGGTTCCCGTAGGGTCGGCATTTTCCGGGATTGCGGTTCCATGGCCGCCTCCGCCGAAGCCCTTTACATCGCTGCCGATGGCCAATGCATTGCAATCGACCCCGAAACCGGGAAAACCCGCCAAACCTACACTGCCCGGCAGCGCGGCAACGACCCTGTCCACTGGGGGTTGGTGGCCTATGTGGACGACTGGCTCATCGGTTCCGCCACCCGTCCCGGCGCATCCCGGAAGACCCACAGCATGGCGACCATCCGTGAGGGGACGTACTGGGACAACCGTCCTGCCGTGACCAGCACTTGCCTCTTTGCCATGGATCGGCACAACGGTGGGCACCTTTGGCAATACAACCCGCAATATGGAGCCCTCCTCAACCCCAGTTTCACCTTGGCCGAAGGCAAGGCCTTCTTCCTCGAAAGCCGCAACACCCGGACCCTCTCCGACCCCGATGGCCGTTCCAATTATGCCGAGTTCGCCGAATCCCACGGGGCTGACCTCGTTGCCCTCGACCTAGCGACGGGCATGGAAACTTGGCGCACAACCCTCCAGTTCCCCAATGCCGTACAGAACAGCTCCCTGCTTTTCGCGGAAGGGAAAGTCGTCCTCCAATACTCGCGTAACGACAAGACCGTCCGCTATGATGTTCGGGCCTTTGATTCTAACACTGGCGAACTCCTATGGGAAGCCACCCAGGACAACAAAAACCGCGCCGGAGGCGATCACGGCGAGCAGGACCACCATCCGGTCGCCATCGGGAACAAGCTCATCATCGAACCCTATGCCTACGACCTCAACACCGGCAAAAACCTCCCGGACTACGACCTCCGTCGCCACGGCCATGGCTGCGGTACCATGAGTGCATCAGCCAGTTCCCTTTACTTCCGCGCGGGCAATCCTACCGAGTACATCCTGGACGAACGCAAGCTCCGCAAAATCACCGCCGTCTCACGCCCCGGATGTTGGATAAACATTATTCCTGCCGGAGGCCTTGTCCTCATCCCCGAAGCATCATCCGGTTGCACCTGCAACTTTTCAGTCCAAGCCTCCATGGCGTTTTTGCCGACGGGTGATTGAACTGCCCGAATTACCATTCGTAGCAGGCAATCGCCTTTAGTTCCCGAATGAAGATTTGGTTATCCGAAATGGCGATGTGTCCCCAGGTCGGGGATTTTGAGATTTCCCTGCTCTCTTTGATGACCAGTTTCTCCGTATTAGGTTCGATCCGATAGAGTGTGCCATCTTCGTCCAGCGCTAGGATTTCTTTACCGTTGGAAACCATCGACATGTATTTCCCAAATGATTTTTCACTGATCCACTTTGTTTCCCCAGTTATCATATCCAGGCAGGTCATGCGTTGTTTGCGGAGATGGAGGTAGCAATGGTCGCCAATAATGATGGGTGCGGACATGTAGCCCTGTTGAGGGTTTTCCCATTTCTTTTCAAGGGACAGACCCTGGCCAGCGTTTTTCAGGTCGAACTTCAAGGTTGTCCCGCCATATGAGCTAGTAAGGAGAGAGTTTCCATGTATCACTGGGGTTAGAATGTTCATTCCCCTGTAAGCCTTGATTTTCTCTTCCCAGAGGATCTTTCCCGTTTCTGGGTTGACCCCTGCTAGGGTTGTCCTGCTTTGGACTACCAACTGTTCGTTCTCTGCCAATTTGGCCATGATCGGGGATGAAAAAGCCGATCCGTGCATGCCTCCTTGGTCTTTCAATGTTTGCCAAACGGATTTGCCAGACTCTTTCTCCAGCTTGACGAATCCTGCACCGGCCTGAATGTAGACATGGTCTCCTACAACCAGTGGCGAGCAGACCAGCCCAAAGGAGGGCAGTGGGCTGTCGTACCTTTCCATGAAATTTACCGACCACTTTTTCTTGCCTGATGCAGAGTCCAGACAGACCAAGTAGTCCCGCATCCCCCCGATGTAGAGGTTTTTCCCATCGAATGCGGGGGTGGAGCGCACCCAACTTCCATTTTTCATGGCAAAAAAGGGAACACTCATAGAGCCATTCCATTCATGTTCCCAGGCTTGCTCCCCGGTTTTCCGGTCGAATGCCCGGGCAATTTCACCTTTCCCCTTGGACTCTACAGTGAACACCAGCTTGTCCGAAACCACTGGACCTGGGTAACCTTGTTCGAGTTCCTTCCGCCAATTTAGTTTTAGTTGGTCTTTGGAAATGCTCGATGGCCACTGGGAATCTTGGGCGATCATGCTGTTCCGGGTTGGCCCTTGCCATTGGGGCCAGGAAAGTTGTCCGGCTTGAATGGGAATGCCCAAGAACTGTGAAGTCGTCGTTACGAAAAGGAGGTATGGGATTTTACTCATGACGTATGCATACGAAAGCCAATGGCTTTTGGATCGATAGGTTTTCCCGGATTCACCCAGGAGCCTCACCTCACCCTCAAGATTCCGTTCATCGCTTTCCAGTGTCCGGGGAAGGTGCAGAGGTAGGGATAGTCGCCAGTTTCTTTCGGGGCACGAAAGTAGAAGGTGTGTTCCTTGCCTGGGTTGATGACAGGGATGAAGCCGAGGACTTCTGTCAGGTCGGGGACATAGTTCTTTTTCCCGGATTCGGGGTCGGAGAGCATTTTGAAGGAGGCGTCGCCGACGACTTGGATTGCACCTTGTTCCGCTAACACAAGGTTGTGGGGCATGACGTCGGTGTTGCGGAGTTTCCAGGCCAGGGCTTCGCCGGCCTTCACTTCAATGAGGCGGGTGGAGTACTGGAGTCCGGCGATGGCTTCGATGGAGATTTCGCGGGCGTCTTTGATGGGGGTTCCTGTGGTGATTGGGGAGTTCAATTCTTCCTTGGGGGTCGAGACGCGGAGGGCGATGGCGTCGGGTTTGTCCTTTCGGGGCTTGGCGAGGCCATCGGCTTTGAAATGGCCTGAGGGGAACATCGGGGAGGCAAACAAATCGGATTGGAACGAATGTCCGTCGGCCGCCTTCAAATGCATACGGAGGTAGAGTTGCATGACCGGCTCCATGGCGGGCATTTCGACGAAGATGGAGTCGTCATCCAGGAGTTTTACGGAACGGATTTCAATGGGGTCGTGACCGAGGGATGTGGGTTCTTTTGTAGAGAATTCCGGGGAACCGTACCGGTTGGCGTATTCGTAGTTCCAGGCTTGGGCGAAGTAGTTTCCTGCTTTGGTTACGACGCCTTTGTCCAGTTTGGCGGTGAAGTCGATGCGGAGGCCGTTTGTGTGCACTTGTAAACCCTTAGGTTTGTAAACGGGTTTCCCGGTGTAACGGACACGGTGGAAACAGCCGTCTTTGACCGAGTAGTCGCCCCAGCCGTCCATGCCGACCAAGTAGAGCTGGCCATCTTGCGGGTGGAAGGCACCGCGCATGGAGCCGGAGAGGAACTCGCCTTCCATCGGCACGACGGCACCTTGGGGTCGGGAGCCTTGGTCATCCCGGAGGATGAGGTAGTGGAGGCCGGCTCCGTAACTCAGCCCGACATGTGCCCCTTGTACGGGTCCCCATTTGTTGCTGGTTATTTCCAACATGCCGCCGGTGGAGTTGTCGATGCCTCTGGGGATGAAGCAAAGGGGGGCAGCGATGGTGCCGCCTTTGCCTTCTTTGGAGGGGTGGCCGTAGAATTCCCCCTGGTGGACTTCGATGATAGCGGAGGCGGGTGTCCACGTGCCTTCCTGCGGGGCGACCCAGAAGTAGTCTTCCGAACCTCCGATACCCATGCAGTTTCGCACGCCCCAAGCTTGCATTTCCGTTTCCCGTTCCGTTCCCGTGCGGAGGATGTTTTCCCGCTGGGTGAAGTGGAAGGAACCATTGCTTGTGCGGTGAAGCCCGAAGGTGTGGGAATGGCTCTGGTTGTAGCCTCCGAAGTCGTTGGCGTAGTTCT
The DNA here is from genome assembly GCA_038125285.1 of Opitutia bacterium. Classification (GTDB taxonomy): domain Bacteria; phylum Verrucomicrobiota; class Verrucomicrobiia; order Opitutales; family JABJCN01; genus JAYPDO01. The sequence continues at coordinate 9,018 of JAYPDO010000166.1, forward strand.
CGTAATAGTCGGCTTCGCCGTCGTTATTGGTATCGTGGATCCGATAGATTTGGCCCCGGTCGAGGATGAAGACGCCATCGTCGTCGATGTGGATGCCGACGGGTTGGTTGAAGCCTGTCGCGAAACGTCGCCAAGTGACCTCCTTCAAGTCCCCGCTTATCCCGGAAACCAACCACACATCCCCTGGCAAAGTGCAGACGAGGGCGTCCCCGTTTTCCAGGAAGGCGATTCCCGTGAGTTGCATGACTGTCTTGTAAGGGTTGTCGTAGGGGACGTTGAGGTTATCGACCGCGTAGGCCGACTCGCCCTTGGGCTTGCCGAATGTACCCGGGACTTCGAGGACTTCTTTCCATCGGCGCACCGGTTTTCGTTCGGACGCTAGGTGTTCCAGGATTTTTTCTTCCCCGGCCGGGCTATTGGTCGCCGAAATCCGGACAACCACGGTTCCTTGGAAAGTCAATGTCTGGCCATTTACCTTTCCGTCCCCGGAGATGACGGCTACTTGTTGTCCCTCCCCAACATTGAATGGGACCGCGACAGGGCTGCCTTCCACATCTAGCCGTCGGTAAAATGCGTTTGCCG
>JAYPDO010000167.1:0-8798 GCA_038125285.1 Opitutia bacterium
TCGCACTAGCCGAGACGGAAGTGGAAGCAACGAACCCCTTCATCTACCTCGCCCCCCCCAATAAGTTAATCAACGGCTACATATTGGACGAGTCGGGCAACGCAGTGCCAGGCGCCAAAATCGTCGCCTTCTCCGACAGGGGCTATGCGGAGGCCTTCTCAAAGGACGACGGATCATTTGAGATGAATGCCGGACCGGGAAAATGGGATGTTCGGGTAGAGCGCCCCTGGGACACAAAGGTCGACTGGCACTACAACGGCCCGGAAAAGAAAGTCCGCTTCAATGAAGATTCCTCCGCCCAGACCAAGACCCTCAATTTCGAGGTTGAAAGGACAGGCGGCGGCAAAGTCACCGGCACCATCAAAAAGCCAGACGGCACGACAGACTGGACTGCCCAGGCAGGCATGATCTTCGTCGACGCTTTCAATGAAGTCGGCGAAGGCTCCTGGGACGAAGTCGGTATGGATGGCACCTTTGAGATCGACCTCATGCCCGGTTCCTACGAAGTCAGCATCTGGATCGATACCGCTGCAGGCAACTACATCACGCCGGAACTCGGCCACGTTCGTGTCAAGAATGCTGTCGTCGACCTTGGCGAAATCATGCTCAGCGCAGTCGATTCCTTCATCAAAGGCATACTCACCGCACCCGACGGCACTCCCCTGCCCAACTTCTTCGTCCATGCCTGGAACAAGGACGGCGACTTCGTTTGGGACTTGTCCAACGCCAAAGGGGAATACGAACTCGCCGTAGGCCCCGGACGCTGGCAAGTCGCCTACGACATCCCGCTACCCGAAAGTGACGACCAAGTCATCCCCTACCTCCCGCAGGAACCCAAGAAAGTCAAAGTCGCCCAAGGCGCGACCCGCACGCTCGACTTCGAAGTCCCCAAGGCCCACAGCCCCGTCGAAGGTAGTGTTGTTGACTCTTCGGGGAACCCGGTTTCCGACATCGATGTCCGGGTCTATATCCGCAATGCTGCCCAAGGTGCAGGAAGGCATGACTTCGTAACCGACGCTGAAGTCGATGGCCGTGGCAAGTTCGACCTCATCCTCCCTGATGGCGAGTACATCGCCGGTCTCTGGCTTCCGGGTAATTCGGGCTTACGTCCGAAGGGGGAAATCGCATTCTCAGTTGCCGGGGAAACCGTCACCTTCGAGGACGGGGTAACCTCCCTCACCCTCGAAGTCCTTAGCAATGACGCCATTATTTCCGGAACCTTCCTCATCGGGGGTACTGCCGTGACCGGGATCGAGGGCGATGTCGTCGCGTTCCGCGGGGACGAAGGCTGGGTCGAAACCTCCATTGAAGAGGACGGCACCTACAGCCTGACCCTCGGCCCAGGTGCATGGCTCATAGAATACAACATTTACTATGATGCCGACGATACCCGAAAAATCCGCCCGAACCCTGCCAAACCGGCTAAGGTCGTGGCCATCTCCGGCGATATCGTCACCCAAGATTTCACCTTGGCCACGGCAGGGGCGACCATCACAGGTACGGTTCAGGATGAAACAGGCACCCAACTCTCCGATTCCTCCATCTATGTATTCGCCTTCCGCGAAGGCTCGGACACCACTGAGGAATTCAGGACAGAAGTGGAAACCACTGATGGCAGTTTCTCCCTGAGCGTCCTCGCCGGAGGAACCTACAAAATCGGCGCATTCCTCTCCCCTGAACTCCGTGAGGAAGGCTACTTGCCGCCGACTATCGCCACGGTCGACCTGACCGAAGAAAACACCGGGACAACTACACTCCAGCTCGATAAAAAGTCCGAAGCCAACTACATCGCAGGCTCGATCCTAGTGGACGGCGACCCAGTCGAAGGTGCCTATGTCTATGGTTGGTCCGAATCCGGACAAGCCGCAGACACAAGAACCGATGCCCAAGGCAACTTCAAGCTCCTTGTCCCCAAAGGCTCCAAGTGGAAAGTCGGTGCCGACTATGCCGATACCGATGAAGAAGGCAATGAAACGGTCTTCCTCCTCGAACAAGAAGTCGATGCAGACTTCACGGGAGGTGCGGAAAGTGTCCAGATTGATCCGATCTCCCTCTCTGCACCAGACTTCTCTCTGCCCGAAGGCATCGCACAGACCTTCGACCCGACCAAGGACTTCACCACGGTCCTTCCCGATGGAACGGAGATCACCATCTTCGCGAACTCGGTTCCCGTTGACGAAACAGTAACAGAAGTCCGCCTGGTCATCAGCCCGACCGCCAATGGCCTGACCAAATCGGCTGAGGAACAACCCCTCAACTACGGCTACGAGATCGAACTCTACGACGACAAAGGGAAAGTCATCAACCAAGACTTCCTCAAGCCCGTCCAACTCACCATGGAGTTCGACTCCCAAGCCCTCATTGATGAAGGAATCGACCCGGAAGACCTCGATATCTCCTTCTTCAACCCCACCAAGAACGACTGGGAAAATGCAGAATCCGCAGTTGTGGACACGGACGCTGGGAAAATCTCCGCCACCGCCAGCCACTTCTCCAGCTGGGCTCCTACCACTCCCCCGCCCGCATCAACGGACGTCGAGCAAGAAACCGCCCTCCTGGACGGCACTCTTGCCGGATCGACGGACCTTGGGGGCGGCTGGTACACCAGCTCTTGGTTCGGCCTGTTCTACCATGACAACGCTATCGCGGGCAACCAATGGGCATACCAAGCCCAACTCGGCTGGTTGTACCTTTACGGTTCCGACAACACCAACGTCTGGATCTACAGCGACAACGCCAGCCTCGGTTGGATCTGGACAAGCAGTTCACAACTCACCGTTACTAACGACATTCCGACCGGATACTTCTTCCGCAACTCCGACTCCCGCTGGATCTATTTCCAGAACATCGAATCTGTGAACAACTTCTACGAATACAAAGCCGGCTCCGAAACCGAAGACCCAGGCTGGAAAACCTACTAAAACGGTTTACCACCGTACTCGTACCGAACGGGCGGGCGGCCAAAAGCCGCCCGCCCTTCTGTTTTCAAATCGGAGCGTCGGTCTCGGGTCGCCGCAGTCCAGGTGGTGCTCTCCGCCGTGCCAACCTTTTGCAAGGCCTTCAAAAACGACTTGTCGGTATAAGCAACGGAGCCGTGTTCAATAAAGGGTAGATTGCCGATTAGTCATCGACCACCTTCCGTCCCAACGCCTTCAAAATCGCCCGCTTGGCCGCGATTTCAAAAAACCGTATCCCCATCCGCATGGTAAAGCCCATCGCATAAAGCCGATGGCCAAGCGAAGGTTCCTCTTCCCGCACCCAGCAATCCGGCTGCGCTTCCAGGTAGTCATGAAACTCCCCATAGATCTTCCGCATGTTGGCCTTTGTCCAGTCAGGAATCTGATCCAGTTGGGTCTTCCGCTCCTTCTGCTCCGGGAACTTTTCGATCTCGGACATCGGAATCCCCGCGAAATCCAATAAGGGCTCCAGGTTCTCCCAGATCTTTTCATAGCGAATGAACATCACAGGATATTGGTAAAACCTCTCGTGCCAATTCCTGAAATGCCTCTCGAAAAGGAAACGGTCTACACCTTCCGCTGCAAATTCATCCAAGGTCATCCTCGCCGGGATCGGATCCAGATGCCGGTGGTTGAGGAGCAATTTGTAGGACTCCTCATGATGGTATTCGCGCCGGAAAAGGGAATAGATCGCATTGACCGGGTTCCCGAAGACGTAGATGGCCTTGAACCAAGGGTTGGGAGAAGGCGTTGGCCTGTCCCGGTGCTTGAATCCGTCCTTGTCGTCCCGGTTGTTGCATTGCCTGTACTTGGACAGGAAATCGATCACGAACGTCGTTCCGACCCCGCCGCCGGACGTCACCAGCAAGTCCATGTCGCGGGGCAGGAGGATCGCCTTTTTCATCAAAATTAAGGAGGGTCAAATCGAGGCCAATCGCACCTCCGGCACCGGTTTTCCTGGGGCAAAAAACTCCAAATGTTCCTGCTTGAGACGAAGGGCGCTGGTCGACAGTTCCTGGAGGGACTGCTCCAACGCCCCCGCCAACTCCCCCGCCTCCGCTTCAGCGCGGAGGTTTACGATCAATTCCCCGGTCTGGAGTTCGTCGAGGAGGGTCTGGGCGGTTTCCGGTTTGGAGTCCGTACGGGTCAAATTCACGACAGCCAGCTCCCCGCTCCCGTCGTCTGGGGCTAAAGTCATCTTCAAATGGGCGATCTCCCGGCCATTGGCTCCCAACTTGTCCTGGATTGAAGAGGCTAAATCCAGGAGCAGCTGGTTCCCGTCAACTTCATCGTCGGCCTCCAAGGTCAGCGCGGCATTGAGCCACCCCAACAAAGCCTCCCCTTCCGCATAAACTTCATAGTCCACGTCCATCGCCGGGCCGGAAGAAGGCTCCTCGTCCATGGTCGCCTTCATCCATTCTCCTAGGCCGGTGCCTTCCCTCGCGGAAATGGCGAAGATCCGGGTATCCGGAAACTCCCTGCGGAGCGCCGCCTTGAGTGCATCGAGGCGTTCCTCTGTCAACGTGTCGACCTTGTTGATCACGATATTGTCCGCCTCCTCCAACTGCTTCCGGTACACATAAACAACCTTCTCCGAGAAGTTTGAACCCGTCTCGACCCCGAGGATCCGCATAGCCCGCACCGGGTCGACCAATACGCTCAACGGCGCGACGCGGTATTGGTCGGCATACATCCTCCGGAGCGGATAACTGACCGTCGCAATCAAGTCCGTACAAGACCCGACAGGCTCCGCCAAAAAAATGTCGGGGCAAGCATCCGCGGTAAGTTTGTCCGCGGCATCCCGCAAGGAATTGAAACGACAGCAAAAGCACCCCCCTGAGATCTCCTCGACAGCGAAACCATGGGCGTTCACCACCGCCGTATCCACAAGGCTCGCCCCCTGGTCATTCGTAATCAGGCCGACCTTCTTGCCTTGGCCATGCAGGTACTTGGCGAATTGTAGGATGGAAGTGGATTTCCCTGCGCCGAGGAATCCGCCGATCATGATGTAGTGTGCTGGCATAAGGTAAAAAGGACTGGAAGGATGCGATGGGGTTACTTTTCCTGTTCCAAAACTTTGTCAATGGCAAGGTCAAGGATCCGGGCATAGCCATGGACATCCACCGCGTCCTCCCCTGGTTCCCCCTTCACTTCATAAAGCCACCCCTTCTGGTAAGGAGAACTGCGCAACAGCTCCAAATCATCCTGGAGATCAGGGTTGCGCCGGTGGAAATGCCCCTGGAGACAACAATATAAGTCCGAGGTGGCCTTGAAACCCTCGATCCACCCGATGATCTGGCCTAGCTCGACAGGATCCCCGGGTTTCAACTCAAAATCATGCTCCACCAAGTCCCCCAACATCCGGGAGGCGAACTTCGTGAACCCAGCCCGCCAAATCCCGGGCTCCACCTCTTCCATCCAAAAATGGGAAGGCGCATACATCCGCTTGGCCGGAAGGTGCGTTTTGAAACGGGCGCGTTTGTAGGCAATCGTACTGGGTTCGTCAGTCATAAAAAGCGTATCAAATGTCCAATAGACAGCTTTCTGGCAATCCTTCGGACATAGAATTGGCTCCCAACTCCAGGATCGCCCCCGAAATGATTCGAGCAGCCTCCCGGATCTCCTCCTGCGTATTGAACTTCCCTACCCCAACCCGGATGCACGAAGCCGCCTCTTCAGGGGAAAGCCCAATCGCCCTCAATACATGGGAAGGCGCAGGAATGGCAGAAGTACAAGCCGATCCGGCCGACATCGCTATATCCGGCACCTTAGCCAGTAACGCCATCGAATCCACCCCAGGGATTTGGAAATTCAAATTCCCCGGAAGACAGTTGTCCGGATCACCGTTCCTGGAAATGCCAGGGTTCGCCTCCTTCAACAACTCCCACAATTCATCCCGCAACCCGGAAACCTTCCGTCCATTCCCTTCAATCTCTAAACCAGCCAGCTCACAAGCCTTCCCAAAGCCCACAATTCCAGGCACATTCAAAGTCCCCGAACGGATCCCCTTTTCATGCCCGCCCCCATGCATTTGCGAAACCAACCGCACCCGAGGATCCTTCCGCCGTAAATACAAACACCCTACGCCCTTAGGCCCGTAAAGTTTGTGCGCCGTCGCCGAAAGCAGATCCACGGGCAGTTCCCCGACATCAATCGGCATCTTCCCAAAAGACTGCGAAGCATCCACATGCAAGAAAACCCCATGCTTCCGCGTAATCGCCCCCAACGCCTCCAAATCCTGCACCGTCCCGACCTCATTGTTCCCATGGATCAAGCTCACCAGCACCGTCCCCGGCGTGATCGCCGTCTCCAAGTCTACCGGATCCACCCTTCCCTTCGCATCCACGGGCAACCGCGTCACCTTCGCCCCTGCCTTCTCCAAAATCTCACAAGTGTCCAAAACCACAGGATGTTCGATCTTGGAAGTAATGACATGCCTCCCCTTCCCTGAATAAAACCCCATTACCCCCTTTAAGGCCAAGTTGACCGACTCCGTCGCCCCGCTCGTAAAGAACACCCCCATCGGATCGGCCCCCATCAACCCGGCCACCTGTCCCCTAGCCCTCTCCACCGCCTCTGCCGCAGCCTTCCCGAAACCATGCCAACTCGCAGGGTTCCCCGGCACCTCCGTCCAATACGGTAACATCGCCTCCACCACACGCTGATCCACCGGCGTCGAGGCATGGTTATCCAAGTAGATAAGTGTGGAAGAATCCATAAATCCTCCAGCTTGATGCCCAAACCCACCCAATGACAAGCCTGGAGGCTACGACAGAAGACTCCCCAATAAAATCTTTCTGACACACAAATGCCGTATAAAAAAAACAAAAAGTTTTGGGGCAAAAACATTCCCTCTTCAATGTCTGGCAAAGGACCAACCACACCCCGCGCCTAACACTTCAAGAATCAGCAATTCCCATTCATCAATCCTCGGTTCAAACAACCATCCCGTCCACCCTACCCCTTTTGCTTTACGCCCCCACCACAACCTCCCATCCTCCGCCCCACTATGTATTTAAAGATGGCCAAACGCGTCCTCCTCGAAGCCGACAAACGCCTCGTATGGAAACTCATCTGGAACATGTGCGTCAAAGGCGCCTGGTCCGTCATCCAGCACAAACGCCGCCTCAAGCGCGGCGAATTCTTCCCCCCCTTCCTCTACATCTCCATCATCAACAGCTGCAACCTCCAGTGCCAAGGCTGCTGGGTAGACGTCAAAGCCAAGCAGCACAAACTCGACGTCACCGCCATGGACAAGATGATCCGCGAAGCCAAAGCCGCCGGTAACAGCTTCTTCGGCATCCTCGGGGGCGAGCCCTTCATGCACAAAGAGCTGCTCGACATACTCCGCAACCACCCCGACTGCTACTTCCAAGTCTTCACCAACGGCCAGCTCATCACTCCAGAGATTGCCAAAGAACTCCACAAACTCGGCAACGTCACCCCCCTCATCAGCCTGGAAGGCAGTGAAATCGTTAGTGACGAACGCCGCGGCGGCAAGGACGTTTATTCCAAATCCCTCCAAGGTCTACAAAACTGCCTCCACGCCAAGCTCCTCACCGGTGTCTGTACCAGCGTCTGCCGCACCAACTTCGACGACATGGTAAGAGACGAATGGACCGACCGCCTCATCGAAATGGGCGTCTTCTACATGTGGTTCCACGTCTACCGCGCCATCGGCCCCGACGCCTGCGAAGACCTCGCCCTCACCCCCGAACAGCAACGCAAAGTCCGCGAATTCGTCGTCAACACCCGAGTCCGCAAACCCATCGGCGTTGTCGACGCCTACTACGGCCACGACGGCCAAGCCCTCTGCCCCGCAGCCACCGGCATCAGCCACCACATCAGCCCCTACGGCGACATCGAGCCCTGCCCCATCGTCCAATTCGCCAAAGAAACCATCCACGACCAACGCGGCATCCGCCAAACCCTGGTCCAATCCGAATTCCTCGAAGACTTCCGCAAACTCGCCCAAGAAAACACCCGCGGCTGCATCGTCCTCGAACGCCCAGACCTCCTCGGCGACCTCGCCAAAAAACACGCCGCCCGCGACACTACCCAACGCAAACAAGCCTACGAAGAACTCGCCGCCCTCCAGCCCAAACCTTCCCAAGCCGAAAGCAACCTGGAGCCCATCCCTGAAAAAAGCCTCGTCTACTACCTCGCCAAAAAATGGTTCTTCAACGACTTCGGAGTCTACCGCAATTTAAAGCCCAAGCCTCCCCAAAACCAACACCCCAAAGAACCGGCCAGCCCCCAAACAAAGACTTGACCACACAACCCCTTTCAAAAAAAACGCCAACTCCTCCCAGGAAACACCGAGATAGGCCAGTTGGTAGAGCGACGCACTCGTGATACATCGGTCACAGCTTCGATTCCCGTTCTTGGTTCCATTTTATTGGGCAAGCATGGATTGGTGGGAAATGTGTGGTTGGAATTGGGGCAAGAAATGGGACATGCCTAAAATCCTCAGTCGCCCCATAGATTCAGTTGGAGTTCACGCTTCAGCGTGCTTGGAGCCCTAGAAACAAGCTGAAGCGTGAACTCCAGCACCCTCCCTGACTTTTGGTATAACCCTTCCAGGAATGTTTCCATACCCCTTTATTTTTTGAACAGGAGAGGGCAGAGCAAGCAGAGGGCGAGATCCCTGTTATAAAGCCAGAAATGACCTTTTACCTCTCTCTGCTTCCTCCTTTTCCTCCTGTTCAAGTTTCCATCAAGAGGAATTCTGTGGGACGCTAGTGCCTGAAATCCAAATGGTAGCCTTTGCTTGGAAAACAAGGCATCAAGGGTTGGGTTGGCACATTATCGGAGAGGCGGTTTGTAACCGCCTTCCTATCC
>JAYPDO010000167.1:8808-9583 GCA_038125285.1 Opitutia bacterium
ATGCCATAGAATCCTTGACATATGTTACGTGCGAGGTGAGTTTCATACGTATGGCCAAGTTGACATTATCCGTCCCGGAAGCCTCGGTAACGCGTGCCAAGCGTTACGCCCGGAGCCACAAAACCACGGTCTCCTCCTTGGTTGACCGTTTTTTTGCCACCTTGGGTAAAGATGACCAAACGGCGACTCCACTTACCGACTCCATGGTAGGAATTGCCAAGATGCCGGAAACGATGGACGAGAAAGAGTTGGTCGCAGACGCCATCCTTGCGAAATACATGAAGTAGCCGGACATGGATTCCTTGTTCTTGGACACAAATGTCCTCTTGGACGTGATAACCAGGCGGGAGCCCTTCTTCGGGGATTCCAAAAAAATCTGGCAGCTTGTGGAAAGCGGGAAATGGGAAGGATGGATCTCGGCGATCAGCTTCAATAACCTCCACTATGTTGTCCGGAAATTGCAGGATAAGGAGAAGGCAGACCATGCCATGGTCGTCCTCCAAAAACTTTTCCAAATTGCCCAGGTTGACAGCAACACCATTTCCGAATCGATCGAATTGAGGTTCCGTGACTTTGAAGATGCGATACAATTTGCCTGTGCAAAGAAAGCCGGGTGCCAATGGTTATTGACCCGGATTGTTGCGGACTATCCAGCCTCCGTAAAACCCAAAGCCATCACACCTGCAGATTTCTTGGCCAGAGAGCACCATTTATCCCCGGATTCATGAAGGATTTGGTAAGTTCGGTTTAAACTCTACCTTTGGCTTCCAGGGCA
>JAYPDO010000168.1:0-9439 GCA_038125285.1 Opitutia bacterium
ACGGCAACCCGCTCGCCGACTGAAATGCCGCTGTAAACTAAGTTTCAACCGCTCTCTTTAGGTTGATTGCCAGTTTTTTCTTCGAAAATTTAGCGTCAATGAATGACTGGTTGCCAAAACCAAGTTTTCAGAGGCTCCCTAAACATTTTTTTGCGTTGTAACCATCAAAGACATTCTTAGCACAAGGGAACTTATGAAAAACATTCAGTTGATCCTTTTCCTCCAAATTTGTTCATTCGTGCTTTCCGGATGTTTCGGAGGAGGCAAAGCCGACTCGGAAATCAAGGCCTTGAACGCATCGGTTGGAACAATCTCCGGCACAGTTAAAAATTTGGATGCCAGGGTGGCCGACCTTGAAGGCGGCGGGATTGGCGAAGGAGGCAATGCCGGGGCAAAACTGCAAGCATTGACCGACGCACAGGATCAATTGAAGCTCGACCTGCAAGTGCTCACTGACCAGGTCGCACAGAAGGACATCACGATTTCAACCCTAGAAGCCAGGATCACCAACCTGGAGCAAAACCGAGCCGCGTCCTCCAGTTCGATCGCAGCATCACCCGTCCCGGTACCGACTGCCCCTGCACTCGGGAGTCCGTTAACGACCCCGACAACAACCGTCGTGCAAACCCCGGTTACTCCGACTCCTGCCCTCCGGCTACCTTCTCCTTCCGCCGCGACGACTGCCCCCACATTGCCAGTTGTTACTCCGTCAGCAGTCACCCCGACACCAATCCCGACATCTCCCTCTGCACCCAATTCCAATCCCGCTCTCGACCCTATGGCGACGCCTGCAGCAGTTGGACCTGTCCCGACTTCGGCATCCCTCTCAAATTTGGCAGCGCCGGATGAGGCACTGCCCGATGCCTATTTCAATAGCCTGATCGTCCAGCATTACCGCTCCCAGTATCCCTCTGACAATAGGACAAACAAGGAGATTACCCTGCTTCTCGGACAACGCTATGAACAAAGTGGCAATATCAATGTCCTTTATTCAGCAGACCCCTCGTTCCAAGTGACATACGAGAAATCCAAGCAACCCTAACAACCAGCCCCTTTCCAGGCACTTCCAAGGATCCAAATTTCATGAACCGCATTACAACATTCTCCATCTGTGCAGCCTTGGCATTTGCCACATCCTGTGGCGTCCAGGAAGATCAACAATCCGAGCTATCCAACAAACTGGCATCCCAGGAATCCGCCCTAAGAAAAACTCAGGAGGAACTTGACCTCATGGGCAAGGCAGCCGAGGAAAAGGATGCGAAAGTCTCGGAACTCCAGGAGCAAATCAAAATTCTAAATGAACAAAAGACCACTTCCACAAGCAACGAGGACGACTTAAAAAAACAGGTTGCTGATCTTAAAGGCCAAATCACAACCCTGCAAAAGGAGAAGGATGGCCTCAAGGCTGCGTCCACGGATGCAGATGTGCAACAGTCTGCGATCGAAAAACTTCAGGCTGACCTAAAATCTGCCAAGGAAGATGTAGAAAAGTGGAAAGGGGACTACCAATCCATGCGTGATGCCAATGAAAAGCTCCAGGCACGTATGGAGGAACTGCAAGACCGCCCCAAGGATGACTTTCTCTTTAGTAATTCCCTTGTCCGCTACCTGCAGCAAACTAAGAAGGAAGAGAACGAAGCGCTTGTCGGAAGGGATGACTTGACCGACGAGGAGAAGGCCAAACTAGAGCGCAATAACGCACTCCTGGTGAAGTCCAGCAAGGAATTGACCGCCGAGATGGGCGATTACTATTCAGAAAAAGGCACCCTGGAACAAATGGGCCAAAAGTACCCGGACTTCCTCAAGAAGTACGAGTTGATCCTCAAGCTCAGGGAAGAGAACAAAGCACCTGCCCCCAATTGATTCCGAAGAGCGGTGGCATTGCACCGCAGTCCCTTCCAGGCTAAATGATGGGTTACCATGGCCACGTGCGACAACGTGAACCTCGACATACCATGAAACACCCCCCTAATCGTGCTATGCTATGCTATGCTTTGCATTGCTGCCAGCCATAGCCCAATCCCTACCAAGTCGGCCAAACATTATCTGGATTAAGGCTGAGGACATGAGCCCGACCCTGGGGTATTTTGGGGACAAACATGCGACCCACCACCTCGCAGCCTTCGCACGACTTAGCATTCTCTACGATAACGCCTTTGCTAGCGCACTGGCCTGCTCGCCCTCCCCGTCCTGCATCATCATCGGCCTTCCCTAGGCCAACCAAGGCACGCACGACATTCGTTCCTCCTTTCCAATCCCCAAGGCAATGTTCCGGGTTCCCGACCCTTGTCAGCAAAGTTGGATACTATACATCGAACAAAGTAAATACAGATTACAACTCCGCCAATTACCAAGCGATCACAGAGTCCTCTTGGCAAAAGCCCCGTCCACAACTTGCTGGCATATCTCGAACAAGGATGCGGCCATGATCATCCTGTACTCCTCAAAAGCGTTCCTTCGCGACCAAGGCTGAACATGGCCAAGCTCGGGCTAACCTGTGCCTAGTTGAGGATCTTAACGATCGCCTTCTTGTTTCCCGAACCTTCCACCCCGAGACGCAAAGGAGTCTTCCGCAAGGTGGTGTCTATGGCGACCAGGACTTCGTGCTTGCCTTTGGGAAGCTCGACCGATGCGGATTTGCCGAAGTCCGGGTTTTGGTCTGCGACCCAGACTTGGAGCCCGGTAGAGTCGTTAGGAAGAAAGGTCAGTTGGCCAGGGGTGGTCACTTCGATGTGGAAGGAGAGCATGTGGAACTGGAGGTCAAACCTGCGGTTGACCGGGAGCTGTGCAACTGGGAGTTCCCCGGAGACTTGGCTGTAAACGGGTTTCCACTCCATCCCTTCCAATGAACGGACGACCGGCAAGCTGTTTGCGTTGAACGCGCGCCAGTTGCCTGATTTTTGGAGGACATCCCATGTGCGGACAACCTGGGCATGGGAGACCTTGTAAGGACCTTCCTTGCCGAGTTCGGAAAGGAAGCGAACCAGGTCGATGAACTCGTCTTGCCGGAGTGTGGCCGTTAATCCGGGCGGCATGAGGGAGGCATTGAGGATGTTGACCTTGGTGGAATTGCCAAGGGGTACGGTGGAGACTTTGCCCGTAGCGTCGCGGAGTTGGATGGATTGTTCATTGCGGCTGACAAGGGCACCGGTGTGGACTTGCCCGTCCGGAGTATTGACCGTGGTCAGATGATAACCCTCCTTGATCTTCTTGTTCGGGTCGAGGAGGGAATCGATGATGTAGTCCACCGGTGCACTGGAGCCGAGGCTAACTAAATCCGGCCCGATGACCGGCCCCGCGCCCCCGATGGCATGGCAATTCATACAGGCCAGTTTTTCTTGCCGGTAAACTTGCTCGCCTCGGACAGGGTTTCCTTGTTTGCGGACTTTTTCCACAAACGCATCCATTTGCTCCGGGGTAAGCCTTTGCTCCATGGGTTGGAGGTTGGCGGCTTTGGTGAGGGCATTGACCAAGTCCTCGCCGCGCTTCCCGGAACCTGCGGCCTTACGGATCCCCAGGATGGCGATTTCCGGGGAGAGAGTTTTTCCCTCCAGTGCCTTGGCAAGGTAGCGCGGGCCATTGGATTTTTGGAAGAATGCGTCATAGATGGGGGCGGCGTCCTGGGCGATCTCTATCTCGCAAAGAAGGTCGGCGGAGAGGGTGGATGCAGCTGAAGCGGCAAGGTTCACCATTGCTGCGGCAGCCATCGAACGGGTATTGAGGGGCTGGGAGGCATCGCCGAGTTCCCTGAGGACTTGGAGGCTTTCTGACCCACCGATGGTAGCCAGGGAATTGAGCGCGGCCATGCGGAGGCCTTGAGGGGCAGACTTGGCCTTGGCTACTTCGGTGAGCTTTGGACGTGCGTCCTCAAGTTTCCAGTAACCCGCCAATTCGAGGGCGAGGGACTGGGCCGCAGGCTCGTTGCCTCCAAGGAGAGCCAGGACGCGCCCAGGGTCGCTGGCGGGGCGGATATTGCGGTTTTGTGCAGCTTGTTTGAGGAGGTTGAGGTAATGAGTCGGGTTACCGGAACCAGTTGCCTGGCCAAGGAGGAAATCCAAGTGCTTCGGGGAACCGGCTTCCGCGATCAGGCTAAGGGCTTCGGATTGCTGTTCGCCTTTGAGTTTCCCTGCCTCCAGAAGTGAGACAACCGGGGTCACGCCATCCGGGTTTCCGGTGGCTTTAAGGGCGAACGTGAGGTGCCGGGTAGGAAGGGAAAGTTCTCCACTCTTGTAGGAAGGGAACCAAATCCCTTCGAGTTCCCGTGCCGTGTGCCAGAGGGCGAAATCCAGGTTGTCGTCCATTTCCTTGTCGAGTGCCTGGAGGGCGACTTTTGCGGACTCGGGCCGACGGAGTTGGCGGAGGGCATGGATGGCCTCCAGGCGGACTTGGGCATTGACGTCCCAAATCGCTTTGGTCAGGGCGGGCATGGGGTCGTCCATCTCGGCATGGCGCTCATATATCATTCTGATGGCGGCGGCCCTGGCACGGGGGTCTTTGCTTGACAGGAGTTGCTGGAAGAGGGGTTTGTGGAGCTTGTCCAACGAGTGCATCACCCACATGGCCTCAAGGCAATGGTGGTCGTAGGCGGGATCTTTTTTATCGAGGCCGGATACCCACTTGTCCACTACTGCCCGGACATTGGAGGGATCCCTGTCTCGGAGTTCACGCTTTGCAAAATGCCTTGTCCAGCCCTCCTTTGATTTGAGCATTTCCAGTAGGTTCCCAACGGAAGCCCCTGCGACCTTGGGGTAGGGTAACGCTTTGCGGCCTTTGGCTGTAACCCGCCAGATCCGGCCATGGATATGGTCACGGCGATGGTCGCGGAAATCGACTTCCCCATGCTGGATGATGGGGTTGTACCAGTCGGCGATGTAAATGGCTCCATCGGGACCCATTTCCACCGCAATGGGTCGGAAAGCCCCATGGTTGGTGGAAATAAGGTTCGGGCCTTGACGGGAGTTGTAGCCGGAATTCTCAGGGGTCAGGAAGAAGGAGTTCACCCTGTGGCCACGAAAGTCATTGGTGATGAGGGCACCTTGCCAGGCATCAGGGATGTGGGATCCGGAGAGTTGGGTAAGGCCGCATTGTTTGGGCTGGCCTGGGTTGAGGCCTTTGACAATTCTGGGAGCGTCGGGCGCGGCTTTGAAAACAGAACCAGGGAAGACGTAGTTGATCCCCTCGGCATAGGCACCGTCGGTCGCGAAGGATTGCCCCCAATCATCGGTGATATGGCCCCAGGGGTTCACAAAACCACGGCAAAAGATTTCCAGGCGACGGGATTCCGGGCGGAATTGCCAGATGCCCCCACCACCTAGGCGGCGGACGCCCCAGGGGGTTTCGATATGGCTGTGTATGTAGATGGATTGGTTGAAGTAGATACAACCATCGTGCCCGCCCCGGAAGGTGTGGATGATATGGTGGGTATCTTCTGTCCCGAAGCCACTCAGCATGACGGTCTCCTTGTCCGCCTTGCCATCCTTGTCTGTATCTTCAAGGAAGAGGATTTCTGTGGAATTGGCCACGTAGGCGCCGCCGTCCGCCGGAACCACGCCGGTGGGAATGAGAAGGCCATCCTTGAACACGGTGGTCTTGTCGGATTTGCCGTCTTGGTCTGTATCTTCAAGGATGATGATTTTGTCCCTGGCTACCTGGCCAGGTTCGATTTGTGGGTAGGTGGAGGAACTGGCGATCCAGAGGCGTCCATAGCGATCCCAATTCATTTGGATAGGCTTGGCGATGGCCGGATCAGCGGCAAAGAGGTTGACCTCGAAATCCTCATGGACCTGGAAAGAGGCACGTTCGATCTCGGGATCCGGGTCGGGGATGTCCTTAAGGTTGCGCTGGGAGTACAATCCAGAGGTGAGCTTAAGGGCTAAGGCAAGAAGGATTAAATTTCTGTTGTCCATTTTTTGGAGGGTGCTGGTCTGTTATTTGGAAAGGGAAGCAAGGATGTCTTGGATTTCTTTCTCCTTGGCCTGGATGAGGGGCTGGAATTCTGGGATTTCGGAAGCATTGTTCCCTTGCTCGTGCTTACGGAAACCAAAGAGGTAAGTTTCGTTCTGGGGGCGGTGCATGTGGAAAAACAGTTTGTTTTTGGCGATAATTTTCGCGCGGAGTTCGTCATCGTCTATGGCGCAAGAGGGAAGTTGCATACCAAATGCCTTCAGGACTGCCCCAACTGCTTGTTCGTAGCCTTCGGACGTCAAGTGCAGGCCGTTGTCGGTCAAAGGTTGGGTGGCCTGGGCCAAGTAAGGGGATTTTCCGCTGCCAAGGGCTTCGAACAGGTCGACAAATGGCAAGCCTTGCTTTTCTGCAAAACTCCGGAGCGCATCCCGGTAAAGCGCCAGTTCGGCATTATGTTTGACCGGTGAAGGCAGTGGAAGGGGAAGTTTTTCCTGTGGGACAGGGGAAAGTATGACCATACGAGCACCAGTCGTTTCTTTGAGCATCCCGACCAGTTTCGTATAACCGTCCAGGAATGCGGACAAGCCGGCTTCCCCTTCGTAGCTGGCGTTTGCGCCGTAATAGAGGAGGATGAGCGTGGGCTTTTCCTGTGCGGCCAGTTTCTGCAACCTGCCGAAGCCTTCAGCCGGAGGGCCGAAATAGGAACGGGCATGGCCGAAGACCGTGTCTCCGCTCCATCCGAAGTTCCGGAAAGTGATTTGTTTCCCTTGGTTGGCTAAAGCAAGGGCGGTTTCGATGTGGCCGTAATTTTGTTCGCGCTCGATGAAGGTGTTGCCGAGGAGGGCGACTTTATCGCCATCCCGAAATTCTACTGGTGGCCCGGCGTGGAGGAAATAGGGGATGGCAAAGAGCGGCAGGAGAAGGGAGGCTGTTTTATGCATGGATTTGTAGATCGGATTACAGGGAGGTCCAGTTGGTGTTAATGTATTGGTATATTTCTGCCGGGGCAGAGGATTCATCTAGATAAAGCCATGTGTTGTATCCGGAAGACCCGGAATACAAGTGGGGGTAGACGAGACTACCTGTCCAAAACCAGCCGTGCTGTGGATGATAGATCCACATATCGTTTTCGGGCTGGTCCTGCGGGATGAACACCCAACCAAGGGAGGAATGGAAAACCCAGGAGGGGTTTGAGGGGGAAGGGTAGTAGGAGCCGAACCAAGGTCCGATCCGCCACCCTCCGCTAACAATCTTGTCGGTGGTACCGAAGATTTGGACAGGGCCTTCCTGGAGGTCGATGATATTGACGACAAAAGCCTTTTCTTCTGTGTTCCCCGAGGTGTCGGTGCCCATTACCCGGATGTTGTGGGCGCTTTTCTCTTCGTAGTTGAAGGCCTGGTTGGTAAACAATTGGTCTCCGACAATGTAATACCTGAGGTTGTCCGTACTACCTGTACCTGGGACGAGCAGGAACGAACCGCTGTTTGCCGCTTGGGAGCCTTGGGCGAATTCGACGGGGGTGGACTGGCCTTCCGTAGTTGTTGTACCTAATCCTAACTGACCCTTGTCATTTTTCCCGGTGGCCCAAAAGGAACCGTCCTGGAGGATGTAGAAGCTGTATTCGTCACCAGCGGAAAGCCCGGTCACGCCCGAATCAACAATTTCTACTGGGACTGACCTGGAGACCTTGGTGCCGTCGCCGAGTTGGCCAAGGGCATTGTTCCCCATCGCCCAGAGGGAGCCGTCCGACTTGAGAACCAGGGAATGGGAGTCGCCACCAGCAATGCCGACGATGCCACTGGTGAAGATTTGCCGGGGTGTCCCGACTGCAGGCGATGTAACCGAACCGAGTTGGCCGACATTGTTGTCCCCTATGCCCCAAAGAGAGTTGTCGTCCTTGATAAACAGGCCGTGGTATCCACCGGCAGCAATGGCCTTGACTCCGGAATGGAGGATTTGCTTGGGAACAGCATTGGTAACAAACGTACCATCGCCCATTTGTCCGGAGGAGTTGTCGCCAACCGTCCAAAGGGAGCCGCCTGTCTTGACGTATATGCTGAAATATCCCCCGGCGGCAATCAGTGTAACTCCCGAGGACTCAACTTGGGTGGGGCTATTCCTTTGGGTGAAGGTGCCATCGCCGAGTTGGCCTAACTGGTTATCGCCCATGGACCAAAGGGATCCGTCGGATTTGAGGAAAATGCTATGGAACGCCCCAGCGGAAATCGCAATAACGCCTGTGTCCACAATTGGAAAAGGGGCAAGCTCGTCGGCAGTGGATCCAGTTCCAAGTTGGCCGAAGCGGTTTCGGCCCATGGCCCAGAGGGAACCGTCCTGTTTTAGGAAGAGGCTATGCCATCCTCCGGCGGCGATGTCCACGACTCCGGATGAAAGGATTTGCAGGGGAATTGTGCTAGAAGTGGTGGTGCCGTTGCCCAGTTGGCCATTGGTATTGGATCCCATTGTCCAGAGTGAACCATCTTGCTTGAGCACCAGGCTGTGCCCGACCCCGGCGACAGTCTTGGAGGTAAAGGTCGTTATAATGGGCGTCCCCCCGAAGGAGAACCTGCCGACCAATGTCCCGACAGGCTTGTTTTCCTCGATGTTGCCTGGGGAGAGGGTGAGGGTACCGGTTTGGCTCGTGGGCGTCTCAAGGATGTCCTGGATTGTGATATTTAAGACCTTTTGGAGCGGGACCGTCCAGGCCGGGTTAGCGGGATTGTGGGCTTGCACCCGGATGGAGTAAACAGATTGGCTTTCGTAATCAAAGGAGATGTCGGCGACCAAGTTTTGGCCGGAGATGGAAAAGATGTCGTTGTTTGAGCTGCCTACACCGGTAACCAGGGAGTAATTGGCAGGGAGGCCTCCTACCGACAATTGTCCGACCAAGGTTCCGGCCGGTTGGTTTTCATTGATTGTGGCATTGGAAAGGGTGATGTTGGTGGGGAAGTTGTTTTCCGGGATGTTAGTGATTAGGATGCTAAATTCCTTGTCAAACTGGAGCCCTTGTTGGTCAGTCACTACGATGCGGATGCTGTAGGTATTCTTGAACTCGTAATCATACGATTGGCCGCTGAGGAGTTGGTTCCCTCTGATGATGAAGGCATTGTTGTCCGGATAAGCGATGGATGCGGGGAGGGAGAAGGTATGGGTGCCGCCGCCATCCGGGTCGGTAGCGGAAAGGTTACCTACTAGGGTTCCGGAGGGTTGGTTTTCAGGGATGGAGGCTTTGTCCAGCGTGATATCTGAGGGCGGGAGGCTTTCCGGCTTTTCTAGGACAAGGATGGTGAAGACGCGATCGGTGGAAAGCCCACGGCTGTCCGTAGCCCTTACTTGGATTGTGTAGGTGGGCTGGGTTTCGTAGTCCAAGGGTCTGGAGGTACGCAGCTCGAAACCATTGATGAAAAAGGAAGAATTCCCTGAGATTTGGGTCGGGTTCGACAGGCTGAAGAACAAGCTGTCGCTCGGATCCGGGTCCGAGGCGGAAAGGATGCCGACGAGGGTAGAGGAGGGGAGGGATTCCGCAACGGTGTTG
>JAYPDO010000169.1:0-6345 GCA_038125285.1 Opitutia bacterium
TCCAGGATTTCCTTGAGGAGGAAGGCTCGTTTGAGGTTCCCGGGTTTGTCCAGGCCAAGGCTTTTCATGTTCTTGGACGGTGCACGTTTACCGCTTCCATTTGAATAGGCATGGTGGACAGTCGAATGCCGTAGGGGGGAAGGCAAGGCCGATGGCCGGGGAGGCTGGATTGGGGTAACTTCCCTTTCCGGGGCTTCGTAAATGGATTGGGGTTCTTCGTAGGAGAAACGTTTGGGTTCAGGCCTTTCCCCAAAACCATCGGCCTCCTCCCTAACATCCACTTCGATCCCGGCCCGTTCCCTTATCAAGCGACGGATCCTTTCCTGCACTTCGTTGGCGTCCCCGGATTCGCTTGTTGGGCGGGACCGGTACGGTTGGCCTCCTGGGGACTGTTCCCCTTTCCCCTTCATCGCCACTTCTAGCAACTTCCCAATCGCCAGGAAGAGGATGAAGCCAACGGGGCCGATGATGTCGAAAAGGTTATCCATGGGGAGGATTCCTGATACCCGGTTAGGGTGGACAGGCTTATTCGGACGCGGTTTCCCCGTCTCGGGAGATGGAGTCTCGCATGTCAGTGTCGGCCTGGATGTTCCGCATGCGGTAATAGTCCATGATACCTAGGTTCCCGCTGCGGAAGGCTTCGGCCATAGCCATGGGTACTTCGGCTTCGGCTTCCACCAGCTTGGCCTGCATCTCCTGGACTTTGGCCTTCATCTCTTGCTCCAGCGCCACGGCGGCGGCACGGCGAATTTCGGCCTGGGCTTGCGCCACGACCTTGTTTGCCTCGGCCTGGGCGGCCTGGAGTTTCGCACCCCGGTTTTCACCTAGGTCGACGTCCGCGATATCGATGGAAAGGATTTCGAACGCGGTTCCTACATCCAGCCCGCGGCTCAGCACGGAGGCCGTGATGGCGTTGGGGTTTTCGAGGACTACTTTGTAGTTTTCCGAGGAACCGATCGTAGAGACGATGCCTTCCCCCACCCGGGCGATCACCGTCTCTTCCTGCGCACTACCGACGTAATGCTCCAGGTTAGAACGCACAGTCACCTTGGCCCGGACTTTGACCTGGATGCCGTCCTTGGCCACGCCGTCAATGGTGTCCCGGCCTTCGATCACACAGTCGATCACCTTTGGGTTGATAGAGGTCTGGACCGCTTCGATGACGGACTTCCGAGTACCTTTTGTAGCCAAGTCGATGGCGCAGGCTTGTTCCCAATTCAGGGATATGTTGGCCTTGCTGGCGGCCACCAGGGCCCGGACGGTCGGCAGGAGGTTCCCTTCGGCGAGGTAGTGGGACTCCAGGTCGTCGGTAGAAAGAATGATGCCGGCTTTCGAGGCTGTGATCCGGGCATCGACTATCAGGGAGGTGGGCACGCCGCGGAGTCGCATCGCGACAAGGTTGGGGAAACCGACATGGGCTTTGGCGAGGAAGGCTTTCAGCCAAGTGCTGAAGAAATTCAGGATGATCAGGAAAAGGACAAGGAGGACCAAGAGGGCGATCCCGGTCAGGATGAGGAAGAAGATATTGCTATCAGGCATGGCTCTATATTGGGGGGGATTGTGGTGGGTTGTTTTGGAAAAGGATGGGACTAGGACCCCAGGTTGGCGGGTTCTACGACGACCCGGTAATTGTCTTTGGATTTGATCACCAACTGGGTGTGGCTGTCGATGAAGCCGCTCTTGGAGATGGCTTCGTAGCGGTTCCCGTCCACCATGACAAGCCCAGTCGGGCGAAGCGGGGTGAGCGATTGGCAAGTCTGCCCGACCAATTCGTCCGGGATCCCTTTGTTTGAGGCTCCCAGGATCTGCCCGCCCATGATGAATTTCTTGCCCAAGGCCGTTTCTGGGAACCACTTATAGCCCATAAAAAACAGGAAGCCCAGGAACACACCCCCACCGAAAAAAGTCACCGTGCCGGCCCCGGCCCCGTATTCTGCCCCGGCAAACCCGCTCGCCCCAAGGAAGACCAGCAGCCCGACAAACCCAAGGATCCCCCCTGGGAGGATCACCTCGAAACCGATCAAAACCGCTGCGAGTAACAACAACCCGAGGATGACGCTCATGCCTCCGCCCTTTCCACTTCTTCGACCAGGAGTGTGAAATCCTGTTTGCCTGATACCTTGATATCCCGGCTCCGGCGGATGCTTCCCAGCACGACCCGGGCCTGGTAACGTTTGCCGTTGACCTCGATTTCCCCGCTGGGGAACAGGTCCGTTATGGCAACCCCCATCATACCCGGCGCAGGTAGTTCTGTGTCCTGGTTGCTGCTTTGGCCGCCTGCGGTGACCAACGGGTCGAGCCGTCCGGACACCTTGTCCAGGACCAGTTGGTTCCAAAAGCCGGTCTTCGGCAGGAACTGCACGGCCATCAACGCCCCGAACCCGGCGATCAAGAAGGCTTGGAGGACTTGCACCAGCGGTTTCAGGAAAGTCTCCACCGTGAAATCGAAGACCTGTTTGCCCTGCCCTTCAAAAGGGGTCCCGCCCATCTGCCCAGGCCAATAGTCCGCCAACGCATAGACCAGGGATCCTAGGATAAGGACCGCGCCAAGCATCGCCGGGAAGATTGTCCCCGGAAGGACAAAAAGCTCCAGCAGGATCAGGCCAACCCCGACCAAAAACACGATGACCTCCTCATGGCCCGCCAAACCCGCGACAAAGTGGCTGGCAAAAAAGATGGCGAAAAAAACCAGTCCCAGGATCCCGAATACCCCGAAACCGGGGGTTTTGAATTCGATGAACAAGCCCAGCACCGCCAAACCGAGCAAAATGGGGGCAATGAGGTTGAGCTGGTGCGCCAAGTCTTCCGACCAAGTGATTTCAAAATTCCGTATATGGTAGCCGGATTTCCCGAAATGGGCGGCAAGGGCATCCTCGATTTCCGGATAAATCCCTACTGCAAACAAAGGGGAAGGCGGGTCGCCGTAGGGCTTAACCGCTTCGTCCGCAGTAAGGGTCAATAACTCCCCTTCGCCCTTGAGGACTTCCCCGTCCATCTCCAGCACATACTCGTCCTCCATCATGGCCCGGACGACCTTGGCACGGTGGGGGTGTTCTTTATTATATGCGCGCACCTTTGCCCTCAGCAGGGAGCGGATCTTCCGCTTCATGGTCTCCGGAACATCGTTCCCTGTCCCCATCACCACATCCGCCGCGCCCACCACACTCGCAGGCGCCATATATATATCTTTAGTAGAAGAAACGATGTACGAACCCGCGGATACCGCCTCTTTCCGGATAAAGGCGATCGTCTCCCCTTCGAACCGATCCAAAACCTCCATGATCTCCAACGTGGTCTGCACTTCCCCGCCAGGGGTGTCCACATCCACAAGGATCACCGCATTTTCCAGTTCGATCGCCTCCTTCACCGCACGCCGCAGTATATAAAGCTGGGTCGGGGTGATCGGTCCATGGATTGGAATAACGAAGACCTCCGCCACACCCTGTGGTTTTTTGGCCGAATCCCCTCCAGTCGGGCTAACCGCATTACTGCCATCCAAAGCAAGGCCCCAAGCGGGAAAAAGCACCCCGGGGGCCACCATGACGGCTACCATCCTGCAGATCTTTGATAAAACGTCTTTGAACACCGCCCAGTCTTATGTATCGGATGGTAGAACATGGAAACGATTGAATATCAAGAGCGGAAAATCCACAAGTGGACCTTTGGCCCCTCCACATACCTCTTCGACATCGGTAACGGCTGCCGCCTCATGAGCTGGTACATGTCCCTCGCCGGGAACAACCTCCGCGAAATCATTTACTGGCCGGAAAAACCAAAAAACCAAGCCGTCGGGGACATCTACGGCGGCAACCCCATCCTCTTCCCCTTTGCCGGTAGGTGCCATGTGGACGGAAAACCAGGTTTCTGGAAGGACCTGGAAGGGCAAACCCATCCCATCCCCCAGCATGGCTTCGCACGCCATTCCCCATTTGAATTGACTGATATCCAGGAAAACCGTTTCACCGCAAAACTACTTCCTTGTGAAGCTGCTAAAGAGGCCTACCCCTTCAGCTACACCCTCACCGCCACCTACATCCTCCAGGATCTCGGGTTTTCTGTGGAACTGGGACTTACCAACCATGACAAGTTGCCCATCCCCTGGTCTCCTGGGCACCATTTCTACTTCACCGTCCCCTGGCACGAAGGCCTATCCCGCAGTGACTACCGCCTCCATCTCCCGGCCAAACGCTCCTTGCGGCACCTTCCGGATGGCTCCCTCCAACCCGAAGCCGTCGAAAAGAAAAAGACAGTCTACCCTCTGGACGACCCTGCCCTGTTGAACCGGATCCATCTCCACCTCGAGTCCCCTGAATGTAGCCTCAACACCGCCGGGGGCGAAGAGCCTCTTTACATCCGCTTCCTCGAACCGGAGCCTCTCCCCAGTGCGCGTTCAATCGTCACCTGGGCTCCCGGCGAAGGCTCCCCGTATTACTGTGTCGAGCCTTGGATGGGACCGCCAAACAGTCCCTCCCACCGAAACGGCCTCCAATTTATAAACCCGGGTCAAACCTCGACCTTTACAGTGGCCGTCTCTCTGATCTAGATTGAGAGCCGGAATACCTCATTCCTCCCTTGAATGCCTCACATGTACCAAGTGAATTTCAGCAAACAAAGCATGCGCTTCCTGAACGCATTGCCAAAAAACAGACAGCTCGACCTCGTCGACCTCATCTCTGGGCTAACGGAAGCAAAGCTCCAAAAGCCTGTAGGGGATCTTGGCAAATTCCACCGCAGCGGGCGCACCTTCTACCGCCTACGCGCCGAGGATTACCGGGTCTATTTCGAACAATCCGGCGAAACTATTTACTGCCACTACATCCTCCACAAAAACACCCTCACAGACTTCATCTTCCGCTGCAAACTCCCCGTTACGGACGAACAGATGTTCGAGCAGCACAAATCCTTTTGGAAATACCTGGAGACCCTCGGCAAGTAATCAAAATGGAAAAGGCCGACCTTTCTGCGAAAGCCCCGCCTACTCCCTTCCGAAAACCTGTGGACAACTTGCCCGTTTCCTAAAAGTTACCCACATCCCGACAATCCATCCACCGCCGTTCACAAGCTTCCCGCAAAACCATCCACACTTCCAAACCCCATAAAACCTAGGCCAATACCTCTTATCCCCAAATTTTCCTACCATAATAATAAGGAATCATTTTTAAAAATTTCTCTCTTATTATCAAATCCAGTTGTCAAAACTCACAAACCTCCATTCATAGTACGACCATGAAATTCACCATCCTCAAGGAGCATTTCACCAATGGCCTCGCACAGGTTCAAAACGTCGTCCCTGCCAGGCCGACCATGCCCATTCTAAATAACGTGCTCATCGAAGCCACCGGGGACCAAATCTCCCTCACCACCACAAACCTCGACCTCGGCATCCGCTGTAGCATCCAGGCAATCAAAGTGGAGACGGAAGGCTCACTTACCCTCCCGGTCAAAAAACTCGCCACCATCATCCGGGATCTCCCAGGAATGGAAGTCCATGTCGAAGCCCTGGATGCTCAGCACGCTAAGATCACCGCGGGGAAATCCAAGTTCCAGATGACAGCGCTCGGCGTCAGCGAGTTCCCTCCCCTTCCCTATTTTGAAAAAGTCAACGACTACACCCTGGATCAAGACAAACTCCAGCAAATGCTCAAAAGCGTCTCCTACGCACAGTCCACTGACGAAAGTCGAGCCATGCTCAACGGGGTATTCTTCAATTTCGAAGACAACAAACTCACCACTGTCGCGACCGATGGCAAACGCCTTGCCCTCAACGGCCTCGACATTGGAATGCCAGAAGACAACTCCGGCAGCTTTATCCTCCCCATGAAGACAGTCCAGGAGCTCGAACGCCTCCTCGGCAAAGGCGACAACGTTAAAATTCTCTTCAACGACCGCCAGATCGCCTTCTCCATCGACGTCGGCGCAGACAGCTCCAAGACCGGCCTCGTCCAGGCGATCCGCCTAGTCTCCAAAAAAGTCGAAGGCAAATTCCCCAATTACAAAATCGTTATCCCCGAGAACATAGAATACAGCGTCAAGATGAACCGGGACGACCTCAAGGACTGTATAGCCCGAGCCGCACTCGTTGTTACCGAAAAGCACGAGTCCATCAACATGACTTTCCACACCAATAACCTCGTTATCAGCGGCCATAGCGACGAATTTGGCGAGTCAGAGGAACACTACCCCATCGAGTACGACGGCGCGGAAACCAAGCTCACCTTCAACCCCCGCTTCCTCATCGCGCCCCTCAACGAACTCGTTGAAGACGTGGTCACCTTCCAATTCAAAGACGGCGGCAGCCCCGGTGTGTTCCGCAACGACGAACACTTCACTTGCGTTGTCATGCCC
>JAYPDO010000169.1:6355-9396 GCA_038125285.1 Opitutia bacterium
GTCATGCCCCTCCGCTTTAGTTAGGCAAGCGGCATGAGTCCTCCCCCTGAACAGGGGATCCAAGACCAACCCCTCCAGAACCATGGGCGGATCTGAAACCTACCTCCAACCCCTCCTCGTCTTCCTCTTGCTCGGTGCGACCGCCCTCTCCATGGGCTTCGTCAAAGTTGTCAGCCCCATCATCCATTTAGCCAACCGATGGATGCGCTGGATTCTGACTGCCCTTGTCATGGCCACTCTCTTCGTGGATCCCAACATCCCCATCAGGGAAAACCCACAGTCCTTCCTCACCACCTTTCTCCTCGTCTTCCTCGTCTGGCTCCTCCTGGAGACCGTCTTCAACTGGGTCAAAATCTCCCTCTTCAGTAAAAGTACCATTCCCCTCACGACGGCGACGAATGGCCCGTCGACCCAACTGCCATCGACACCAAGGACTGGCTCTCCAAAAATGGCTACACCAAATCCCAGTCCCTCAAATGCGAACTCTCCGAAGACTTCGCCCTCCGCACCTCCTTTTACCGCGACGAAGAAGACCATACCCGTATCCAGATCCTCTTCCTCCCCGTCCCCAGTTCCGCCCGTTCCACCTTCTTCTCCATCTGCACAAAGATGGACGACGGCTCCCGCTACATCACCGACAATGTCTCCATGCCCTTTGCCATCTTCACCCCCGAAAATTGGCACATGCAGCGCAAACCTCTCATCCTCTCCCTCCAGCGCCTCCTCCAGATCCACCAAGCCCGCATCGCTGAAGCACCTGCCCAACCCGCCGGATTCGAAGTCGAGCCCTACGACGACCTGGAGGAACAACGCCGACGCCTCGAAAAAGTCAACCTCGACCATGGCTTCCTCCATCCCCAGGAATACCACGAGGAATATGGCCGCCTCACCTCCGAAGGCCGCTACCGCATGTGGAAAGAAATGTGGCTTATGAGCTACCTCGGCAGATCCCTCTCCATGCGCCCCTGAGGAGTGATACAGGCATTCCTGCCTGTTTCTTTAATTAGGAAATAACCCGACCATGGAAATCACCACCCGCTCCGACAAAGAAAAAATGGGCTCTGAAGCCGCTGCCCACGGCATAGCAAAGCTCAACGAAGCCATCGCCAAAAACGGCCACGCCAACTTCATCGTCGCCACTGGCGCCTCCCAGTTCACCATGCTCTCCGAGCTTGCCAAGGCCGACCTGCCCTGGAACAAGCTCACCGGCTTCCACCTCGACGAATACGTCGGCCTCTGCATCACCCACCAAGCCTCCTTCCGCAAATACCTCTGGGAACGCTTTGTCAGCCAACTCCCCCTCCCCTTGGCCAACTTCCACTTCATCGACGGCGAGCACGACCCCAAAGCCGAATGTAGCCGCGTTGGCGACATCCTCTCCCGCCATCCCATCGACGTTGCCTTCGTAGGTATCGGGGAAAACGGCCATCTCGCCTTTAACGATCCCCCGGCCGACTTCGAAACCGAGGAGCCCTACCTCGTCGTCGAACTCGACGAAGCCTGCCGCCAACAACAATTCGGTGAAGGATGGTTCACCACTTTCGAGGCCGTCCCCACCCTCGCCATCTCCATGTCCATCAAGCAGATCATGAAATCCAAGTCCATCATCTGCACCGTCCCCGACGAACGCAAAGCCCTCGCCGTCCGCAACGCCACCCAAGGCCCCGTCACCAACCAAGTCCCCGCTTCCATCCTTCAAAACCACCCGGACTGCCACCTCTTCCTCGACGACCCTGCCGCCTCCAGGCTCTGAGTTGGGATCCAATTGATGCGAACCAGGTGGGCATTGTTTGGGTTGCTCCTTACAGGAACAGCGTTTCCCCAAACCTCACCAGCCCGAGTTATGGCGGCAAAGCTCCAGGATGCCCTGGACGCTGCCGTGGCTCAGGAACAAATACCAGGGATGATTGCGGCTATCTCCTCATCCGAAGGGATCGTTGCCATCGCATCCGCAGGGCTCCGCAAAACAGGATCCAAGGAACGCCTGCAACCCACCGATACTGTCCACTTGGGCTCCTGTACAAAAGCCATGACAGCCTCTCTCATGGCCAGCTTCGTGGCTGAAGGGAAACTCACCTGGGATTCCCGGTTGGTGGATTACCTCCCGGAACTCAAAGGCCAGGTCCATCCGGCCTACCATCGGGCAACCCTCTGGCAATTGCTCACCCACCGGGCCGGGGTTCCCGCCAACGCCAAAGATTGGTCGGCTCATGGGAACCTAGGGCTCTCCTCCAGGCGGCTGAAACTATTGAAGGACAACCTTCAAGAAAAGCCTTCCGCCGGCGAAGGTGCCTTCCTCTACTCCAACCTCGGCTACATGGCGGCGGGCTGCATAGCCGAAAAGTTGTCCGGAGAAACCTGGGAAACCTTGGTCCGAACCCGCCTTTTCCTCCCCCTTGGAATGGACTCTGCAGGTTTCGGCCCGCCAGGGATCCTAGGGAAAGCCGACCAGCCCTGGGGTCATGTCCGGGTAAAATCCCAATGGAAAGCCCTACAAAGGGACAACCCGGAAGCCCTCGGGCCCGCAGGCCGGGTGCATTGTTCCCTCGAAGACTGGGCAAAATTCATCGCCCTGTTCTTGCCTGGCGGGAACCGTGCCGGGCTCCCCGTGGATTGCACCAACCTCGACAAATTGGTGGATCCTGTGGGGGATTACGCAGCCGGATGGATTGTAGTAGATCGGCCCTGGGGCAAAGGCAAGGTGTACACCCATAGCGGCAGCAACACCATGTGGTACGCCACCGTCTGGGTTGCCCCAAAGATTGGCCGGGCCTTCTTTGTCGTTACAAATTCTTGCGATCCCCAATCCCACCGCATTTGCGACCAAATGGTCTGGAAGTTGGTCCAAATCGACAAAAGCAATTCCTAATGGAAATGAAAACAGGCATTCCTGCCTGTCCATACCAATCCGGACATTTCTCCGAACCACGAAAGTCCTTCATGGTCAGTGATGGCCAACTCACACTGAACCTTGTCAAACTGGAGCCTGGTGAACCCAACCGATATGGCGTCACGTCCCCAATGGAACCGGAACTGTTAAC
>JAYPDO010000170.1:0-9396 GCA_038125285.1 Opitutia bacterium
GGAGCCTCGACAAGTTCCCTGTCCCGATCCAGCCCGTTGCTGTAACCCTCCCACCACTTCATCGTCCCATAACCCAACAAGGCGAGCACGCCAACCACCAACGCCACAACCATTGGCGACGAAATCCCTTTCTTGGGATCCGGGTTGCTTGCGGGAAGTGGCGCGTCAACCTTTGGTTCGGAAGGGACAGTCCCTGCTGGCTTCGAATAAGGCCGGGCCTCCGGAAACACTTCAGCTAGGCGCCCCCCACTACCGGGGGAAACCCCACTGAGGGCGGAGGCCATCCCGGAAGCGTCGGCATAACGGTCTTCGGGCTTGCTGCGCAAGGCTTTGCGGAGGAACCCGTCCCAACCGGCCCAAAGGCTGCCGTCCAGTTCGCTGGGCATCTCCAGCCCAAGGCTCCGGTTCCCCGTCAGCATGTGGAAACAGACCAGGCCGACGGCATACAAGTCGCTACGTTCCGTGGCGGGGAAGCCGTCCTTCTGCTCCGGGCTCATGTAGGCGAAGGTGCCCAACAAGGCATTTTGGACAGAGGACGGCGAGGAGGCGGAGCCTTCCCTGACCGTCTCCAGCAGAGTCGCATTCCCACCCCTGGCGATGGTAGCGGCCACGGTCGCCCGGACTTGGGTCGCCATCCATTCCGAACCGGCGGCGTCCACCAGGCCGAAGTCAGCGATCTTCAGGACATTGCCCTCGGAAAGCAGGATGTTGGCGGGCTTGAGATCCCGGTGGACAAGGCCCTTTCCATGGGCATATCCCAGGGCGTCCAGGAACTGCCCGATCAAAACCTGCACTTCCCCCTGGGGCAACTTCCCGCCCCGATGGGCGATGTAATCTTCCATCGTGGTGACGGGAGGCGTACCGGCCTTTAGCACCAAGCCGCCTAGCAGCTCGATGCAAAGCCAATGCCGCCCGTCCTCCTCGCCCCATTCCATGACCTTGGCGATGTGCGGATGGTCCAGCGCGGCCATGATCTCCGCCTCCCGCCGGAAACGCTTCAGGGCGTTTTCCCCGGCCATCGCCTCCTCAAGCAGGAACTTCAGGGCGAAGTGTTCACCCGTCTGCAAATACTCCGCTTCCCAGACCTCCCCCATCGCACCCTGGCCAAGGAACCGCACAAGGCGGTATCCTGCGATCTCGTATCCTGGTTCTAACGGCGGCGGCATTGTGAACTTCACATGTTTGACTAGCCAGCGTCCCCTACTTGGCAAGCCCCATTAGAAACCGCCAGGAACGGGGGGGTAGGACAACCTTTACTTACCGGCTTTCACATATTCCCGCCAGTATTCCCCGATCTTGAGCGCATCGGGGGCTTGGGAAACCACAAGGTAGCGGTAGCGGGAAGTGTATTTTTCGCCCGGAGATATTTTGAACGGGCCTTCGACCATAGGGGCGAAGCAGAAATAGGGCTTCTCAGGATGGATCCTCACAGGCTGGGGGGCACGGAAGTTTTCCGGGCTACAGAAGACGACGGCCGACACTTCCTGCCCGTCGATTTTGCCGGAGAAGGCGACCCAATTGGGCCGGGTATGGTTGCCTTCCCAGCGGTCTTTGCCTTCGCTGGTGAGGTATTGCACATCCCCAAGATGGATACTGTGGTCGTCCTTTTCCTTCAACCATTGGTAGTTCCCCCGGAAGGCCATGCCGCCGTAATGGTATTGCAGCAAATCCAGGGGCTTTGATGACGCGCATTCCTGGACGCTTTCGATGTCGAACAGGAAATGGTCTTCCGGTGTTTGGTGGACAGTGACCGTCCAAACTTCGTAGAGCGCATCCACCCACTGCTTCCCGGATTTCACCATGAACGCATGTTTGGCACTGAATGAGACCTGCCCCTCGCCTCGCTTCAGCCCTACCACTTCGCGGAACTCGATCCGGCCGAGATCCTTGGCCTGGTTCCAAAAATCCGTTTTCTTCCCGTCGAAGCTGCTTTTAGTCCAGGCGAAGAAAAGGGCGTGCTGGTGAGCATGGTCGGCCGGGAAGTCGCCGGTGATCTCCTGCCCGGTGGGCGTGTAAACCGGGTGGATGTACCCGCTCCGGTGGAAGTGCGGCCCGATCCCTTCGGGGACGGGTTTCTCGGTCTTGATGTATTCCAGCACGGGTTTCCCGCGAAGGGTGATGCGGATTACATCGTCGGTTTCAGTAAGCAGCAGATCCCCGCCGGAAACAGGATGGAGGCCTGCAAAAATCGAGCAGGCAAGCGGGAGGGCAAGGGGTAAGGGATGTTTCATTGCAAATAGATTGGGCGGCTAGTGGTTGGCTTGCGAAGCATCCACGGCGCGGATTTTCAGGCCCGTAAAGAATTCTGTGGGCTTCATGAAGAGGTTCGGGGAGGCGGTTGGACAACCGCCCGATAGGACCTGATTCACTTGCGTTGGG
Organism: Opitutia bacterium; assembly: GCA_038125285.1. Taxonomy (GTDB): domain Bacteria; phylum Verrucomicrobiota; class Verrucomicrobiia; order Opitutales; family JABJCN01; genus JAYPDO01. Next base: position 2,380 of record JAYPDO010000170.1, read on the forward strand.
CGGCCAGTTGGCCGAGGAGGGCGTTGGTCACCCGCTGGATCCCGTCGTTGCTGATCAAGCTCGCAGGATAGACCTCCTGGGCGGCAAGGAAGGATTGGAGGCTGGAGGGCAGTTCGCCATTGGCTTCGTAGTCGGCGGCCTTTTGGAGTTGGGCGACAAACGGGGCGACCTTGGCGGCGAGCTGGGCTTTCTGGCGGTTGAGCTGGACGTCTTCCGGGTCCACTTCCTCGGCCTTGAGCAGGACTTCCCAGGCGCCATAGGGATTGTCGATCTTCACGGCGGCATCGGCTTGGGAAAGGTAGATATCGAGCTGCGCCATCTTTTCGACAATTCCCTTGAGCTTCGCGCTCCGGGAAGGGTCGTCGGCCAGGGCTACGCCGAACTCGAGTGCCTTTTCCTGGATCGCCCGGTAATCCTTACGGCCTTCCAATTGGTCGAAGAGGGTTTTGCCTTGGACGAACTTGTCCACCAGCTTGGCTCCCTCGAACTGGAACTCCCGGAGGCGCGGGTTGTCCGGCCAGATTTGCGCGGCTTCCCGGAAGGCGGCTTCGGCTTTGTCGATGTTGCCAAGGCTGCGGTGCTGCATGGCAGCAAAGAGTGCATTCTCGCTGGCTCCTTTGGCCTTCTTGATCCCTGCCTCGATCCGGCGGGATTCGAAGTCACGGGCGTTGGCTTTGATGTCGAGAACCAGGTCGTAGGCTTCGTCGTAAGCCTTGTCGATGATGAGGTCGCGCGCTTCTTTCATGTCCCGCTTGAGTTGGAAGAGGACAGCCCGCTTGTCATCGTGGAAGGCATGGAGGGCGGACTGGTGTTCGCCCAGGAAAAAGGTCTCCTGGAGGCGCTTGAAGGCAGTCACGCGGTTCCCCATGTCGAAGGCATTATGCACAGCGGACATTCCGGTATCGACCTCGTTGATCGCCTCGCGGGCAAGGAAGGCAAGTTGGTCGACAGTGATGGTCATCTGGGTATCGGGAAAGAAGGCGGCAATCTCGTCCTTGGCCTCGATCACTTGCTGGGCGGTGCCTTTGAAAAGGAGGCGGTAAAAGTTTGCCCCGATGAGGACGTGCTTGAACCTGCGGTCGACCAGGAAACGGGCCAACTGGGCCTGGAACTGGATCTGTGCCTCCTTGCCAGTAAGGGTCTTCTGGCTGTCCAATGCGGTAATCTTGGTGTTCACCTCTGCGTATTCCTTGACCCTGAGGCCAGCCTCGGACAGCTCGTCCGGAACCGCGCCTTGCGCCTGGGTAGTGGTTTGGCCGTTGCCATTGTTGTTGGCCTGGATGACGGCTTTGACGTTTTGGTGCCGGTACCGGTTAGCCAGGATCTCCTCCAACTTCATCTTCCGGGCACTGAGGGCGCGTTGGGCCTGCGTATTCTGCCGGAACTCGTCCCGGAGCCTCCAAGTGTTGTAGACTAGTGCGCCCAGCACCAAACTCATCCCGCCGTCATATTCGCTATATTCGCCGGCCTGCATCAACATGTCCCATGCGTCCATCACGCCATCCCATGTGCCGTTCTGCTCAAACACGGAGAGGTTTTTCCCGATCACCTTGAGGAGGTCTTCATACTTCTGGCGCTCGTCAATGACATTGGCCGGGGTCTGGAGATAACGCTCGAAACGGCCGCCCAGGAGACGGTCGTTGCCAAAGGTGAACCCCTTCCCTTTCCAGACAAAGGTGCCGTTCTCCATATCAATGGAGTCGCTGTTGGAGTCGAAGATCCTGTCGGCCATCGAGTTGAGGTCGTTGCCATCGAACCCATTTTGATGGTAAACCCCCGCTCCGGAACCACCGGGCTGGGCAGCAGGTTGTTGGTTCACCGCCCCGACCGGTGCGGCCGGAGCCGGGGATGGCGAAGGTGCCGGGGCGGGAGTTGCCCCTGGGATCGGGGCTTGGGCGGAAAGGTTGCTGGCCAGAAGGAAAATAAAGAGCGGTGTATGGGGCAGTGATTTCATGATTTGGATTTCTGAATATGGGTAGAGAGGTTGTTCTGTAACCGGGTAAGCCTTTCAAAAGATATCCTGCCAAGGATTCCCAAGACAGAAGTTTCAGGTATGGTAGCAAGCATTCCTAGCCTGATTAGGGAAGTAACCTTTAAGCCTGTTGTAAGAAATTCCTTTTCGGACTTGTTAATGATCTCATCAAAGTCTTCACATTGATGCCTCAGGCTAGAACTGACAGCACAAACCAGAAGATCTTCAAAGGGGGGCATCCTGGATAATATAACAAGTGGGCGGGGCTTAACCTGGCCATCGGCTTATTGGATACTGGCCAATACAATACATCCGGGACTCATGCTTCCAAATCTGCCATGGTGTATTCGACCTCATCCTCCTCGAAGGCCCGGGAAAGGGAATTTTGGGAAAAACGTAAAAAAGCCTCCCGATCAGGTTCACCAGGCTCCAAAACAGTGACAAGCAGCTTGGTGTCTGGCTTCAATCGCACGTCTTCATCCAACTTGACGTGCTTTCCATCATAGTGTGCTGGGATGCAAAGTAAGGGCATGGGGAAAGGCTATCGGGGTTTAAAATTTTTCAAAGGATTCGACGGAGACCAAGCTCTGTTCGCCGACTAGCACAGTAAGCAACAACTTCTGGCCTGGCAACACGGTAGCGGCAATTTCATCGGGGAAAAAAACGGGGACTTTCTTCATGAGGCCATCTTCGGTACTGGCCTGAACGAGGATGATCTTCCCCACCCCGGCCCGCCAACCCAGCTGGCGGTCGATCTGGGCTTTCATTTGGTATTTGTTCCCCTGGAGGCCTCCGGGGCTTTGGAGGTAGAAGGCTAAAGGGAAAGGTTCCCCCGCGCCAGTGAACAAGCTTCCGGGGTCCTCCTTGTTCGTGCAAGAGGACAACAGGCACAAGACGGCGAAAAGCAGGGGCAATGGAAGGAAAGATTTCATGGCGGAAGGTCAACTCCATCCCCTCCGGCGGCAACCCAGGAAAACCAGGAAAGCCCCGATGGCGATATGGATGCTAAGGACTATGATGGATTGGAGAGGCGTTGCAACATAGCTTTCGTTCATTTCGCGGAAAGCGTCCCAAAACCGTGTGTCCTTCATGGATTGCAAGTACCCAGCCCAGCCCCAATACGCGCTGATGAAGGGCCGGGCGACCCAGACCAAGTACTCTGGCAATGCCAGCACGACCCCGGATAGCGGCAATTGGAAGCCGACCAAGTAAACACTCAGGAGGGAAGCCTTCTCCGATGATCCGACAAGGGAGGAGATGCCCAGGCAAACGGAGGTCATGGCCAGGCAAGTGAAGGCGAGGGCCAATCCCTGCGGGACGATCCCGCCCGGGAACCCGCAGATGAGTTTGACAAAGTACATCATCCACAACCCCTGCCCCACAGCAACCAAACTGGTGAAGAGGAGTTTGGCCAGGGCGTAGGCAGTCGGGCTCAAGCCGTTGAGCCGTTCCTTCTCATAAAGGTCGCGTTCCGAAGCGATTTCCCGCGCCCCGGTGTTGCTCCCCATGAGGGTGAGGAGGATCACTTGGAACATGATCAAGGAAGTCACCAAGGAACCGGTTTTCGCCGCATCCAACTTGTACCGAACCTGGTCCTGCATCGTTTCAAAGATATTCCCGACCGGGTTCATCGCCATCCCTTGCACCTGGGGCAAGCCGTCCAGCGCAAAGATCACGACCAAGCAAGGGAACCCGAAGGTGATGGCCAGGGTGAGGAGGATCTGCCCACGGTCCCGGAAGAACAACTTCATGCGGCGGAGGAACAGCGTAAGGAACTGGGAAAGGAACCCTGGGCCTTTGGCCTTTTCCGGGGGATGGGCAGGATGCACCGCGTTCTCCGGCGGGAGAGGTTCGCCATGGTCCAGCCAATACTCCAAGGGCATGGAGTTGAGCAGATCGTAGAGGTGCAGCGCGTCCTTGATCCCGAAGTATTCATGCAGCTCGTGCAACGCCCCCTGGAAGATTACATGGCCATGGTGGACGACCGTAATGGAGTCGAACTGGTCGAGCTTGGCCAGGTTGTGGATAATGCACAAAAAGGTCTTCTTCTCCTCCTCCACCAATCGGCGCAAGAGTTGCAGGATGTGATCCTCGGAAGTCGGGTCCAGCCCTGACGTCACCTCGTCGCAAACCAGGCAGGCCGGGTCATTGGTCAGCTCCAACCCCAGCCCCAACCGGCGGAGTTGCCCCCCGCTCAGGCTTCCGACCCGTTTCTTATCATGCCCGTTGAGCCCGATCGTCCCTAAAATCCATTCTAGCCGTTCTTTTCGCACCGCCCCTTTCCCAACATTCAACTTCAAGGCATACCCCAGACACTCGCGGACGGTCAGTTGCTTCTGGGCAATCGTGAACTGGGGGGTAAACCCGACCTTGCCCACCAAGTCCTTCGGCGACTTCGTCTTCTCCCCGGCAAACCAAACATCCCCCTTCGCCGGTAATATCCCCAGCATCGCCTTGACCAAAGTCGTCTTCCCGCAGCCAGAAGGCCCTATCACCGCATTGAGCGTGCCCGGCTGGAAATCCGCCGCTGCCTCATTGAGGATCGTCTGTTTCTTCCGCCCGATCCGGACGGTCAAATTGCGGCAATGGAGCATGGGGGGAGTTTTGGGCGAATCTACTCAATTTCAATCACAGACTCACCTTGGGCAAAACTAGATGTTACAAAAACTGTGACAGAAGAGTCCTCGCAGGGACAATGGTTGGGGTTTCCCTGGTGAAACAATCCATGTCCGCGTAACCGGCCTCGATAACGACTTGGAAGGCATGCTTCGCCCCTGTCTGCTTTTGGAAAAAGGCGAGTGAAGGCGATAGTTTCCCGTCAGCCGCCTTTACATCGACCAAGAACCAGGGTTCCCCGTCGCGGATGACAGCAAAATCCACCTCCCGCTTCTGAGTGTCGCGGAGATAGCAGAGTTCAAACTTGCCATAGCCCAGGTCCTCCCATCCTTCCACAGCTTTTAGAAGATGGCAGGCGATAAAGGTTTCCGCCCGCCGGCCTGGATCACCGATGCCAGACCAATCCCGGAGGAACCACTTTGGCTCTTTTCGTAGGGACTTTGCAATATTTTCAGACCACGGGCGTACAAGGAAGCCGGCATGCAAAGAGCAAAAGGCTTGGATCCAAGCCTTTACCGTATTTGGAGCGACCCCAACATCCTTTGCCAAAGTCGCCACAATCAGTTGCTCGGAACTCCTCCCTGCCAAAATCCGGCCAAGAACCCCGACTAACGGAAGTTCCTGGATCCGGGTCATATCCCGGATATCCTCTTTGAAGAGTTGGCCGAACCTCAAATCTTGCCAAATACGGGAGAAACGGCCGGAAGCCTTGGACAGAGGTTCAGGAAACCCCCCATGTAACCACAGGGCTTCCCATTCATCCGTACCCAGTGCCTTGGGCGGGCGGATGAGCCTTTCCCCTGGCAAGTTGGTATCCATGAGCTCCGCCACCGAAAAAGGATGCATCCTATATGAGAAATACCGGCCTTCCAAACTATCACCCCCACGACGGGATGACTCCATCTTAGAAGATCCGGTAACCACCACCTTGCACCGGTTTTCATAAACATCGAAAAAACCTTTTAAGGTCTTTTTCCAATGGGGGTAATTAGGAAGATCGTCAAAGACGACCACGGGAAGACCTTCACGGAATTGCTCCAAGCCCGCCAACTTCCCTAACGCTTCCGCCCCGTGGAGGAAGGTCATTTGGTGGGAAACCGAATCCCAATTGAGATAGGCATCGCCTTGGCACTTGGCAGAAGTGGTCTTACCAACTTGCCGGGGACCGGAAAGGAAAGCCATTTGCCGTAAGGCTGACAAATGCACAGAAAGTAGTTCATCGTAGAGACGATCCATTTGCTTCAAAATGCAGATGTCTGCATAATTATCCAGATTATTTTGCAGTGCACTTCATTTTGATCCAGCATTTGGAGTGCTGCGTCACGCCAGCAACTCCTTCAAGTCTGCGAAGCCGACCTTTGCGGTCAGTTCCCCGCTTTGCTCGAAGAGGTCGCCGATCAGTTGCTCCTTTTCGCGTTGGAGGAGGAGGACGCGTTCCTCGATGGTGTTGGCGGCGATAAGTTTGATGGCAGTGACTTTGCGCTCCTGGCCGATACGGTGAGCGCGGGCGGTGGCCTGGGCTTCGGCGGCGGGGTTCCACCAGGGATCGAAATGGACGACCATGTTGGCGCCGGTTAGGTTGAGCCCGGTGCCCCCGGCTTTGAGCGAGATGAGGAAGACCGGGATGGAGTCGTCTTGTTGGAACTTGTCCACTTGCGCCATGCGGTCTTTGGACTGGCCGTCGAGGTAGCAATAAGGGATTTCGCGGTCGTCCAGGGCTTTGCGGATTTGGGTGAGGACCTGGACGAACTGGGAAAAGACGAGGATTCGGTGGCCGGAAGGGATAGCATCGTCGAGGATTTCGAGGAGGGCCTCGAGTTTGGAGGAATCGGCTCCCTCAAGTTTGTCATCCAGGAGCCTGGGTTCTGCACAGACTTGCCGGAGCTTGAGGATCTGGGCAAAGACAGCCATGCGCATACGGGCTTCGTTCGCACCTCCCCCGGCCAGCTTGTCCATGTCCCGCTCGGTCTGTTGGTGGACGGTGTGGTAGAGCTTCCTCTGCTTGTCCCCCATTTCGCAGTAGAGGACTTGTTCGATAATTTCCGGAAGCTCCGGTGCGACGAGGGTCTTTGTGCGGCGAAGGATATAGGGTGCGGCTTGCGATAGGTGACGCTGCCCGAACCACTTTTTCTCATCCGGTTTCAACCCCGGTGGGACTTTGGCAAGGTATCCGGGCATAAGGAACCGGAAAAGGGAACGGAGGTCGGAGAGGGAGTTTTCGACCGGAGTGCCGGTGAGCAGGAAGCGGCCTTGGGCATGGAGCGAGAACATGGCCTTAGCCACTTGGCTCTTCGAATTCTTGAAATGCTGGCCTTCATCCCCGACTACACAGGCATATTCGATTTGCATCAAAAGGTCCAGATCCCTCACCAATATGGGGTACGAAAGGATGATGAGGTCCGCTTCCTCCAGGTCGCCCACCCTCTTTG
>JAYPDO010000171.1:0-9283 GCA_038125285.1 Opitutia bacterium
CCCGTCTTCGGGAGCGACCTGTTCAAAGGGGAGTTCAGCAAGGAGACCTTCACGGGTTTCAATCCGGACTACCAGTTGGCCATTGGCGACCAGGTGCATCTGCAGATCTGGGGCGCCCTCCAATTTAGCGAAACCCTAGCGATCGACAACCAGGGAAACCTCTTCATCCCGGAGGCCGGGCCGCTCCGCGTGCAAGGGATGCGGAACGCCGAATTGATCCCTGCCCTCAAGAGGAAGGTCAGTGAGAAATTCATCAATAACGTGGAAGTTTATGCCAACCTCACCACTGCCCAGCCGGTGAAGGTCTTCGTCGGAGGGAATGTCCGCTATCCCGGTTTGTATGCCGGCCATGCGGCGGACAACCTTCTTTACTTCCTCGACAAAGCTGGGGGTATTGATGGGCAATCCGGCAGCTTCCTAGATATTTCCCACAAACGGGGGGGGGAAGTCCTCAGGGCGATTAACCTCTATGATTTCCTTCTGGAGGGTAATCTCCCGGCCCGGCAATTCGCAGACGGCGACGTCCTCTTTGTCGCAAGGCGCAAATTCTCCCTCACCGTGGATGGCCAAGTCCACAAGCCCCACCAATATGAATTTGAAGATAACCCGATTCCTGGCGAAAGTTTACTAAAGTTGGTTCATCCACTTCCCTCTGCTACCCATCTGCTTGTTCGCCGGGAAAAGTCCGGGCAGTCCAAAACCCAGTACATTCCATTGCAGGAGATTGGGAACCATACCTTCTCTCCGGGGGACGAACTTTCCCTTATCTCCGAAAGCCTGCCCCAGAGCATAGGGGTCGAGGTCACGGGGGAGCACATTGGCCCGACCCGCATCATCTTGCCTTATCCTGCCACCCTCCAGGATGCCCTCGACCAACTCCAGCCTGGCCCGCGCTCCAACACTTCCGCCATCGGCCTTTACCGCAGGGCAATCGCAGCACGGCAGAGAACCATGCTCCAGGAATCCCTGGACAACCTTGAGCGCAAAATCCTCACAGCCCGTTCCTCCACTGCGGAGGAAACCCAAATCCGTGCTAACGAGGCGGAAATGCTCCTCAAGTTTATCGAACGAGCCCGTGACACCAAGCCCAAGGGGCAAGTCATTTTGACTAATCCCGAAGTGAATTCAAATATCGACCTGGAAGACGGGGATACCATCCACATCCCCAAACTTTCCAATTTGGTCCTCGTCCACGGGGAGATCCTTTACCCGAACGCCCAGGTCTACAAGCCATCCGCCTCCATCAAGCAATACATTGAGAACGCGGGGGGCTTCACAGCCAATGCCGACCCAAAGCAAGTCCTCATTGTCCATCCTGATGGGAGCATTGACAATTCTTCAACGGGAGGCTTCCCAGGCTCGAAGATGGCGGGCGGGGCATCCGGTAAGCTCGACCCGGGCGACGAAATCCTCGTCCTGCCCAAGGCCGACGTCAAATCCCTCCAAATTGCCAAGGACCTCACGGAAATCCTGTACCATATTGCCGTCTCCACGAAGGTAGTCCTCGACTTGTAACCTGACTTTCCTTCCCATGGCCGATTCCGTTAAGCCAGGCAATTTCAAAGGGGTATACCTTGCCCTGGCCTGGATGGCCTGCGCCGCTTCAGCACAGACTCCTTTATCCCACAGGATTTTCCCGGAACTCCTCAACCTTTCGGAGGATTGTTTCCAGGATACGGAAGCCCTTTCCAATGCCCTCTTTGCCATTGAACGGGCGGAGGAAGACCTGGTCGTCCGGCGCTCCGGAAGGCTTCCCAACCTTTCCTCCTTCGGCCAGTACCATTACCAGAGGGAGGAGTACGACCTCCCAATGGGCGAGCAGGATGCCGGGCGTTTCATCTATGGCCTTACCCTTAGGCAACCCCTCTACCATTGGGGGTCTTTGCAAGCGAACCACAACATCGGACGGATCCTCCTCCAGGATGCCGGGCGCAACAAAAGGGTTTTGCAAGAAATCTTGCGGAGCCACCTCCAGCGCCGTGCCCTAGGGTATTACATTGCCTGCCGGGAGCATGATTTCGCCGTCCTGAACCTCCGGCACTATGGCAAGATGCTCGAATTGGCCGAGGAAGGCCTTGCTGCCGGGGATGTGCAAAGCTCCGAACTGGAGGCTGCGCGGCAGAATTTCCGCAATGCTACCAAGCACCAGATCGCCGTCTTGACCGCAAAATTGGATGTGCAGTACCAGTTGATCAAAGAATTTGCCGTTACTGATGAGCATTTGGGGATGATCCCCGAAGCCCTTCCTGCGGACATCGGGATCGATTTGGAGACATGGGAACTCCGTTTCCACCAGTTTTCCACAACTGGTTTCAAGCAACATCCCGAGTATCTCGCCGTGCTGTCCAACCTCAAGGTGCAGGAGGAATCCGTCAAAGTAGCCAAAGCGGGGAACCGCCCTTTGGTCGACCTTGTCGTCGGGGCGAACCAGGACGACACCACCTACACCTTTAGCGAGTTGGACGACCGGTTCCGGCAAATCTATTTTGCGGGCGTTCGGGTATCATGGAACATTTTCGACGGCCAGGCCACGAAGGCGCGGGTCAACACTGCAAAGGCGAACCTCCGCGAAACCGAGGCCCGGAAAAAGTTTGTCGCCCGTAAGCTTGCGCAGGATGCCAACCAGGTTTTCCACGAACTCCAGAACTCCAATGCCCGCCTTCGTGCCTTACGGGAAACCGTGGAGGAAAAAACGGCGAAGCATGGGAAGGTGAAGTCGGCTCACGAATCCGGCCAGGTCCCCGACTCTCAGTTGGCCAACTCCTCCTTTGACCTCGCGGCCCATGAGCATCTTCTGTTGGTCGAATACGCCCGCTCCATCAGCCATCTCCTTCACGCCGAACATTTGACTTCCCTGACGGCTGCACCCTTGGAGTTGCCCGATGAAAAGTAGCCTCAAAATCCTACTTGCTATTGCTCTCTTCGTGGGGGGCGGTTTCCTTGCCATACGCTATTTTTCCATGCCGGAGGTGTTCCTTGCCCCGGCGGCCACGGAGACCGCTGTCCATGCCATCCCTGGGAACCTCCGGGTCCAGCCGACGGAATGGAGCGTCCGGCTCCAGACCAATGGGACTGTCGAGAGCATCGATGCCGTGGTGGGGGACAAGGTCATGGAAGGGCAGCTGCTCATGCACCTGGATACCACGGACATCGATATCGACCTGGACCTGGCCCGGATTGCCCTGGATGTCGCCAAGAAGAAGCAGGAGATCCCAAAACAAAACGAACTCGCCCTCGAAGTGGAGAAAATGAACCTAGAAAGGCTCCAGGGCGCATTGAAACGGGGCGTTGCCTCCGAGACCGATATCCAGCGGCAAGAAAAGCTTATCCACAACTACTCCGAGCTGGCACGCCTCGAAGAACTCGGGCTCGAACTGGCCAAGGCACAGGCCGAAAGCCAACTCGCCCGGCTGGGGAAAAACAAGGAGCGCAGCGACCTCAAGGCTCCGGTGGCCGGGACGATCACCCATGCTTGGCTGCTCAAGGGGAGCTATGCCCTCCACAATACTGAAGCCTTCCGGATCCAGGCCGACGACAAGGTCATCGAGGTCAAGATCAGCGAGGACGATTATCCCGGCATCCGCAAGGATCTTCCTGCCCGTGCCCGGCTCTACAGCTATGGAGACCAGATCTTTGAAGGCAAAGTCACCCAAATCCTGCCGACCGCAGATCCCGACACCCAGGAATATACGATTTTCTTGGAACTCGACATGCAGGGGAAATCCCTCATTTCCGGGATGGGCGGGGAGGCAAGCATTATCCTTGGCGAAGCGGAAGGTGCCACTGTCGTTCCCCGTCGCGCCCTGGCCGTGGACAGCGTTTGGGTGGTGGAAAATGGTACCGCCCGCAAGCAGCCCGTCAAAGTTGGTTACCGGGGGTTGAATAAAGTGCAAATCCTCGAAGGTCTCCAACCAGGCCAGAAGGTCGTCTTGGAAAACCAGGGTATCCTGCAAGAGGGAATGCGGGTCAGGGTGGCCGAGTAAAGCCGTCTGCGTGCCGACCATGAGCACAAACTTTACCATTGCGCTACGGTTCCTCCTTTCTAGGCGCAAATCGATGCTCATGTCCCTGGCCGGGATCACCTTAGGGGTAGCATTCTTCATCCTTACCCAGGCGCAGACCAGCGGTTTCGAAAGTTTCTTCATCCGGACCATTTTGGGGACAAACGGGGCGATCCGGGTGCGGGAACGCATGCAGGATACCCTCCGAAGCATGGATGTGGCCAAGGGGTCCGGGCAAAGTTTCCAGGTCGCGCACCAGGACGGCAAACGCTACATCGGGGAAGTTTCCCATCCTGCCCAAATCTCGGAGGCGATCCGCGAATTTTCCAATGTGAAGGCCACTTCCCAAGTCCTTACCGGCAACGCCCTGGCACATTTCAACGGCCAGTCCCGTCCGGCCCAGGTCTACGGCATCGAATTGGATCCCCACCTTGCTGTTTCCGACCTTGGCAACCAAATCCGCCTGGGATCCCTCGACGACTTCCGCAAATCCCCGGGCAGCATCCTTCTCAGCACCTACCTTGCCGAACGCTACGATTTGGAGCCGGGCGACAAACTCCTTATCAAAACCAGCAACGCCTCCCGGAAATTCTCCGTTGCCGCAATATATGAAACCGGCGTCAGGGATATCGACAAAGTCCGCATCTTCACCCATCTGCGCGCTGCCCGCTCCTTGCTCGGCAAGCCCTTCGGGGCGACATTCATCCAAGTCGGCCTCCACGACCACCATCGTGCCCAGGAGGACGCCACCCACATCCAGGAGGTCACCAGCCACCATTCCTCCCCCTGGCAAAAGCGGGAAAAGGTCTGGCTCGATGTCTTCCGGCTCCTCCGGGTGTCCTCCGCCCTTACGGTTTCCATCCTGCTCCTGGTTTCCGGCCTGGGGATGTTCAGCGTACTGGCGATCATCGTCATGGAAAAGACCCGTGAAATCGCCATCCTCCGCTCCATGGGCTTCCAGAGGACGGACATTTCCCGCATCTTCCTCTGGCAAGGCTTCCTGGTCACCTCGACAGGCACTTTCCTCGGTTGGACGATCGGTTTCCTCCTGACCCTTGCCCTGACCAAGCTGCCCATCCGGATCCGGGGCATTTTTTCCACGGACCACATCGTCGTGGAGTGGTCTATCCTTCACTACCTCCTTTCCGCGGCGATTGCCTACACATTGGTCATGCTGGCCAGTTATTTGCCTGCCCGCAGGGCGGCCAACCTCGAACCTGCGGACGTCATCCGCGGCACTTCCGGATGAGCGGGGAAAGCCAGGAAAGGCCGCCCATGCTCCGCTGCCGCGATTTGGTCCGGTACCTCGGGAAGGGGGAGAAGCGCACCCGCATCCTCCACGGTATCGACCTCGACCTCCAGCCCGCCAAACTCTACGCCATCACCGGCCCCTCCGGCTGTGGCAAATCCACCTTGCTCTACACGCTCGGCCTCCTGGACCGGGAGGACGAAGGCGAAATCTGGATCGGGGAGGAGAAAGTCAGCGGAGCGGATGACGCCGGGCGCACCCGCATCCGGAACAGCACCATTGGCTTCGTCTTCCAATTCCACTTCCTCCTGAGCGAGTTTACCGCCTTGGAAAACATCCTCCTCCCGATGCGGAAGCTGGCCCGGCAACCTGATAAAGAGATACGCGCCTATGCGCAGGAACTGCTCAGCCAAGTCGGGCTGGGTGACAAATCCCACCGCCTTGCCAACCAGCTGTCCGGCGGGGAACAACAAAGGGTCGCCATCGCCCGTGCCCTGGCCAACAAGCCCCCCATCCTCCTTGCCGACGAACCCACCGGTAACCTCGACCAGCAAAATTCACAAAACATTGTGCAACTCCTGGCCAAACTTGCCCACGAAAATGGCCACACAATCCTCCTGGTCACCCACAACCCCACAATTGCCAAAGTTTGCGACCACCAACTCCCTATGCTCGACGGCCGGTTTACAAGGGATCAAACCTCCGCCGGGCAAACCAATTCCACAGAAGGGAAGTAGCTCCTGTATTTCACCATGTCCCGTGTGAGTACCGGGAACACTTGTGCCGCCAGGGCTGTCAATCCGGCTTGAGCAGGACGAGGGACAGGGCGGAAAATTGGCGGAAAGTCTTGTCGAAAGTCACCAACTCCAGGCCGGTCATCATGGCAAAGGAGGCGATGTAGGCATCCAGCCAGAGTTTCGGCGCGGGGACAGGGGGGAGGGAAGAGGCATGCCAGGTGTCGTTCAGGCCTTCCGGATCCTCGATGTAGTTCACACGGTCGTCTTCAAGCAGTTGTAAATAGTAGTTCCAGGCTTCCAGGTTGCTGAGGGACTTTTGCCCGAACATTTCCGTGACTTCCGGGGACGATATTGCGGTCAGGTAACCCCGTTGGGTCTCCTTGTTGAACAGGACCGCGTCCTTTTGCATATAGGAATCGAACGCTTCCAGCGCGGGTTTGTGGTATTTGTGCCCGCTAAAAGTCAGGGCCACCCATACGTTTACGTCGAATAGTGCTGCCATTTTCCGGTGTCCTCCTGTTACTTGCGGGATTGCTGTTTCACCCAGGCACAAAACGCGTCCACATCCATGTCGCTAGCCTTGATTTCCTTGACCGGGAGGGTTTTGACCAAGGGGAGTTCCACTTTTGACCAGACCGCCTCGTGTTGCTCCTCGTCCACTTCCTGGGCGGCCAAGCCTTTGTGGAGCAAGTCGGCCATCACGTCCTTTAGTTTTTGGTCGTTCATTGCGGCGACGACCTTGATCTCCCTCATCAGTTCGTCCGGTAGTTCCAGGGTGGTTTTCATGCTGCCCATAAAACCAGTAAACCAGAAAAATGTCAAACAGGATTTTGTCAAAACTCTTGCTTTCCCAGCTCGAAAAACGGAAGAAACCGGGCCATCTGATGAAACTCTCGCCGAACAACCCGCTGCGCCGTCCCGGATACCGGTTTTTCATGCTGTTCCAGGTGGTGACTTCCATGGGGGGCGGGTTCCACTTTGTCGCGAGCCATTGGATCCTCTATGGGGAGACCGGATCCACTTCGTCAACCGCCTGGTTGGTCATCAGCCACATGCTCCCCGTCTTCCTGACCAACCCGGTTTGCGGCGTACTGGTAGACCGCTATAACCGCCGGAAGTTACTGGTGCTGGGGACGGCCTACTGCTGCCTCCTTGACCTCGCGCTCCTGGGCCTGATGGGCGCGGGGAAGTTCGAGCCTTGGCATTTGTTCGTCTACTCCCCCTTGATGTCAGTTGGTGGCACTACGTATTGGACTGCCCTCCCGGCATTCCTTCGTGAGAACTTGGATAAAAGCGAACTGCTCCACGCCAACGGGCTCAATACTGCCTTAATGCAAGGGGGGTATCTGCTCGGGGCGGGTTTGGCAGGGTTGTTGTACCACATTTTGGGGGCGTTCGGATCCTTTAGCGTGGATGCGGCGGGCTTCGGGATCGGTTGCCTGGGCTGGGTCTTTATCCAAAGGTGGTTCCGGGATCGCAAGCGTGTCCACCCGCCTGGGTATCCGGGGCATAATTTTTCACGGGAATTCAAGGAAGGGGTATCCTATGCCTTGGCGAATAAAGCGCTATTTGTCCTTGCGTTGTTCGGCTTGGTCCCACGTTTCGCCGCGAATGCAGTGAATGTCCTTTTGGCCGGGTTTTGTATGGACTCACTGAAAGTCGGCCCAAAAGGCTTCGGGATCCTGGATATGTCGTACGGTTTCGGTGCCATGTTGGCCGGGCTTGTCCTCCCTTCCTTCTTCGCCAGGATTGGTAGCAGCCCTTGGTTGCCGACCCTGGCGATCCTCGTTGCCGCCGGGGCGATATATATGGAAGCCGCCTCCTCGTCCTTGGTCATGGCGTTGTTGTTCATGGCCTTGTTCGGGATGGCTTGCCATGTATCCGGGATCATTACTTCCGCCACCCTCCAAACCGAATGTGGGGAGCATATTCTGGGCCGGATCTCCAGCTTGGTCAATGTCGCCAACTTTGTGGTGAACCCTCTTTTGATTTGGGCACTGGGGCAGATTGCCGCGCAGGAAGCGGGGTGGTTAGTCCACAAGGATCCGATCAGGGACGGTTTTGTCGTGGTTGCCATCTTCAACTTGGTGGTAGCCGCATTGAGCTTGGCGGGGGTCTACCCGTTCCTCAGGAAGCTCGGGAAAGCCGGCTGATCCAGGAGCCCGGATCCCAGGGCAATCCCTTCGGCAACCTTTGACAATCCATACCGCTTGAAGCAACATGGGGCTAACTTTGCCTCATGCGTACGCTTGGATTGTTTGCCGTTTTATTGTCACTGGGTTTCCTACCGCTTTTGGCGGACAGCACGGTCGTTTTCAATGAACTGCAATACCATCCTGGTGGAGCTGAGGAAGGGGAGTGGATCGAGGTGTACAACCAAATGGGAATCCGCATGGATCTTTCCAACTGGCGGATCGAAGGCGGGATCGGATTTACTTTTCCCGTTGGCACCCGGATGGAGCCTGGCGGATATCTGGTTGTGGCCAAAGATCCGTCCAATCCAGCCCTTGATGCAGCTGGATCTGTCATCGGTCCCTATGAAGGCTTCCTTTCCAACGGCGGTGACCGCATCGACCTTTTGTCCAGTTCGGGACGGCTGATGGATCGCCTGGACTACGGGGACAACGGGAAATGGCCGGTTGCTCCTGACGGTTCTGGAGTGACCCTAGCGAAGTGGGCACCGGGGCTGACCTCCAGGAGGAGCGATCATTGGTTTTCGAGCGCACAAGTGAACGGCACACCTGGTAAGCCCAATTTTCCCGGGCCTTTGGCATTGCGCCCTTTCCCGCTGGTGCTCAACGAAGTTGCGGGTTCCTTGGACGATCCCTTTTTTGTAGAAGTGACAAACCTTTCGACGGACCCTGTCGATACTTCTGGATACGTCCTTGCCATTGACGGGGCGGTGCCAGCAGATTTCCCTCTCCCGGCGGGGATCCTCCAGTCCGGGGGCTACCTCGTGTTGACAGAAGCACAAATGGGCCGCCGGGCTGCCGATGGCGACAAGCTGTTCTTGCGTACCCCCGGAGGCATGGGAGTGGCCGATGCCCAGGAAGTGACGAAGCGATTGCGTGGAAGGAGCCCCGAATTCCCTGGCGAATGGCTGTTCCCTGGCCAGCCTACTTCCGGCTCTGCAAACAGTTTCAATTTTGAGACCGGGATCGTCATCAACGAAATCTGTTACAAGCCCCCTTTGCTACGGTCCAACCCTGTCCGTGCATTGCCACGCAGGAAATCCGAAGAGGAGTGGATCGAATTGTACAACCGTGGCGGGATGGCGGTGGATCTCTCTGGTTGGG
>JAYPDO010000172.1:0-9251 GCA_038125285.1 Opitutia bacterium
GGCACCGGCTACACTCACATTATCGGCGATGCCCGTGACCCTGCAGCCTTCGTATCCTTCCTTCCCCGGAAGTTTGAGTACCTCACTTTCTGTCCTGGCCAAATATTCCTGGGCTCCATGCGCAGGACGACCCCGGCAGACCTCCTCAAATCCTTCGAAGCCAATGTGGTGGACGCATATCGCGTCATCAGCGCCCTGCGCAACCACATCACCAAGTCCATCGTGCTCATCTCCTCCGTGGCTGCCAAAGTCGGAATACCCAACCACTCCGCAATATCGGCCTCTAAATCCGCACTTGAAGGCCTGGTCAGGACCATGGCCGCAGAATTGGCGCCGAGGATCCGCGTAAATGCAGTGGCACCTACCCTATCGCCCACTGCCACGGCCACCAATTTAGTGGGTGGAGAGGAAGCTTTGTCCAAGATCTCTGCGCTGCATCCGCTCAAAACTCTACCCAGCCCTGAGGAAGTCGCATCCGCAATTTCATTCTTCCACACCTCCGCCCATTCTGTTACCGGCCAAAGTTTCGCGGTTGATTCGGGCATGTCTACCCTCAACACCCCTTAGGGAACATAGGTATGGAACGAGTCATCGTATGGTTCCGCAAAGACCTCAGGCTGTCGGACAACCCCTGTATTGCCGAGGCCGTCCATTTGGATTTTGCGATCGTGCCCGTTTTCGTTTGGAACAACTCACAAAATGACCCCTGGGTGCCCGGTGCAGCCTCCCGCTGGTGGCTCCACAAAGCCCTCGGTAGCCTGGGCGACACTATTCGCCATAAGTCAGGCGAGCTCCAAGTGCTGGAGGGCGAGCCCTCTACACTGCTCACGAAGCTCGCCCAGGATAACCAGTGCAGTGCCCTTTACTTCGGAAGGCAGTACGATCCCTACGGTATCGCCGAACAAGAAAAAGTGCAGTCGGCTCTAAAAAATGCCAACATTCCCTGGAAGAGTTTCAACACCCATCTGGTTGCAGAGCCTTGGGAGAATCTTCAGGAAAATGGCAAAGGCTACCAAGTCTTCACCCGGTTTTGGAAACAGTGCCGTAAGTACCTGACCCGAACTCCCACTCCCTACGCCGACTCCAAAATACGCTTTGCCCCACCCCAGGGCAGCGGGTCTTCACGGCTTCCTCCAGCCATCTTCCTTTCCCAACACTGGCAGCAAAAACTCTGCGCCCATTGGAAGATCTCCGAACAAGCGGGCTTGGATAAGCTCGGCAACACCATTGGCAGCATCCTCAAAAGTTATCGATATAAGCGCAATCGCCCTGCTCAGTCTGGCACTTCCAGGCTATCCCCTTATCTGGCCTGGGGCTTGGTCAGCCCCCAAAGAGTTGTCCAGGAGATTCTTGCAGCCAAGGATGAGGAAAACCGAGACGGCGTCTCCAAGTTCCTCGCCGAACTAGGATGGAGGGAATTTGCCTACCACTTGCTCTACCACCAACCCCAGATAACCAGCTCGCCACTCAATCCAAGGTTCGCCAATTTTCCCACCCAATTCGACCCCGAATTGTTTGAAAAGTGGAAAGCCGGGCAGACCGGCTATCCCATGGTAGACGCAGGGATGCGGGAGCTTTGGGAAACCGGCTGGATGCACAACCGGGCACGTATGCTTGTGGCCTCCTTCCTGGTTAAAAACCTACTCATTCCCTGGCAGGAAGGAGCAAAGTGGTTCTGGGACACCCTGGTCGATGCGGACCTCGCAAACAACAGCGCCGGATGGCAATGGTCCGCCAGTTCAGGGGTCGATTACAGGTTCAGGGTATTTAACCCTGCCTTGCAAGGAGCCAAGTTTGACGCCAAGGGGGAATATGCCCGTAAATGGCTCCCCGGCTTGTCCGCATTCTCCGGAAGCCAAATCCATGCCCAGAAAAGAGAAGACAACCAATTGGGCGAGAGTTATCCACCTCCATGCGTCGACTACCATGGGGCACGCAAGCGTGCCCTCGAACTCTTCAAAGCCCTCTAATCCCCTACTGATCTGCTAAGGCACCCAAAAGGTGAAAGTTTGCATGGAAATTATATGGGGAATTTTGGCTTCTGGGTGACCCGGGCACAGGGATGCTAGGGTAAACCTAATTTCGTTTTACCGTTGTAGCAGAGATCGGCGCCTTTTGAATGCTGAATACTTATCAAATCATACAGTTGAAATATTTTATGGTGATTGAAGAGAGCACATTGTATCGGCTTACCCCCTATAAATTGAGGTACGGACAAAGAAGGTGGCTTTGAGGGGAGTCAACCGGAAGGACTAGCCCGATATTCGCCCGATGCTGGAGGAGATGTAGTGGGAGGCTTGAAATCGGGCTTTGATAGGCTTGCTAGTAATAGCCCAAGGCTTGAGGCTTTCGCGCTACAACGTCGCCAAGGATGCCAGATACGGCTTGGGCGCTATCAGGGGAAAGGATATTGGGGAAGCCCGGGCAAGGGTAAGCCTTTACCTTCGACACGCAGGTGATGGTTCCGTATTGGGGTTGATTTACGGCTAGGCCCCCCTAAGGATCCAAGTGAAATTGGGCAGTGATTCTAATGATGCACTAGCCTGGATGCTGGGGCTTGTGCAACTCGACCACGAGTGAGGAGACCAGAATCAAGCATCATGTTTGCGAGATTGTAGGCCGAGGTAAACGCACCTTCAATTCTACCCCCAAAGCACCAATCACCACAGGCTGCCAGGTTTTGCCCGGGGTCAATCCATATTGCGCCGTTTTGCTTCCTGTCTGCATTGTTTGCATGGTGCCAACCATGAAGTCCCTTGTGTTTGATGCTACCCAAACCATGTCCGAGTATCCGGGCCGTCTCGGCAACTAGCTGCTTCATCACGGTTGGATGGTCATCGTAAAGATGGGCTTCTGCATATTCTTCGGTTGAGTGGGCGACTAGAGTAAAAGGTTCGGGTCGATTGGGTTTATGGCTGTTCATGGCAATCCAGTTGAGGTTCGATTTGGTAATATTGGCCGCCTCAAATTCCATGGGAAGCGGCTTCTCAAATCCGAGCATAAGGGCAAAACAAGCCCTCATTTTTATGGCTTCGATATCACGGTAATGAAGGAAGGAAGGGGGGAGCAAGGAGAGGGCTTGAGGGGCAGGAACTGTGGAAATGACCCAATCAAAACCAGGATGTACCTGGCCTAAGTGATCGGTTAATACCCACTTTCCGGTATGCTGGAGGGAGACAATCTTTCGCTCCAACCGTATCTCCAGGCCCTGAGCCAAATATTTACCGATCTGGTTCATGCCAGGTACCCCGACGTATCTGGGTTCGTCTTCGGCCCAATGTCTCCTTTCCACAATGCGGGGGCCTTCCATTCTTACATAGCGGGGGTTCCACCTTGCAATTGTGCCGTTGTCCAGGAGGGGTTGGATGAACTCTTGAAATGGCTTTGTTCGGACGGTGAAGTATTGGGCGCCGTGGTCAAAGGCAAAAGGGTCTGCGCGCCTCGTCGCGGCGCGTCCACTAGAGCCTCGGGACTTTTCGAAGAGAGTGATTTGGGCGTGGGTCTTTAGAAAATGGGCGGCTGAGAGTCCTGAGATGCCGCTTCCAATGATCGCAATTCTGTACATGGGAGGCTCTAATTAAGTGGGAGGTGAGGGCTTGTGGCACGAGGCATTCAGGGAATCCTGATGACTTCGGCGCCGTTGGTTACATAGATGGCCTCATGGCTGGATTTGGTGACTTTTAGGGTTCCGGTAAAAGATCCGAATGCGGGCAGGATGATCTTCTCTGGCGAGACGACAAAACAGGGGGAGATGATCGGCTTTTGGCCTTTTCCTGAAATGCGGTAGCTGGGGTGGAGATGCCCGGCAAGGTAGGGGTGGATGGCGCTGCTTGCGGGGATGTGACGGCAGTCAAAACTTTCCAGTCCCCATGGGTCAGGATGGCATTGGATTTGGAGCTCCGGCCAAGGATCCCCAGCGTGGAGGTCATGGTTTCCGCGGACGAGATGGAGTTGGAGCCTCGGGAAGTTTTTGCGCCATAGGAGTATGGTGTCACGTATGGTATCGGTTCTTGCGGCTTTCGCATGGAGAAAGTCGCCTAGAAATACAAGTGACTCAGCCTTTAGCTTACAGAGCAACCTGGCCATTCGTGAGCAATCTTCCTCAGTGCTGTTGCCTGGGACAGGGATTCCCATTTTCCAGAAAGAGGCTGCTTTCCCAAAGTGGGTGTCGGCCAGGAAGACCATCTTGCGGTCTGGCCAGTAGAGCGCTTTTTCCGGGCATAGAAAGAATTCGTGCTGGTTCCAGAGGATCGGGAGCATTGCTGGCGGTCTAGGCGCTGGCTTCCAGGTCTTGTGCCATCTTTCTGACACGATCACCCCAGGATTCTGTACTGAGGGTCGTGCGGAGGGATTCTGCCCAAAGGGGGAAGGCGAACGGCGTGAATTTTCGGGTTTGTTTGAGGAGTAATTCCTGACCTTGGATTTCCTCTAGTTTGATTTTCATGCGGTCAAGTTCGAGTTCCCTTTCCAGGACTTCACGTTTAGCCTGGGCGAGCAAGAGGTTTCCTGAATCGTATTTTTCGAAGACGTCAAAGAGCAAGTTGCCCGAGACCTGGACTTGGCGTGAGGATTTTGGCGCTCCTGGATACCCTTGGAATATCAATCCCGCCACCCGCGCCACTTCCCGAAACTGCTTTTTGGCCATTTCACTTAGGTTCAGGGCTCCGACCAATTCGTCATCAAGGTCTCTCGGGCTAAGCAGTTTCTTCCAATTCATAATTTCTTGCCCGAGGTCTTGGTTGGAGCAGATGTGGAAGCCGTAATCATTGACCGAGAAGGTGAGGGTCACTGGAAGGATTTTGGCCAACCGGTATCCGACCAACGCTGCCATGCCTTCATGCACCAGTCTCCCCGCAAAGGGGAAAACAAACCAATGGATGCCTTCCTTGGAGGTGGTCTTTTCAATCAAGAGTTGATCCATTTTTGGCAGGGCGGAATGCTTTCGCTGAAGGTCCAGGATCCCCTTCATGGCCTGCATTTCCTTGCAATCCAGATTACTGGCTCCGGCCTCCATGAACTTTTCCCGCACTGCCTGGGCCAGCTCGGAAGATAAGGGCGCTTTTCCTCCGCTCCAAATAGACAGGATGCCCTTCTTGGATTTTGCGATACTGACGATGGCAGTGAGGTTGGCGATCCGTTTTAACTCCAACAATTTGCCAGCAAAGTAGAAGTTTTGCCCTGGTTTGACCCTTCCTAGGAAGGATTGCTCCACTGAGCCCAGTTTTTTGCCATTACGAAATGTCACCAGCACGGACGGATCACTAGTGATCGTGCCGATCGAAATTCTATGGTACCGGCTGATGTTGCTGGACGATACCCTGTAGGTGCCATCTTGCTCCACGACCTTGTGGAACTGGCCGTAGGCTGAAAGAGATTTGCCGCCCTTGGTGATGAAATCAATCGTCCATTGCCAGTCCTGCTCGGAGAGGTCTTTGTATGACCAGGCGGTGCGAACTTCCTGCAGGGTGTGGGATTTGGAAAAACCTTCCCCGAGTGCCAAGGTTACCAAATGTTGGGAGAGTAAGTCGAGCGGGGCTTGAAGGGGAATGCGACTTTCAATCGCCATCCGTTGGATGGAATTCCTCACGGCGGCATACTCGACCAATTCCATGGCCTGCGTGGGGACGCAGTAAATCTTGCTGGATGCGCCGGGTTGGTGCCCACTCCTTCCTGCCCTTTGGAGCAAACGGGCTACGCCTTTGGGGCCGCCGATTTGCAGGACTTGGCTCACGGGGGCAAAGTCCACCCCCAAGTCCAAGCTACTGGTGCACACGACCGCTTTTATCTCACCTTTCCGCAGGCGTTCCTCGACGAAGAGACGGACATCTTTGTCGATGGATCCGTGATGGATCCCAATCTGTCCCTGCCATTGCGGCCTGACCTCTAGTAGGGCGTTGAACCAGTATTCCGTTTGGGAGCGAACGTTGGTGAAGACTAGGGTGCTTTTAGCCTTCTCGATCCTCCTGGCAACTTGCTCGACCAGCTTCCCCCCAAGGTGCCCTGACCAGGGAAACTTCCCCATGTCCTTGGGGATGATTGTTTCGACGACAAACTTCTTCTTCTGGTTGGCGGTGATGAGAATGCCTTGGCTCTTTGTGCCGAGAAGGGTGGAGAGAGCCGTGCCAAGGTTTCCCAACGTGGCGGAAAGTCCCCAGGTCCTGAGGTTGGGGATCCAGTTGCGCAATCTGGCCAGGCAGAGCTCCGTCATGGTGCCGCGCTTGGTGGCGAGTAGCTCATGCCACTCATCAACCACTACCGTCGTGAGTGAGGAAAATGCGTTGCGGGTTCCTGCATAGGAGAGCAGGAGGGACAAACTTTCGGGTGTGGTGACAAGACAGGATGGAAAGTGGCGCCTTTGCCGAAGTTTGACTGATCCGGAGGTATCCCCAGTGCGAGCCTCAACTGTCCAAGGAAGGTCGAGGGCGGAGGAAATCTTTTGGAGGGCCAGCGCCGTATCCTGGGCAAGCGAGCGGAGGGGAGTTACCCACAGCACTGTGAGGTTGGGGGCGCGCTTGCCTGGTTTTGGGGATTGCTGGCCAAGCCATTCCATCAATGGCGGGATCCACACCGCGTAAGTCTTCCCTGTTCCTGTCGGGGCGTGGACGAGCCCGCTTTTGCCGTCTTGGAACGCCTGCCAGGCCTGCTCTTGGAAAGGCAAAGCCACCCAACCCCAGCGGCCAAATAAATTTTGTACCTGCTGATATTGATCAGGGAGTTTCACTTCTTAGAGAAACTTACTGCTTGAGTGCTTCTTCGATCCTCCGCACTAATTTCTTGGAGGTAGGGGAGGTAAGGCTTCCGTAACGGCAGATGGTTTTGCCGTCCTTACCGATTAGGATCTTGGTGAAATTCCACTTAATATTTCCAGCGACAGGGGAGCCTTCGCCAACCAAGTGGGTAAAGATGGGATGCCGACTCGTCCCGTTGACTTCCACCTTCGAGTACATAGGGAAGGAGACGTTATATCTGGTGGAACAAAATTGGCGGATTTCTTGTGCGCTTCCAGGTTCTTGCCCTCCGAACTGGTTACAGGGGAAACCCAGGATGACGAAGCCATAGTCCTTGAACTTCTGGTACAATTCCTCCAAACCCTTGTATTGACTTGTGAACCCACATTTGGATGCGACATTAACCACGAGGATTACCTTACCTTTGTGCTCCCCCAGAGTGGTTTTGACGCCCTCCAGAGTGTGAATTTCATGATTAAAGAGGGAGGCTTGCAATGTCGGGGTAATCGCCATGATGATCAGGCTGAGTGCGAATTTCATTTTTTGAGGTTTGATGGATGGTGCAACGCTCCCCAATTGTGATAGGATCATTATTGCTTCAAATAAGCTGCCGATCAATGCTCTATGTCGTCACGCTGAAAGATGGGGCGCAATCCCGTGCGGCTGTTTTTGGATCCAATGGCTTATTAATTTCGTCTAACTGAGGTTAATGTCCCCCCTAATTTTTCCTGCTAGATTCGTGTGACCACTCATTATGATACCATCATCGTAGGAGCCGGGCTATCCGGTTTGTCCTGCGCAGTCAAATGCCAGGAGGCTAACATCAGCTACTGCCTGATCGACAAACAACCCAGGTTGGGAGGGCGGGTCGGCTCCGTCCTAAAGGATGGGTTCGTCCTAGACCTGGGTTTTCAGGTCTACAATACCTCCTATTCATCGGCCAACGGACTCCTCGGTGGCAGCCATAAGCATTTTCACCGCTTCCGGCCTGGGGCTGCCGTGCACATCAACGGCAAACCCAGATTGTTTTCCGACCCACTCAGGGATCCTGGTGCTATACTACCAACGCTTAGGTTCCCCAAGGCGAGTGTATTAGATTTTTGGAGGTTGTTGATGCTCCGTCTTGACATCAGGGGATTAGCTCGGCGCCAGCCTAAGGCAACCTCATTATCAACGATGCAATATCTGGAGGGTTGTGGCTTCTCCCAATCCTTTATTGACTCCTTTTTCCAACCTTTTTTCTCAGGGGTTTTCCTGGAGCAAGACTTGGCCACCTCCAGCAAGTTTTTCAGGTTAGTCTTCTCCTCTTTCAACCAAGGCTATGCGGCCATCCCCAATGGCGGGATGCAGGAGATTCCTAGGACCATGGCAAGAGGCCTTGACCCTGGCAGTTCACTCCTTGGTGTGTCCGTGGAGTCGATCTTGCCGGGTAATCGCCTGAAGCTAGCGGATGGCCGGATTTTCACCTATGGCCACTTGGTGCTCACCGGGGAGAGCATCCAGTTGGCATGTCAACCTAGGACACGGTACTTGCCTGTGTGCACAGTATATTACGCCGCTGCCCATGCCGGCCCCTACCCAAAATACATACACCTCTTCCCGGGAGACGAGCTCATAACCAATGCTGCATTCCTCTCTTCAGTGGCTCCGGGTTATGCACCGTCCGGCGAAAACCTCGTCTCGGTTTCAGTGCTAGGGGATGCGATGGATACCCCCGATTTGGAACTGGCCGTCACCGAACGCCTCAGCCGCTATTTTTCTGGCACAAATATGAACTTTCGACACCTTCATACCTTTCGCTCCAAAATGGGTACCCTATTCCAGAAACCCGGCGTTTCTTCTCATCCTAAGCCCAATATGCCCAACATGGTCTTTGCTGGAGAGCTCTTCACCCATGCAAGCATCGAAGGTGCCGTCCTCTCCGGTTATCAGGCCTTTGACTCTCTTCAGGGTATGAGGGACGCCTGACTGATTTCCACCCGATCCCTTATGGATTTTTTATCTCAGTCCATCTTGGCAATTGACCTTGCTCTTTTCGTCCTGATCCTCCTGGTACAGCTCATCATCTACCCCTCTTTCCAGTACATCCAAGTCGAGCGGTTTAGGGGATGGCATGAAAGTTATTGCAAGCGGATAGGCTGCCTTGTCGTGCCCCTCATGTCATTACAGCTTGTGGGTTCTATCGTAATGCTACTCGGGCAGGCCATTGCCCTCACAGTGATTAAATTCCTTGCAGTGCTAGCAACTTGGCTCCTGACCTTATTGGTGATGGTTCCACTTCACCAACAACTCAGGCTAGGGTGGAACCTCCAGCAGATCCGTAAGCTGGTTAGGTTGAATTGGCTTCGTACATTTGCCTGGGGGCTGATATTAGCGGACTCGTTGGTGATGGTTGTTTCCAACCCACTTTTCTCCTCCCAACCTTGAGGGGAGGCTATCCCTCGCCAGGGAGCGGGTCGGATGGGGCGCCTAATTGCCAAACCATCCAGGTCAGTTCGATGGCCTTGGCAAAAGGGCTTAGGA